>CANBWF010000066.1 GCA_947373075.1 Actinomycetota bacterium | reverse complement strand
GATAACGGCGACACTGTTGTTGTTACTAGTCGCACTGGCGATGAGATCCCAGGACTGCACGTGGTCAAGTGCGATGTTTCAGACACCGCGAGTGTTGACGCCGCTTTTGACCAGATTGAGGCCACATGGGGTCCCGTTGAGGTAGCGGTTGCCAATGCAGGCATCACTCGTGATGGCTTGATTATGCGCATGAGCGACGACGACATCAACGATGTCCTAAACACCAACTTGGTTGGCGCAATTCGCATTGCACGACGAGCATCACGTTCAATGATGAAGGCCCGCACTGGACGTTTAATTTTCATGTCGAGCGTGGTAGGTCTCTTAGGTTCTGCTGGTCAGGTTAACTACTCGGCATCTAAAGCGGGTTTGGTCGGAGCCGCACGCTCACTTGCTCGTGAACTTGGCTCACGCGGAATCACCAGCAATGTCATTGCCCCAGGATTCGTTGACACGGACATGACTGCTGAACTCTCGGAAGATCGTAAGAATGAAATTGTTGGAAATGTGCCATTGGGTCGTTATGCAACTCCGGAAGAAGTCGCAGATGTGGCTGTTTTCTTGGCATCTCCAGCAGCTGGATACATCACGGGTGCTGTCATTCCCGTAGATGGCGGACTAGGTATGGGACACTAATACAACTATGGGAATTCTTGACGGCAAAAATCTATTGGTAACGGGCGTACTTAAAGAGTCGTCTATTGCATTCAATGTGGCAAAAATCGCTCAAGAAGAAGGCGCGAACGTAGTGCTTTCTTCTTATGGTCGCGTAGCCAACATTACAAAGCGGGTGGCTTCTAAGTTGCCAGCCCCGCCAGCGTTAGTTGAACTTGATGTGACCAACAACGACGATATAGCAAACTTGCCAGCCGCACTGGCCGAGCACATGCCGCACCTTGATGGCGTTCTACATTCAATTGCTTTCGCACCAACATCTGCTTTGGGCGGTAACTTCCTGAACACCCCTTGGGAAGATGTTCAGGTTGCTCTGGAAGTCTCAGCGTTCTCGTTTAAATCACTTGCGGTTGCTTGCTTGCCAATGATGGAAGGCCGTGGTGGTCAGATTCTCGGCCTGGACTTCGATGCCACTGTTACTTGGCCTTACTACGACTGGATGGGCGTATCTAAAGCAGCGCTTGAGGCGACTACTCGCTACTTGGCACGTGAACTTGGGCCTAAGGGTCACCGGGTTAACTTGGTGGCTGCTGGTCCGCTACAGACCACTGCAGCAAATGGCATTCCAGGTTTTGAAGACTTCGAGGCGCTATGGCAAAAGCGCGCTCCACTTGGTTGGGACACTAGCGATACCGTGCCAACAGCTAAGGCGTGTGTTGCGTTGTTCTCAGATTGGTTCCCAGCAACCACAGGTGAGATCATTCACGTTGACGGTGGCGTACATAGCCAGGGTGGCCCCTGATTTAACTTTAAAAAAGGTCCGGTGCGTCTGCATCGGACCTTTTTTATTTGACTGCTTCGTTGTGATTCTCTAAGCGTCTTGTATCGATATAAATGCAGGGGACTTCCGGTTGAGCTTGTTTCACAATATCTTGGAAGAGATGTCGAGTAACTAAACAAACATGGTACAAATCGCACCGAGCGCTGCTGAAATAACTACCCAGTTAAGCCAGATGTTACTTACAAGCGGGTGCCAATGTTTTTCACTATCGAAAAGATCCATGCGATCTCGGTTGGCAATACCCAACACAATGAAGGCAGTGAGAACTAGGTGAATCAGATTTGTATAGGTAATTAGGTAGTAACAAGATGAATAGGTGCCTTCAGAAATCCCAAATGGGATGTGCAGAATCTGCTGCAGTTGAATCCAAATAGATACGAGCAATGCGATACCAGCAAGTGAATAGCAGGCAAGCGATTTGCCCTTGTTACTCAGAACTGTTGCCTGGTAGCCCAACCTAAATAGCAATGCGGAAGCAATTAATGCGCCGACAACAATCCAGCCATTCATCTTGTCGGCTGTGGCTCCATCAACTGGAATCCAGCCGTTCTGAGTGTTTCCCATTCTTAGATAGAAGTATGAGAAAACAACGGAGAGTGCGAATGCAGCATCTGCTAGAACGAGGAGTAGTACGCCTTGGCGATCCCGTACACCGACAGTAGCGGCAGACTCGTGATGCATCACTTCATGTGTTGGAGTTGTCATAAATACCTCAGCTCGATGTTTCTTGTTTGATGCCGTATTGGTAAGGGTTTGTTGTGACTACCGGGAGAACCTCAAAATTCTCTAGTGGAACCGGTGTTGGTGTCATCCACTCGAGTGTTTGTGCGCCCCACGGATTTGAACCAGCGATTTCACCGTTGCGCCATGAGGTGATGACTGCAGCAAGCAAAATCAACATTCCGATGAAAATTGTGTAAGCACCCATAGTTGAAATGAGGTTGCCATTTTTGAAGATGATGTCATAAGCCTCAACGCGGCGCGGTTGACCTTCAAGTCCAACTGCGAACATTCCAAAGAAGGTAACGGTGAAACCAATCTGCACAAGCCAGAAGGAAATCCGACCGAGCTTCTCGTCGAGCATCCGTCCAGTCATTTTCGGGAACCAGTAGGCGAGTGCGCCCAGTGCACCGGTTAGTCCAGCGCCCATCAAGGTGTAATGGAAGTGAGCAGTCACGAACATCGATCCATGTAAAGCTGCGTCCTCTGGAACATCTGAAAGGAAAATGCCAGTAACGCCACCAATGATGAAGTTGAATAGCAGTGCGTAAACCGAAAGCATCGGTAGGCGAGTCCACACACTGCCACGCCAAATCGTGCCCAAGATAACTAAGAACAATAAGCCAGTTGGAATGGAGATTAACTCTGTTGTGAGCATGAACGGTCCATTAAGAAGTGGTGCCCAGCCTGAAATGTACATGTGGTGTGCCCAAACAAAAATACTTAGACCAACGATGCCGAAGATTCCAACTATCGCCATGTTGAAACTAAATAGTGGCTTACGCGCAAACACTGGGGTTATTTCCATGATTGCCACAACAGCAGGAATCAGGATTACGTAGACCTCAGGGTGGCCCATAATCCAGAACAGGTTTTCATACAGCCAGGCACTGCCACCGAATTCTGGGTTGAAGAAGTTGGCCCCGAAAGCGCGATCCATGGCCGACATAACCTGTGAAAGCATGAACACTGGGAAAGCTGGTAGGGCCAGTGCCACACTGGCTACCGTGCCGAATACGAAAAGTGGGGTTCGAGACCAGTTCATGCCTCGCGCCCGCATCTTCATGGCTGTGGTTGTAATGTTTGCGCCGGCAACAGCGCTGGAAATAGCAAAGATAACGATCGTGAAAATGTACGAGTCGACACCAAGTGGGCCCTGGTCAGCAAGTGGGTTGTAGCCAGACCAGCCCATCGGGATTCCGCCAAGCGCAATTGTGGCTGCCAAGATTGGCAGAATCGAAATCAATAGCCAGAAGCTAAGTGCATTTAGGCGGGGGAAAGCCATGTCCCGAGCGCCAATCATGATTGGCAAGATGAAGTTACCGAATGGTCCGGTAATCATGATGATGGTGGCGATAATCATGATTAGGCCGTGAAAACCGACGATTGAGTTGTAAACCTGTGGCGGGATTAAACCGCCACTTTCATGACCAAGATTGGTTCGGATAAGCATGGCCAAGACGCCACCGATGAAAAATAATGCAATCGTCAAAATCAGATATTGGATACCAACGACTTTGTGATCGGTTGTGTACCTAAAGTAACGCTTGATGCCCATATCCTTGCCAGCAAGGAACATAGCTTCATCATGGTTTAAATCTTTGCCAAAGAACCATCTCGTTGGTCCAACTAGTGCGCCAATACCGATCATGAATCCGATAAACCAGGCAAGCATGGTTGCCATGACGATTTGATCGTGCCGGCGCCATGTTTCATCACCTTCGATAATGAGTTTGGTCGCGATTCGGTTGACTGTTACTGCCAATAGAGCGCCAACTATTACCGCAGTGCCGAGGTTCAAATGTCGAATTATGCCAACCGATTTTTTGGCGGAGTGACGAGTGCGATCTTCGGTGATTAGCTCGCTGGCCATTGTTCAACGCTCCCTTGGTTCGCTAGCCACTTTTCGTAGTCTGCTTTTGATACAACATGTACTCGGGTTTGCATGTGAGCATGAAGAAGTCCGCAGAGTTCAGCGCACCTAACATCAAAAACGCCGATCTTGTTGGGAGTTACCGCTGTTTCTGTAATCTCGCCACGATTTGCGTTTATCTTGATGCCCATCTGCACAATCCAGAATGCATGGGTTACATCTTTTGATTGAACTTTGAAGATGACTGGTTGATCAACTGGTAGGTAAAGTTCGCTGGTGTCTTTATGTGCGTCTGGATAGTTGAAGGTCCAGATCCATTGCTGTCCTGTCACGTTTACAACTGTGGCATTCGCAGCTCGAGAAGGTTCAGCAACTACGTTGTCAACGACAAGGCCCCAAACCAAAAGGAATACGCATAGTGCAGAAGAAATCACTACCCAAACAATGTTTGCCATCTGGTTTGTTTCTATAGCGGGATTGTCATCTGGTGGTGGGGCTGTGCCAGTGTGACGATTGTGCAGAACTGTTTGAGTTGCGATCGCTAGTACAACAGCGGCAACTGGTACCGATGTGTAGTAAAAAGCCATGAATGTGCTTTTAACAATGTCCATTGTTTTTGAAGCAGAGTCGGCCATTAGGTGCGGAATAAATAGGTAGCCCAGTCCGCCAAGGGTTACCGCCCAAAATACCCAAGCTCTAATTGCTTGTTGCACATCTCTACGGGATAGGAATGAACTGACTCGGTTACCTGATTGTTTTGTGGTGTCTTCACCTGTTTCACTAAGCATTTGCATCAACCACATCAAAGATTCCAGACATGTAGCCACCAGTACTCATAGCGTTACCAAACTTGGCGTATGAGCCATCCCCGCACGGGTATTCGCAGTTCCAGATGTATTGACCGGCTGCACCAGTGATGAAAGTAGCGGTAATAATGTGCGGTTTCGCATATCCATTGGGTTCTGGTTCAGATTCTTCATCGGTTGGAGGTAACGGAATACTTAGGAACATGTCTGGCTGGCCAGTATTCATGCCATGCACTGTGAATGTGTGGCCGACAGCGTTTGGATCTATTCCAGTAACTTTTTTGCCATCAAGTGTCATGCTGCCATCTACAGTTCCATGAACTTTCGCAAAATATGGGTTCCAAATTTTTTCACCGGAGTCGTATTGCTTGAAAGTTATTGTTACGACTGAATGTGCTGGTACCTGGAAGTGAGAAGTAGGTCCGTAGCTAACAAAGTCAGGATGCGCTCCACCATGTGCGCCGTGCATACCTTGCATACTGTCTGGCCAAATGCTTATCTCCATGTGAGCTGCGGGTAGCAGTCCTTCTGGCGTTTGCGCTTTGCCATTCTGGATTGCCTTCAAAATCGATGGGGGTTTACTTACGCCCATAGCGAGAACTACACAGAGGCTAACCACTAGAGATCCAATAGCGATAACACCGAGTGTTCGCAGTGCTTTGTTCACGGGCACCATCCCTACCTTCACCAACTTCTTTGTTGGTTATTGGCACTCTATTACCTTGCATGTCGTTTTTCTGTTAATTCGCGGGAATAACAGTAGAAATCTTGTAGTTTGCTTAGACTTCCCTTATGGATGCTCTAGAAATTTTTCTAAGCGGGCGTTTCTATTCGCTATTTTGGTTGCTCTTCCTCAGTATTTTTTCAATTCTTTATTGGCTGGGCACCAAGAGATTCAACATGAGAACTGGAGACCCTTGGAACCGTAAGTGCACTTTGGCATTCTCGGTTGCAGTATCACTAACACTTTTGGTTACGCAAGGACCGATAGGGCAGTACGCAACAGTTTTTTTCTGGTGTCACATGGTGCAGCATCTCACATTGATGATGGTGGTCGCTCCGTTGGTTGTAATGAGCAATCCCGTGAAACTGCTAGTGGCCAGCGGCAGTGAGAATTCCACAGCTGTTCGGCTAGCAAGCTCATTTTTCAACTCAAGAATCTGGCAGGGTCTAACTAATGCGATAACCTCCTGGATTTTGTACGTATTTGTGCTGATCAGCGTTCACTTCACGGGCGTTCATGCGATGGCAATGGATAGTTGGGCATTTCACACATTTTTCGAGATACCGCTTTACCTAGTTGTTGGCATCATTTACTACTATCCAATTTTTGGTGATAACCCGTGCGCTAATCGATTAAGTCCAAGCATGCGAATCGTTTCGCTTATGGCCATGATGGCTCCAGAAACTATGTCTGGGTTTTTTATCTATGCACACCAAGAACTAATAATTAGTCACCAACAAATGCCAGGTATGGATATGGGTCCAGGGTTTGGCCCGAGTCCTCTTGTGGATCAGCAAATAGCTGGCAGTTTGCTTTGGGCCTTCAGCATGGTTATTGATTCAGTGTGGATTGCATTGGCCGCATCAATGTGGTTTAGGTCGGAAAAGTTTGCAAGTGAAGTTTCGGCTAGTTCTAATGCATTGGAAGTAGTTGCTGATGAATGAGTCCTCAGAAGTGAGTGATAATTCAAGAAAGCAGCGCAAAAGTTTTCGGTTACATTTAACTGCAATTTCCGCAGTTGTACTTTGTTTGGTGCTTGCACGAGTTGAATATTTAAGGGCTATCGATGGCCATAATCGAAGTGCAGGTTATGCAATTCAATGGCCAATATTTGCCTTGTTGGCGGTATGGATGTGGCGCAAGCTTTATCGACAAGGCAAGGATGTACAAAACTCCGATCAAACATCCGTCGCTGACGAACATTCCGATCCGATTGTTGATTCTGGTGATGATGCCGGGTTAACTGCCTGGCGGTCTTATCTAAAACGACTAGAACCGCCTGAGTATCCAGAAACTGATTAGTGCAAGTGACTATTGTGGAATTGCAGGCGAGGGCGTTTCGATACCCTCGGCGGCATCTGAGCGTTCAATCTGTTCCCGCGTGATACCTAATACATAAAGCACAGTATCCAAATACGGTGTATTCACAGAAGCATGTGCCGCGTCGCGCACAAACGGTTTTGCGTTGAAGGCAATGCCGAGCGCAGCCTCGTTAAGCATGTCTAAGTCGTTTGCTCCATCGCCAATAGCAATAGTGCGTGACATTGGAATGCCGTAATGCGCAGCGAATTCACGAAGCGCAGTAGCTTTTGCTTGACGATCGATGATTGGACCATCTAATTCGCCGGTCAATAGTCCATCGGCTACGGCCAATTTGTTTGCCCGTACATTGGTAACACCTAGTGAATCGGCAAGTGGTTTAACAACCTCAATAAAGCCACCACTAACTAGGGCAACTTGGAAACCTATGCGATTAAGTGTGCGAGTGAGAGTCTTTGCACCAGGCGTGAAAGTGATGTCGCCGAGCACCTCAGTTAGTGCAGTGGCTGACAGTCCTTTAAGCATGGCAACGCGTTCACGAAGTGACTGTTCGAAATCAATCTCGCCA
>CANBWF010000065.1 GCA_947373075.1 Actinomycetota bacterium | reverse complement strand
AGCCGGAACACACATTGGTCCGATCACGGTATTCCCGGTTTGGTCCGAAGCTCGCACTGACGAGCAGTACATCACCTCAGCACCTGCTGGTTTAGAAATCAATGAGCTTGAATCAGCAAGTGTTGGCACGTTAGCCGTGACTAACCAGTCAGACAAAACGGTTCTAATTCCTGAAGGCACAATTTTGTATGGCGGGCTACAAACCCGAGTTCTAACTGCCGATGTTTTACTTGGCGCAGGTCGTGAAGACCACCTTGAAGTTCGTTGCGTTGAACAGGGCCGATGGGGAAGTAAAGTGCCAACAGCATTCGCTGGTCGTGCTCCCATCACAGTTGTCGGTGCATTGCGTGGACTACGTCGCGGCACCCGCACACGTGATCGCGCGAATCAGCAAGATGTTTGGCAGCGCGTTAACTTTTACGAAAAGACGTACGGGTCTCGGATGTCCTCATCACTCGAAAGTATTACTAATCTTCGTACCAACGACATGATGTATCTCGATGACCATTTTGAAACCGCTCGCATTCGCACTAACGCACAGTTAGCTGATGGCGTGAAGCGTGATTTGCAGCAACTAGCTTTGAATCCGTTGCCAGGGCAAAACGGTGTGATGATCGGTTTATCCGGGCAGCCAGTGTTGCTCGAAATTTTCAGTGACGAGATTGCCTTCCGCGAGCAGCTGCGCGCAATTTTGGACGCCGTCGCAATTGATGCTCCACATGCCACAGGAGAGAACACCCCGAGTCGCCGGGCTGTTCGATTCGCAGACTTCATCATGGATCAACCGCTGGTTGAATCCAACATTGCGCCAAACCTGTTCAGTGGTTCCAGCGAACGCCTAGATATGCGCAGCCTGCTCGGTGCAAGTCAGCGTGGCCTATTGCACACAGCTGTAGTTAATGCCCGACACGAATTGGTGTTAGCCGCATAAGCAAACTCTGAAGCGTTGCCTGTATTAGCTGTGCCGGCAACGCTTCAGTTTCTTTGTAATTTTGTATCCAATTTCTTGAAACTTTAGTGAGGTATTTATGTGGGTTTTTACACAAAACGGTTTTCTTTCAGCGGTCCGAACGGCAACTGATTCGACTGATTTCAAAGTTAGAGCGCGTGATCGAGAGTCGTTGCTGGATCTTTCAGTTTTCGCTGAAGCGGAAATTATTGCTACTCCGTTAGCGGATTACCCGTATCGAGTGATTGTTGAGGAACTGGTTCTGGGCGCATACTTAATGAACGAAATCGCAGCGGCCGACTACACCAATTATAAGAGCAGAGTGTCTGTTACCCGTGGCACAAAATTCGCGCATGCTTGCAGTTCGGTGTGGTCTACAATGCATGAAATTGAAGATGGGCAAGCGAGAAGTATTTAGTCGACTTCTTCAGATTCGTCGCCATCCACCGATTCTGGTAGCACTGGGTTGTAGGTGTTGGATTCAAGTTTTTCGATGGCCGACTCGGGCAAATATTTTGCCAAGGTACTTCTATGAGCAACTATGCAGAGAATGTCTATTGCCCGAGTAATCCCAACATAAAGTACTTCGCGCGGATCCTGGTCGTCGTGGAATCCATCTACTCCTAACACAACACATCGACGTTCGAGTCCCTTGAATTTGCTGACTGTGCTGTAGAAAACCTGACCGGGATCCCAAATGCCCTTTAAGTAAGTGTCAGGGTGAAATTTTTCTTGTTCTTTTTGAATCCCATGGCGACTTTTTGTCATGAGAAGTGTCACTTGATCTTCTCGATACTTTTCCAACATCATGTCTACGATTTCATCAGCTGCATCTACGATTTCATCGTCTTCTGGCACAGCTAGGAATAGAACATCTGGGCCCTCAAGTCCCGTTGAGTGGACCTTGTGATCAGTTAAATGTGATGCCAGCTCGGAAATCTGTTGTGAATTTCGGATGTTACTTTGTAGTCGTAACTGGGGGAGATCTAAGTTTCTAGATTCATCTTGATTAAAAATGTTCTGCGCATCATCTCCAAAGATGAAAAGTTCGCCAGAATTCTGATCTTTTAACAAGGCTAAAATCGCCGACCACCATTCAGCGCTGAAATCTTGCGCCTCGTCTACAACAATGGCATCAAACAGATCTGACGGCTGTGCCCGCTCGAGAGTTTCCTTTAATTGCAGGGGCAGCACGCGTTTCCAGAAGTGATTGTCCCGTTCTTCAGGAATCGATATTCCCCAACTACGAGCAATTGTCTCTGCATTTGTAACGGTTGCGATTCGATCTGGTTTATCTAACTTTTCCTCATCGTGGCGAACTTTAGCGGCGAGTGCATGGTTGTAACACAGATAGATAACCCGTTTGCCTTGCTTAGTGAGTTTATGGGCTTGGGCTAGAGCCAATGTGGTCTTGCCAGAGCCGGCTGGGCCCCGAAGTTCAAACCGATTCATTGCCTCGGCAAAATCTAGGAGTCTTTCGAGTTGCTTACTTTCGTTTGCCACCCATTCGTTTCTCTCATCAAGAAATTCTGCTAATTTCGCTGGGTCATGCACATCGGGAATTTTTGATTCAAGTGCTGAGATTATTTGTTCACAGTTTTCAGCCGTTGGCAGACTGTAATTCCTGTGATCAAGTGAAAGCGCCGTATGGACAAGGTCTGCGCCAAGTCGCAGGTCATTTGTATCTATGAATTGCGCTCGACTGGCTAGCGGGCTTTGGTAATCCATAGCGATTCGCGAATGTGGCACCGCAACCATAAACACGGATTTGAACCACTTATTGAGTGATGAGTGATCTAACGCATAGTCCCGAATTGCATAAAGACTTTTACGAGCCTGGTCAACCGGGTCGATTTCTTTGCTTGTGCCATTCCTGCTGGTTTGTTTGAATTTTCCACTCGCAATAGGTTCAACGCGACCACCCTTAATTTCAATAACCGCTATGCCAACATTGGGCCACAGTATTAGCAAGTCGCCTTCACGGTCGGAAGTCCAGTCGGTGATTCGTACGCTATGAAGGACCGTTACTTCATCAGGAAGAGTCTTTACGAGCGATTCGGTTACCTGTTTTTCGGCGTCATTAATGTAGGCGGGAGTCTCGGGAATAAGTCGGGCTGGCATTCGTTTTCCTCACTTTTGCCTAAACTTTAGCGGGACTTAATGACACCTTGGCATGCTTATTTTGTGCCTTCTTCTGCGCCGATGTGCTTGTAGACAGCTTCGGTCAAAGAATGGACTTGTTTTGTGAGTTCAGCAATCTGTTTGGCCACATCAAGGGTTTCTTGGTCGATTTGGTAAGTGTGTTGGGCGAGTTCAGCAGAAATTGCATCTGCTCGTTTTGCCGCAATTAGCAAGATTGCACCCTGCAGGGCCGCTAGGCAAGACAGCACCAAGTTGAGCAAAATGAATGGGTAATTATCAAAAGCGGACTTGCCCAAAACAGCATTTAGGGTCATCCAGGCGCCTAAAAACGCAAGTGCACCAAATACAAACGGCCAAGAGCCCATGCTGTTTCGCATGGTGTCTGCAGCTCGTTCGCCGCGGCTGAGTTCTGACCCACTTCGAACTTTAGGGTGGAAGTGCCATCTGCTGTTCGCCATTCTTTGGGCTCCTTTTGGTTCGATAAGTACTTCTCATGCTAATTGGCAGTGCCAACAAAATCGGTAAGTCGCAAAAACTCATTATCTGTTGTTTTGGCTAGATCTGTCAGTAGTAGCAGATAAAGTTTTCATTAAACCGCAAGGTTTGATTAGGCACTACGTAGAGGATCTCAGATGTTAAAGCGTTTCACTTGGGCAACAGTATTTATTCTTGGAATCGCGGCTTGTGGCTCGAAGGCAACAGCTAGCCAGCCAACTGATTTAGCTTCGTACCAAACTCAGGATTTTGCCTGGGGTAAATGTGCCAGCGACTACTTCCTGCCAGCAGATCAATTCGGTCCGGCTTTCAAGAAGTCTGCTGCTTCGTGTGCGACTGTGACTGTTCCTGCACTTTATTCAGGAGATCAATCTTTGCCTGATTTCAAAATTGCCATGATGCGCCAACCTGCAACTGGACCTAAAAAGCTGGGAACATTATTTATTAACCCTGGTGGCCCTGGAGAATCAGGAATCAAGGAACTACAGTGGACTAATTTTCCAGCAGAAGTTCGTAAAACATACGACATCGTTGGCTTTGATCCTCGTGGCGTGAATCTTTCAGCACCAGTAGAGGGCCATCAAATTAAATGCAATACGCAATCTGACTACGAAACTTATTGGACAGGCGATTCCACTCCGTCCAATGATGCAGAATATCTAGCCAACATTGACACCAGTGATGCTTACTACAAATTGTGTAGTGAAGATAATCCCACTTGGTGGACTTTGAACACTCACAATGTTGTCGATGATCTTGAACTTATGCGCCAGGTAATCACGGGCAGCAAGCCATTGAACTTCCTCGGATCTTCATACGGAACCACAATTGCGGCGGAATACATAACTCGTTATCCAAACCATGTTGGACACATTGCACTAGATAGCCCAACAACCAATGACCCTGGCAAACCATCTGATCAGATCACTGAAGCCAAAGCAGTAGAAGCTAATGTATTGCGCTTAGCCAAGGGCTATGCCAAGGCAAAAGGAATTAGCCTTGCTGCCGTAAAAAAATTGATGCTTAAAGTCAGGCAAGACGGCGACAACAACAAACTTAAGGGTTTTGCTGGTATGACTATTTTGGACTCAGAGAATGAAATTCATTTGAGTACCGAATACATGTTCACTCACGGAATTCGAGTCCTTACTTATTACGACCAAGCCACCGCTCAAAAATATTTCAATCAGGGGATGGACTCTGTCGCTGGTAAAAGTAAATGGAATGGCATGTTCGAATATTTCGCCATGTATATGGATGGCTACGACCCAGAGACATTAGGTGGCAAGACATATCAGCCAGACAAAATCAAACGTGACAACAGTTACGAAATCATGACCATCGTTGACTTGATGGATCGCGATACAACTGATAAGAGCTCAAAAGCGGAGAAGAAAAAATTGGCGGCCAAAATTAAAAAGGTTTCGCCATTCTGGACCGCGCTTAATTCAGATGCTTCGAATTACGAATACACCGGTGACCGCGAGGGCATCGATTGGATTTCAATGGCTAAGGAAGATAGTGCGATCCCAGATCCGCCAACAACAGCCGCGGCTCGCACAAACACATCTGGCAAAAAAGTGTTGGTAGTTGGCGCAAAGTTTGAATCCACCACACCATACGCGTTCGCTATTAAGACAGCTGCTGACTTGAAATCACCCCTTGTTACCTTCAACGGAACAGGGCATGCTCCATTGGCTGGCTTTGACAAAAAGTGCCTAAACGACATTTTTGTTGCTTACTTTGTCCACAATAAGTTGCCATCCGGGCCAGTTACCTGCACTAAATAGGTGCATTTGCTGAAAAACCCCTATTGGTGGCACACTTATCTAGCACCTCGGTTCACGCTAACTAAGACTTTCGAGCGACCCGAGGGCACGAAAAGGAGATAGTAATGAAGGCTGAAATCCATCCAGAATATGTTTTGACCAATGTCACATGTTCATGTGGTCACTCATTCGTAACCCGCAGCACCTCAAAGAGTGGACAGATCCACGCAGATGTATGCAGCGAATGCCATCCGTTCTACACCGGCAAGCAGAAGATTCTTGATACCGGCGGTCGCGTGGCTAAATTCGAGAAGCGTTTCGGTAAGCAGGCTTAGCTTTATAAATAGGTGTCCGCGTTGTCCAAGTGGCAACGCTGGCACCTTTTTATTTTCCCAAACAAAAATCAATAGTCCGCAAACAGTTTCATAAAACAAAGTAGGTCAAAATGAGTCAAGATTTCGCGAAAGCCGAAACGCTTTCGATTGAGTACGCCGAACTCGAAACAAAACTCAGCGATCCAGCAACTCACTCAGATCAAAATGAAGCACGTCGAATCGGCAAGCGTCACGCGGAACTAAAGCCAGTCGTTGCAAAATATCGCGAATGGAAGCAGTTGCAAGAAGATGAACTCGTCGCTCGAGAAATGGGCGCTGAAGATGCAGCCATGCTTGCTGAAGCTGACGAACTTGCAATCGCGCGCGAGGAAGCCGCTGAAAAACTTCAGGCGCTATTGATTCCGCGTGATCCACTGGATGGCAACGATGTGATTTTGGAAATTAAAGCAGGCGCGGGTGGTGAAGAGTCGGCATTATTCGCTGGTGATCTAATGCGCATGTATTTGAAGTATGCGGAAAAGCGCGGCTGGGTTACGCAGCTACTTGAAGCTGAAGAATCGGACATGGGTGGCTACAAAGACATCGCAATCAGCGTTAAAGCAAGAGGTGTTGTCGCGCCTGAAGATGCACCTTATGCAAACCTGAAATATGAAGGTGGCGTTCATCGCGTTCAGCGCGTGCCGGTAACGGAATCACAAGGCCGTATTCACACATCGGCAGCTGGTGTTTTGGTACTTCCTGAAGCTGAAGAGATTGATGTTTCAATTGACCCCAACGATTTGCGAATTGACGTTTATCGCTCAAGTGGTCCGGGTGGACAAAGCGTTAACACCACCGACTCTGCTGTGCGTATTACGCACGTTCCAACTGGCGTTGTTGTTTCTTGTCAGAACGAAAAGAGTCAGCTGCAGAACAAAGAATCTGCAATGCGAATCCTTCGTGCTCGTTTGCTAGCTCTGGCCGAGGAAGAAGCGGCTGCAGCCGCAAGTGATGTTCGTAAGAGCCAAGTTCGCACTGTCGATCGCTCTGAACGAATTCGCACATATAACTTCCCAGAAAACCGGATTGCAGACCACCGTGTTGGCTTCAAAGCCAATAATCTCGACGCCGTCCTAGCAGGAGACCTTGAGCCAGTAGTTGCTGCCTGTATCGAAGCTGACATGCAAGCAAAACTTACAGACGTTGGCGCTAAGTAACTAGGTAGCACATGAATATTGACCGAGCCCTAGTAGTTTCTGCCGCGCAGAAATTGCAGGATGCCGGCATTAATAGTGCAGAAAACGATGCAACGCTCTTGCTGGAGCATGCGAGCACCGAAGAGCAGTTTCATGAATTAGTCGCCAAGCGGGCGTCCCGAATTCCGCTTCAGCATTTAACTGGCACCGCGTATTTTCGACATCTCGAACTTTCAGTAGGTTCGGGAGTTTTTGTGCCACGCCCAGAGACCGAATTACTAGCCCAAGTTGCTGTTGATTGTGTGCCGAAAATGCTTGCGGTCCAGATAGAAACAGCTGAAGTAAAGTCCGCCGTAACCAAACCGATTGTTTTCGACTTGTGTGCCGGCAGTGGGGCAGTTGGGCTCAGCGTTGCCACTGAAGTAGCAAATGTTGCAGTCCATGTTGTTGAATTTTCGCTCGATGCTTTGCCGTGGTTAATTCAAAATGCAGATACTTATGCCGCAAAAATAGAAGCCAATAATTCACGAGCAACTGTGCATGCACTAGATGCAACGGATAGCGAAAAGTTTGCACAGTGGTTCAAAAAAGTTGATGTAGTGCTTTCAAAT
>CANBWF010000064.1 GCA_947373075.1 Actinomycetota bacterium | reverse complement strand
TCCAAAGCCTCGGGATCATCGGGCAGACAAACAACCTGTTCGATCCCGGTATGCCTTCTAATCAACTGGGATAATTCTGTAGCGGATTTAGAGTTGCGAGTTCGATTCAAGACCACATATATTTCCTGATTGCGCAATGCATCTTGATTATCAATTACGCCACGAATTAGGCGAGTAACCGAAACTGTATTACCAATCGCACAAAGGACAACTACTTTTGCATTCGCAATTGCTGACTGAGCAACTGCGTCGCGGTCCATTAAATTTAATTCGTGATCCATATTTTCGGTGGAGCAAAATACCGGACCTACATCAACTATGACATTCCCAGAATTAAGCAGGCGTTTCCACATCCGCTCAAGCGGTGCCCGGCGTAGAGCTGACCACAACGAACTATGTGATAGCCCTGGCACTACAACCAAGTTTGGTTCCACTACTGCCAGTTCGCTTAACTCGTAATCATTTCGCTCTAGTGAAACTTTTGCCTGGATAAGTTGAAGTAGGTCTTTACTTAATGACGGCAGGTTAAGTTCTTGCTGAAGTGAAGCACCATACGTATCACCCTCAACAACTAAAGTTTGCTGACCTTGCATTGAACTCCACCAACCGAGTTCCTTGGCAACTAATGAACGACCGACTCCTCCACCGAAACTAGCCACACAAACAAAGGTGTGACTTGCGGGTTCATCTTGGGGTGACACCAAATCTGCTTGGATACCAACTTTAGATATTTGCATTGCTACAGCGAATAAATCTGAGTGATCGAGTTCAACAATCTTTTGCACGCCCATGTCGTTCCATCGGTCTATCGAATTTGAAATTGCGACCACTACAACGTTTGCATCATGAAGTTGCGAGACCGCATTTACATCAACTCGTAATGTCTCATCGGTTACGATTACCACGTCAATTTCATTAACTTGCACTGCTGCTAATAAATCGATCCCATCAACACACCTGCGAACTACTTTTAGATTGAGCATCGGGTGCGAAAGTACCGAAACAAAATCCGCTTCCCAGTCTGCATTGCCTAATGCCAGTGCAACCTTCATTGCGTATCGCCTCCGCTTTGTCCCAATACGGCAATATCAATCTGTCCATCGCGAAGTGCAGCAACAATTTTTGCGACTTCTTTTTTGGGAAGCAAAACACTTAAAGCGGTGTCAGAATTTGGATCAATTTCAGCGGGCACATCAGCAACTGTTACCGCCTGGCTAAGCAACACAGGTGGGCCGGGAATCTGCATGCCATCAGCACTTGGCGTGCTCCAGATATCCACTAGATCGCCAGACTGAAGATTTGGCAGATGGCCGGCCTTGATCGGCAAACTAACACTTCGTAGATTTCTTGAAGTGTCATTTGTTTGCCCCGAAGTTGGAATCAGTTCACCTGCAGACATATTCCTAGTGACCTTTATGCCCAATGCGGAATCAATTGAACTCACATAGTTGTGCGCACTTGGCAGAGCAACGCGCACAACTTCAAGATCATCTAACGTCAGTTGCTTGCCGACAAGGACATCATGCGTGAGTGCTACCGACTCAGTGCGAGCTCCAGCTGCTGAAACTAGATGACTGATCGTAAGAATTGAGAGCAACAACAAGCCAATACCTAGCCAGAGTCGAAAATCGCGTTTCACTTTCCGGCTTACGTTGGGCGCTAGAACCGGTTTTGTATTACTTTGTGCCCGAATACGAAATGGAATTGCCATTGCTCCCCCTTGCAACTTGTGTTGATGTTCACACACTCACGTAGAACATCGCTAGGGCAATTACTAACTTGTGGAAAACAAGATGCATTTTTTGCATTCATGGGTAATCATCATCAAGTGACAACTAGGTTCATCACGCTCGCAGATGTGGCAAACATTCTTAACATTGCGCCGGCACAGGTATATGCATTGGTTCGCTCGGGTGATTTGCCTGCGATAAAAATTGGTGTTCGGGGCCAGTGGCGGGTGGAAGCGACTGAACTTGAAAAATACATTTCAAATCAATACCAACGAACAGCAGAGTTTTTGAAGAGTCACCCTAGGTAGTTCAGATCTTTGATCGCACTGCAATTACTTGATCAAGTTTTAGAGTTATTAAATTCTTGTCGATTACCAATTCAACCGAATCGCGAAAAATACGTGCCAGCTTCCCAGTAAGAGTTTTACCGCCATTAATAAACCAAGAATCAATACTTTGTTGATCGACTAAATCTTGCAACAACAGTTGCAAAGCAAACGGGTCAAGTGGATTACCTTTCCCACCATGCATTTTCGTCTGTAAGCCAGCTAGCCAAACGATTTGTGAATTGAAAAAAATAAATCTATGCGTATCGGCTACTAAGACAACTACTCCGGCATTCGCGATCAATAGGCTGCCATTTATATATTCGCATTCAGGATGGGCTGTTGCAATGGAGATGTTTGTTCCTGAGTTAGGCAGACGATCTAGCCACGAGGCCGCAGCTGTTTCAAATCGAACATTCTCTAGTACCTGCGCGTCATCCTCTAGTTGAAGTTCGCGAAGTAGTTTGTGATTAGCCGACTGCACAACTTGTTGGAATTCGGATAACAAACCGGTTTCTGATTGTTCGGGTTTTTGGGCCAATTTATCCACCGCTTACCAAATCGATATTTCTTTCAAGTATCAGCCAAATTTGCAACACTATTGCATTATCCACAGGAAATACCCAGAAAGGATTTTGACTATTGACAACCCCAAATTACTGATTTAAAAAGTTAGTAACAGGCAGTTCGGGGGTATAAAAACTACCTGTTACTTACGTGAAGCAGGCAAAAGCAACTGCAGGCTACGCAATGTAATTGAAAGTTTCAGGGGGAATCATGGTTGCTAGAAATAATCACAGCGCTCACGCCGAAAATCTAATGGCAGATATTGCACAAGTTATTGATCTTGAAAAACACCGTAAACCAAAAGTTTTTGAAACTCTGCCCCTTGAATGGGCTCCAGTTAATGGCAGCAGCGCATTAGCTTATGCGCCACCGGTGCCGCATTTGGTGGCGCTCGATGAAAGTGAACATCGGCATACCTCAAAATCTGACTTGCCATCGGCGCATCAATGGTCCATCCGCCTAGTACACGGACTTGTTGAAGTTATGAATGGCGTACGCCCAGCTACTCAACTGACTCGATGGTTGACAATTGAAGTTTTGAATCAAGTAAAGAACCACATTTATGCACATGACATGCGCCGATTAATCGTGCGCAGTGTCCACGTATCGGAACCCGATGATGGAGTCGCAGAAGTATGCGCCGTTTTTGGCACACCAAATCGTTGTTATGCACTCGCAATGCGACTTGAAGGTATTGATGGCAGGTGGCGAGCCACGCAACTCACATGGGGAATGTGATTAACGCTGGTTTGGGCTTCCGTGACACTTCTTGTACTTCAAACCGGAACCACAAGGGCACTCATCGTTACGACCCACATTTGCAAACGCATCTGAGCCAGGAGCAGCTTTAGCTACAACTTCCCCAGTCTCGCTTGGTGCTGAGTAAGTCAGTGGCCGGCTCGCAGCTGGTGCTGGCGTACCCTTAAGCAAACTAACTGGTTCATCATTGTCATCTGTAGCAATTTCAACATCAACTTCTGCGTTGAAAACGAAGCCAACTGTTTCTTCCTTAATGGAATCCATCATGGCAACGAATAGGTCGTAACCTTCACGTTGATATTCAACAAGTGGATCACGCTGAGCCATTGCTCGCAGACCGATACCTTCTTGTAGATAGTCCATCTCATAAAGATGTTCACGCCACTTGCGATCTAGCACGCTGAGAACTACGTTTCGTTCAAGCTGACGCATTGCAGGCGCAGAAAGTTCAGTTTCCCGACTTTCGTATGCCTTGTGCACATCTTCGAGCACGGTTTCCAAAATGTATTCGCCGTCAAGCGAAGCAACATCGCCGCCAGATTCAGCAATCAGATTTTCCAGAGTAATTCCAACTGGGTAAAGCGTGCCTAACGCTGTCCAAAGAGTTTCCAAGTCCCAATCTTCGGGATAACCTTCAGCGGTTGCCTCTTTGATGTAGGCAGCTACCGTGTCATCAACAAAGCTCAAGATTTGATCTTGAACATCATCACCATCGAGTAACTGAGCACGCTCAGCATAAACAACTTTGCGCTGTAGGTTTAAAACTTCGTCGTACTTCAAAACATTTTTACGAATTTCAAAGTTCTGCGCCTCGAACTGAGTTTGTGCAGACAAAATCGCTTTGGTCACCATGCCAGCTTCAATTGGCACATCATCTGGAACATTGAAACGTTGCAAGAAGCCATTAACGCGTTCGCCTTGGAAGAGGCGCATCAAGTCATCTTCGAGGGATAAGTAGAAGCGGGTTTCGCCAGGGTCACCCTGACGTCCGGAACGACCACGCAACTGATTATCGATACGGCGCGACTCGTGACGCTCAGTACCAAGAACATATAGACCACCGGCAGCTACAACTTCTTCATGTTCTGAAGCGACTGCGCTCTTGGCAGCAGCAAGAGCAGCGGGCCAAGCGGCTTCGTATTCGGCAGGATTTTCCACTGGGCTTAGGCCCTGCTTTTCCAAAGCGGTAGCAGCGCGAAACTCTGGGTTACCGCCCAAAATAATGTCGGTACCTCGGCCTGCCATGTTGGTTGCAACTGTTACTGCACCCTTGCGGCCCGCTTCCGCAACAATACTTGCTTCGCGAGCATGTTGTTTTGCATTCAAAACTTCGTGCTTTATACCAACCCGGGTAAGTAAGCCGGAAATCAACTCACTCTTTTCAACACTGGTGGTGCCAACTAGTACTGGCTGTCCGGCCTTATTGCGCTCGACAATGTCATCGATGACAGCGGTGTATTTTGCTTGTTCGCTCCGGTACACAAGGTCGGACTGATCTACACGAAGCATCGGCTTATTGGTTGGAATCGGCAATACATTCAATTTGTAAATCTGATTAAATTCCGCAGCTTCAGTCATTGCTGTACCAGTCATGCCTGAAAGCTTTTCGTACATGCGGAAATAGTTCTGCAAAGTCACGGTCGCAAGGGTTTGATTCTCATTTTGAATCTCTACGCCTTCTTTAGCTTCAATTGCTTGATGCATACCTTCGTTGTAGCGACGGCCCGACAAAATACGGCCCGTGTGCTCATCAACAATTAAAACTTCACCCTGCATAACGACATAGTCGCGATCACGTTTGAATAAGTTTTCTGCCTTCAGCGCATTATTCAAATATCCGACAAGTGGAGTGTTTGCAGATTCGTAAAGATTATCTATGCCAAGCCAATTTTCAACTTTCTCCACACCAGATTCAAGAATGCCAACAGTGCGCTTCTTCTCATCGACGTCATAGTCCTGTTCGCGAACTAGACGCGGTACTAAGCGAGCAAAATCGGTGTACCACTTGGTCGGTAAATCGGCTGGACCACTGATAATCAACGGAGTACGAGCTTCGTCAATCAAAATCGAGTCAACTTCATCGACTACTGCGAAGTTGTAGCCACGATGTACTCGTGATTCTGGATCCCAAGCCATGTTGTCGCGCAAATAGTCGAAGCCAAATTCATTATTGGTGCCGTAAGTAATGTCCGCATCATATGCGACTCGACGTTCCTGCGGTGTCATATCTGCCAGGATGCAACCAACAGTTAGCCCAAGAAATCTATGAACCCGGCCCATCCATTGCGAGTCACGCTCGGCAAGGTAGTCGTTGACAGTAACAACGTGTACGCCTTTGCCAGATAAAGCATTCAAATATGCAGGCAAGGTTGAAACTAGAGTCTTTCCTTCACCAGTTCGCATCTCAGCAATGTTGCCCAGGTGCAGCGCTGCTCCACCCATAAGCTGAACGTCGTAATGGCGTTGACCAAGTGTGCGCTTTGCTGCCTCACGAACTACTGCGAAAGCTTCCGCCATCAAATCGTCCAGTGACTCACCTTGTGTCAAACGTTCTTTGAATTCAGTGGTCATGCCACGCAGTTCTTCATCAGTTAGAGAACTGATGTGCTCTTCGATTGCATTTACTTGCTTAGCCACGGACTCAAGTGTGCGTATCATTTTGCCTTCACCGGCACGCAGTAACTTGTCTACTAATTTCACTTGAAGTCCTTTGGCTTGACGTTGTGTCCTTGATTTGGCACTGGCTGAAAATCCGAAGATAAATCAGTTACTTACCTATCTTTATCGTAGGTCACCATTAAAGCACCCGATTACCCGAACTCGGTAGTTAAGAATTTGTAAAACATAAGGATTAGGTAACCAAGAGTTCGGGCAGAAATGTGTTACTTTCAAGTGCGAGCAGTTCTTCTCCAGCCACTGCCAGTAAAGGGATTATGTCTATTTCGCGACGACTAATTGCGCTAGGAATAGCGCTTTGCTCGTTATGTGCAACGGCCAGTGCGCCGGCAGGGGCGCAGGCAGTTCCAGGCAAAATCCATACAGGTGCATCGGCCTCTCCTAGCCCGAGCCCCAGTAGTAGCACCAAGCAAGTCCCAGCAACGTTCGCATTCCACGGAGCTGGTTTCGGCCACGGTATTGGGTTGAGTCAATACGGGGCCCAAGGTATGGCTACTGACGGAGCCACTGGCGATGAAATTATCGAACATTATTTTCCTGGCGCATCGGTAACTCCAATGCCAATGCCAAGCAATCTCGTAGTCGGACTTTTGCAAGATCGCACAGGTGATGATCGCCGGTACATCGCATTACGCAGTGAAAGCGTAGGCGGAGCTGGCAAAGGTCTGACTGTGATGCTGGGATCAGCAAAAATTTCCGTAGTGCCAAAAACAGTTATCACATTTGGTGTGGTTAACAACCAAGTAGTCGCCTATGGACCTAATGGAATTTATCAGGATGCAAACAAGAAAAACATAAGTGCGCCGACTGTCACCATAACTTGGGGCAAACAAGTACGCGGCTCAAAGATCTCTACAGTTGCTAACGTCGCTTCTGCGAATTCAAGTGCTACCGCAATTTCAAACTTAGGTGGTACTTGCGCCATTGATAATTGCTCGCACAGATTTAAGTACGGCTCTCTAACCATTTCGCCTTATGCAAGTGGGACACTAAACATCACAAATACACTTCGTCTCACCGATGAATATTTGTATGGCCTTGGCGAGATGCCTTCATCCTGGAAACCAGCTGCGCTCCAGGCTCAAGCTATTGCTGGTCGCTCTTATGCCTACATTAAATATCAAGCAAAACCGAAATCTCCGTATCGAAGTCAATGCGCGTGCCAGATTTATGCCACAACCGTTGATCAAAATTTTGTTGGGTTTGCAAAAGAATATGCGACTGCTGGAACTAATTGGGTACAAGCAGTTGATGCAACAACAACGAATGTTGCGGTATTCAACGGCAAAGTTATCGAAACATTTTTCTCTTCTTCAACTGGTGGCTACACACAACCCCTCAATGAAGCTTGGGGAACTAGTGGTTATCCGTGGCTCACAAAAGTTGATGACCATTGGTCTACAGAGTCATCGAACCCGAACTCTAAGTGGACCTCAACAATCACACAGGCAAACCTTGTCGGAAAACTTCGTGCGGCCGGCGTTAACGTAAAAGATGTAGAAACGTTTTCGATAACCAGCCACTACGCAAGTGGAGCAGTTAGCGAGCTCTCAGTTGTGGACTCGGCTGGCCGGGTCACAGTGATCAGCTCCATACCAACGACTTTGCGACCAGCTGCACCCAACATCAGCCCTTCGGCTCTGCGAAGCATATTTGGCTTGAAATCTACCTACATCAGATACATTTCGGCCAG
>CANBWF010000063.1 GCA_947373075.1 Actinomycetota bacterium | reverse complement strand
TTGCTCGGCTGGCACTCTGACAGACTACACAGCCAATTCCAAATTGGACTAATGGAAAAGCGGCCAACCGTAAAGCGCCTGATGGGTTATCTCGACTGTTGCCCCAATTTGGTAAAAAGCGAAAATGGCCAAAGCGCCACCAGCCAAAGCTAAGTCCTTCATGAAAGCAATCTGTTCATTCATTTTGGTCATTGGATCAGCTTCACGCCAAAACGGATGCATTAACAAAGCGGTCGGTATTAGGAAAGCGAAGAGTAGCAAGGCACCAAAATCTGCCCAGTAGCCAGTTAAAAGTGTTATCGAACCAATTGCCAGAATCACGCCACTAGTTAGAACTGCAACTTTTGCTGCCGGAACACCGCGAGATTGTGTGTAGGCAGCCATACCATTCACGTTCGTGAAATGGTTGATGGCCGATATGACAAACAGTAAGGCGAACAAAATTCGGCTAATAAAAAGTATAGATTCCATAGTTGCCCCCAGGCTTTGACTTAGAACATTTCCACAAAATTAGCATCGTGCCACAACTTAACCACTGATGGTCTGGGGTGTGTCGGGCCGCTTATGGTCGTAACCTGAAGACATGGCGTTATGGGATTTGCTACCGAATGACTGGCAAACTGCCTTGCTAAGTGTCAAGCCGAACCTAACAAAAATTGAGCTCGAAATTGACCAACTTATAGCTAGCGGAGCAGCACTCGCTCCGAGCAGATCAGACATATTCTCAGCGTTGCCGGAGATTCCCGAAGCGGTCAGAGTGGTCATTGTTGGGCAAGACCCTTACCCAACTCTTGGGCATGCGACGGGGCTGGCATTTAGCGTTCCAGCGGACACACAGCCTTTGCCGCCAACTTTGCGTAACATTTTGGCTGAACTTCATGACAACATTCCCGAGAGCATCGGCGCTAGAGGTGACTTAACCGTTTGGCGTGATCAAGGCGTACTCTTACTCAATCGCGTTCTAACAACTGAGGTTGGAAGTTCGCTGGCCCATCAACATTTGGGTTGGCAGGAAATAACTCTTGAAATAGTCAGAGCGGTTCGTAGGGTCAACCCGGAAGTGGTCGGCGTTTTGTGGGGAAAACACGCGCAAACCGTAGCGGAGGAGTTCAATGCAGATCGTTTGGTTGAGTCTGTTCATCCAAGCCCGTTAAGTGCTTACCGAGGATTCTTTGGTTCTAGGCCTTTTTCAAAAGTTAATGAACTTCTAACGAATTCTGGGCACTCGGCTATCAATTGGTGAGCAAATTGTTATGCGGTAAGCACAACAATTTGTCTTGTTCGCTAGATACAATTTACATATGAGTACAACACTTATTGTTATTGGCGTTTTAGCACTTCTGGTTCTGTTTTTTGTTTCGCAATACAACAAACTAACAAGACTAAACGTGCATGTTGACGAGGCCTTCGCGCAGATCGAGGTCCAGTTGCAACGGCGTTCAGATTTGATTCCAAATCTTGTCGAAACTGTAAAGGGCTACGCATCCCATGAATCTGATGTTCTGCAGAAAGTCGTTGAAGCGCGATCTGCTGCAACTAGCGCCCAGGGCTTAAATGAAGTTGCTGCTGCTGATGGTTCGCTTACAAGTGCCCTGCGTGGACTTTTGGCAATTACTGAAAACTATCCAGATCTAAAAGCGTCGGCTAACTTCATCGCTCTGCAGGAAGAGCTTTCAGCCACGGAGAACAAAGTAGGATTTGCGCGTCAGTACTACAACGACCGCGTGCGTCAGTTAAATCAGGCACTTGTAACTATTCCAACGAGTTTCTTTGCCGGCATGGCAAAAGTTGTAAAGCGTGATTTCTACGAAGTCGACAGTCCTGAAAAGCGCGACGTTCCTAAAGTCTCGTTCTAGTTTTCAAAGGTCGGTAAATGTCCTTAGATTTCCATGCCCAACAGGCATCAAATCAACGTAAGACTTATGCCCTGTTATTTGGCATGGCCATTGTCACAGTAGTGCTCATCTACGGTGTTGGTATGTGGCTGGGGCAGGGAAGTGCTGCACTATTTCCACTCGCGGTTATTTTTGCCCTGATCATGGTCTGGGGTTCGTATTACAACTCCGACAAACTGGTGTTAACTATGACTGGCGCTCGAATAATCGATCACGACTCAGCTCCACAGTTATTCAACCTGGTGCAAGAAATCACGATTGCAGCCGGATTGCCCATGCCCAAAGTTGCCATCGTTGAAGATGATGCGCCGAATGCTTTTGCTACTGGGCGCGACCCAGAACACGCGGTTATCGCATTCACTAGCGGCATTTTGAGTTCAATGGATCGCGAGGAATTGCAGGGCGTAACCGCGCACGAACTAGCGCACGTAGCTAACCGCGACACATTAGTTATGGCAGTTGCGGCAACTACGGCCGGCGCTATAGCAATCATCAGTGACATGGCAATTCGTATGAGTTGGTTCACTGGTGGTAACCGTCGTGATAACAACGACAACAGCAATGGCATTGGCGCAATAGTTGGTTTGGTCGCCATAATTCTGGCACCAATCGCCGCGTTACTATTGCGTTCGGCTATTTCACGTAAGCGCGAATCGTTAGCCGATGCCACCGCTGTGGCATTTACCCGCAATCCAACTGGCCTTCGCCGAGCGCTCGAAACTTTAGCGGCCGACAACACTGTGGTGCATCAGAAATCTAACGCAGTTGCACACATTTGGATTGAATCACCGCTGGATAGCAGCACCACAAGTAAACTTTTTGCTACACACCCACCGATTGCTGAACGTATTGCTTTGCTTAAGAAAATGGAAGGATCAGGGCCGGTTGCATAATGACTGAAATTAATGAGGGAACTTGGACTGAGTCTGACCATCCAGATTTAGTTGATGCCAAAATTATCACTAGCGTTTTCAGTAATCATCGAGTAGATGTTTACGTTCCAGATGATGTGAATGCCCAGACACCTGTGTTAGTTATGCACGACGGCAAAAATCTGTTCTGGCCCGAATTTTCAACGATGGGTAACACCTGGGGTGTTATTTCAGTAGTTCAACAATTACCGGTGCGACCCGTTGTAATTGGTGCTTGGATCAAGGACCAGCCAGACGTGCCCATGATTCGCCTTTTCGAATTAACGCCGCAAAATGTCATTGAGGCAGATCCAAACATCTGGACCAACATGCTCATTGCGGCAAATGCCGGTGAAGGACTGCCGATTGGTAACGAATACCACCGGATGCTCGTGGAAGACATTGCGCCAGCGGTGGCACAGGAACTTGGGCTTGAACTTGTGCGCGAGCGCACAGCACTCTGTGGCTCAAGTATGGGTGGATTAACCAGTCTTTATGGCACGGCGCTTTATCCCGAGTTTTACGGCACATTGCTATCTCTATCAACTCACTGGGCATATTGGGAACGCAAAATCATCCCAGATTTGCTTTCAATGTTGTCAAAAGACCCGCGTGCTCGAATCTGGATAGATCGAGGCACCGAAGAACTCGATGCCATGTATGAAGGGTTGCACGAAGAAGCTGCAGATTATCTGCGAGCTAACGGTTGGCAAGATGGGCGAGCGCTTCAAGCGCACGTATTTGCAGGAACAAATCATTCGGAACCTGTTTGGCAAGATCGATTGCCGCAGATTCTTAATTGGTGGCTCAGTTAGCCAAGGGGCGCAGGGGCAGTAGCTTCGGTGTGAGTACACGGATCGTTTGCAACATTTGATCCACAATCAGTGCACAGCAGAATTAGTTTGCGACAAGCCAAGTTTGCACAGTTGAAAAACGAGCTTGTTGCACCTTGGCACTTCTCGCAAGAGCCCAATACTTTTGCATCGTCACTGAAATCGATCGTCATACGCTTATCAAATACGTAAAGGCTGCCTTCCCAAAGACCAGCGTCCCCAAAAGTTTCGCCATAGCGAACAATGCCGCCTTTGATTTGATAAACCTCTTCAAATCCGCGTGAAACCATAAGTGACGAAAGAACTTCGCAACGAATACCACCGGTGCAGTATGTAACCACAGGCTTATCTTTGAGATGGTCGTATTTTCCACTGTCTAGTTCGGCAATGAAGTCGTGAGTTGTTTCTACATCTGGAACGACAGCGTTCTTGAAGCGTCCAATCTCGGCTTCGAAAGCATTGCGACCATCGAAGAAAGTAACGTCGTCCCCACGGGCAGCAACTAGATCATGTACTTGCTCAGGCGATAAGTGCTTGCCTCCACCAACGATGCCTTTGCTATCAACTTTGATTTCATTTGCAGCATTAAAAGTGACAATTTCGTCGCGGACTCGAACTTTGAGTCTTGGAAAATCATCACCAAGGCCATCTGACCATTTGAAGTCGATTTTTTTGAACGGAGCGTAGCTCTTGGTTTTGGCAATGTAAGTTTTGAGCGATTCCATCGATCCGCCCAGCGTGCCATTAATTCCGTGCTCGGAAATGATAATTCGACCTTTTAGATCGAGAGATTCACAAAGTGTGTTTTGCCATAGTCGAATAGCTTCAGGGTCATCCAATGGAGCAAATCCGTAATACAGGATGATTTTCGGCAAGTCTTTAGACATATCGTGATTTTATAACCAATGGGAGAGTACGAGAAATCGTTTAAAGATTAGTTGTGTCCGAGAGGGGACTTGAACCCCTATCCCCTTGCAGGGACTAGCACCTCAAGCTAGCGCGTCTACCGATTCCGCCACCCGGACTGGGCTGTTTTAATTAACTTGGCAAGAATACCTGCAAATGAGAACCGACTCAAATAATGCAGGCTTTTTACGCTTCGATGTACCAAACTTGAGGTATGTCTACAGAGCACACCACCGATTTAACTTCTGAAATTGTTCAGATCGTTTCTGACTTAATCAAAATCGATTCATCCAACTACGGCGATGGCTCCGGTCCGGGCGAAGCGCTTGTGGCTGAGTATGTTCAATCATCCCTGCAATCAGCTGGAATTGAAGCTGAGCGTTACGAAACAACGAGTGCTAAGCGCCAGGGTGTTTACGCCCGAATCGCAGGAGCCGACTCCAGTCGACCAGCTTTGATGCTGCATGGCCACTTGGATGTGGTGCCGGCAGCGGCAGGGGATTGGACATACGATCCGTTCGGCGCAGAAATACACGACGGTTGTATTTGGGGCCGCGGCGCTGTTGATATGAAAGACGGTGTCGGCATGATTCTGGCACTAAGTCGTTTCTGGGCCCGCAACGGAATTGTTCCGCCGCGTGATATCGTTCTGCAATTTATGCCCGATGAAGAAGCTGGCAGTCGTCACGGTTCACATTGGATTGCAGAGAACCGCAAAGACATGTTTCAAAATGTCACGCAG
The DNA here is from genome assembly GCA_947373075.1 of Actinomycetota bacterium. Lineage (GTDB taxonomy): Bacteria > Actinomycetota > Actinomycetes > S36-B12 > UBA5976 > UBA5976. The sequence continues at coordinate 2,473 of CANBWF010000063.1, read as the reverse complement.
GCAGTTGGCGAGGTAGGCGGTTTTAGTCTCACACTCAAAGAAGATGTTCGGTTATATTTAGTGCAAACCGCTGAAAAAGGTATCCGCTGGATGAAGCTACGCGCCGAAGGAACAGCTGGGCACGGCTCATTTTTAAATGACGATAACGCGGTTACCAAACTAGCCCAAGCAGTTGCAGCCGTCGGCAATCATCAGTTCGAGACTTTGCTAACACCTACAGTGCGCGATTTCATCAAGTCCGTTTCAGATGCTCTCGAAATCGAGTTATCTATCGATGATCCACAAGAGTTGCTCAGCCATCTTGGTCCGATAGCTCGGATTATCGGCGCAACGCTTTCTAATACAGCTAACCCAACAATGTTGAACGCCGGTTACAAGCACAACGTAATTCCCGGCGAGGCATCAGCATTGATCGATGGTCGATTCTTGCCTGGATTTGAAGAGAACTTGCTGCGAGATATTGATCGCCTGCTACCCGAAGGTGTTTACCGCGAAGATGTTATTACTGACATCGCGGTGGAAGCGCCATTTGAAGGTCAGCTAGTTGAAGCAATGGACGCTGCTATTCGGGCGGAAGACCCATTCGGCACACCTGTGCCATACACAGTAAGCGGTGGCACTGATGCAAAAGCTTTCAGCATGCTCGGTATCGACTGCTACGGATTTTTGCCTTTGCTGCTGCCGCCAGAACTAGATTTCGCAGCCATGTTCCATGGGGTGGATGAACGAGTGCCAGTTGAAGGTCTTGAATTTGGAATGCGCGTAATGGAGAAATTCGTAGCGCTTAGTTAAGCAGTGCGTTGCAGGCGATAGACCTTGCGACGAAGGCGAACCCAGCGACTTCCATCGGTGTATACGCGCACTCGATCAATTTCCCAACGGTCAATTTCAGCCATCATGGTCAACTGAAATTTGATGTCGCTACGGTTAGAAGTGTGGTCAAAATTTAACTCGGTGTATTCCCAAACTGCGCTCATGATTGATTCCATCCAAACTCTGGGTAGCTTCTTGGCGGGGCAGACACGTCAGATAGGGCTGCGTGAATACCTTCGGGAAGAACAGAGATGTCGGCAGCCATAATCGCACGCACCTGCGCGGCTGTTCGGGCTCCAACGATTGCGGTCGCAACCTGCGGCTGTGCTAAAACCCAGGCCAAGGCGGTGTCGAGCATCGGTCGCCCGAGACCATCAGAAGCTACAGCCAGTGCTTCCACGATTCGACGCGAGTTATCAGTTAGGTATGGGGCTACAAAGTTAGCGAAGTGTTGTGAAGCGCCTCTGGAATCAGCCGGAGTGCTGTTGCGGTACTTGCCAGTTAAAACACCACGACCAAGTGGAGACCAAGCGGTAACTCCGATGCCATGAGCGCTGCTTGCCTGGATTACTTCGCGCTCGATGCCGCGTTCGAGGAGTGAATATTCCATCTGCGCCGCCACGATCGGAATTGAATTTTGGGCCATGGTTGCCAAAGTAGCGAGTTGCCAACCTGAGTAGTTTGAGATGCCGATGTAACGCGCTTTGCCGCTGGCAATGACTGACTGGCAGACACTTAACGTTTCCTCAAGCGGAGTTAATGGATCCCAAGCGTGCAAGTACCAAATGTCAACATGGTTTCGGCGTAGGCGCCGAAGCGAATTATCCAGAGCGTTGAGCAAATGGCGACGGCTTGCATCGCGTTTACGCGGCTCAGGGACGGCAACAGCTTTTGTAGCCAAGATGACATCTGGGAACTCGCGCAGGAATTCGCCAACGATTTCTTCAGAAGTTCCATCGCAGTAAACGTCAGCGGTGTCTAACGAGCGTCCACCGGCGTTGTAGTAGATGTTGAATTGGTCACGCGCTTCATAGACATCAGTATCGCGACCCCAAGTCATTGTGCCCAGAGTCACACTAGACACGAATAGTCCGCTATTGCCTAGTGCGCGTTCTTCCATAAACTCACGCTAGCGTTGGAGATAGTAAAAGTAGTCGCATTCAGTGGCGTGTGTCGCAGAAACGAGAACGAACATGGAACAGATTCATTGGATACAGGCCATTGTGCTCGGTATCGTGCAGGGCTTAACCGAGTTTTTGCCCGTATCGTCGAGTGCACATGTTGAAATCGTTTCACGGTTATTTCACTGGGGAGATCCTGGCGCGGCGTTTACCGCAGTTACCCAGATTGGTACCGAGACGGCAGTAATCATTTATTTTTGGAAAGACATCAAACTCATCATTTCTTCCTGGTTTAAGAGTTTGTATCAAACCGAAGCGCGCAAACTTCCGGAAGCACGTTTGGGGTGGTTCGTACTTTTGGGATCTGTGCCGATTGGCATTTTAGGTCTGTTATTCAAGGACCATATAGAAACCACTGCACGCAACTTGTGGATCGTCGCGGTTGCTTTGATTGTGATGGGTATTGTGTTGGGCTTGGCTGACCGCATCGCAAAGCACACTAAGAACCTGGACGACTTGAACCCTAAGAACGCTGTTGC
>CANBWF010000062.1 GCA_947373075.1 Actinomycetota bacterium | reverse complement strand
AGGTCTAATGCCACAAAACGATCGTTACTTGAAGCACTCGAGTCATCAATAATTGCTCGAAGCTGTTCCAAGTGGCTAGTGCGCAGATAGTGCGAAATGTCGTGAATTGCTTCGTAGGCAACTTTTTGCAGCGTCTCTGGAGAAATCGATAAAAATGTGCGATCTCCTAAGGTTTCGGTCGTGATCCCCTCAGCAGTTATTAGTCGAAATTCAGGAGCAGGCGTGTCGTTGGACAACATATCCGCGTATCGAAATTCGACCATGGCTCCAGCCTACGCCTGATGCAGCGCAATAGTTATCTCTGCCGATGTATCCGGCCACGCAAACCCTAACTAAACAGGGCAAGATAAGTACATGGCAAAGAAACGCGGTCGTGAAACAGCGCGCGACATGATTTTTAGCATGGGCGCTGTTTTGCTTACAGTTCTAATAATTATGGGCATTACTTATCGCTCACATGCCCAGAAAATGCCATCGGCCAATTTCGCGCAAGCACAGTCCATTGCTTTAGGACAGGGTTCTTGGCCAATTCTGATTCCTGGAAATACATCTGGCGGAACTCCAACTGGGTACCAACTGACGCAGGCTCGTTTTGAGGCGGAAAGTTATGGCAAGCCAGGTGCCAGCCGATGGTACTTGGGCTACAAAACAGCAGTAGGCGATTACCTTTCCCTGTGGCAAAGCGATGGCAATCAAAAGGAAATTCTTGTTGCAACGTCAAATAATGGAACCTGTTCTGGTCAGATGAAAATCGCTGGTGAAATTTGGCAGATGTGTGCTCAAAAGAAGCCACTTTCCCGAGTTTTGTATCACTCGTTTGGGACAAGCACTGCTTTTGTTTCAGGTACTGCGCCTTTTGCTGAGTTAGCTAAATTTGTTGCGGGATTGGTCCCAGTTACTAAAGGTTCGTGACACCGAAGCACACTACGATGTGACTATGGCTGAAGATTTCTCAAACTTGTCCTACGAGCAGGCGAAGGCACAACTCGATGATGTTGTTGCGCAAATCGAAAATAAAGAATTACCACTTGATGACATGGTCACACTGTGGGAACAGGGCGAGAAATTAGCTGCTGTATGCGAGAAGCACTTAGCAAGTGCTCGCGAGCGTTTAGTTGCGCTTCGCCCACAAACTGATCCTGATAATCAGTAACAAATCTTAAATCAATTAACGACTATTTCGAGTCGTTAATGGTTACGGTAATTTCGCCATCTGAAAGCCGGATTTTCATTACTTCGTTGGGCTTAACTTGGCCAACGGACTTAATGACATTTTGATTTAAATCCCGCACAATCGCGTAACCACGCTCTAGCGTTCCTTGCGGGGATAGTGCTCGAAGGGTCGCTTGAATCCCACGAATTTCCGCACCGCCAAGTTGGATGCGAGTTGTGACCTTGGAATGCAATTGCTCACGAAGCGATGAGTTGGCACTAAGTCGCTGATCGATGAGCGCACTCGGATTAGCCAGTGCTGGTTTTGCCCGCAAGGTCGCTAATTCCTGCCCATGCCGGGCAATCGTTGTCGTTACCAGAGCATAGGACTGACTGCGCAATGCATTGATGTAGGTGAGTTCTTCAAGGACATCTGGAACAATCTTGTTTGCCGCATCAGTCGGAGTAGAGGCGCGATAGTCGGCGACATAATCCACTAGTGGTCGATCTTCCTCATGTCCGATTGCAACCACGATTGGTGTTTGTGCATTTGAGATTGTCCGAATCAAGGATTCATCACTAAACGGCAGCAAGTCTTCAAAACTTCCGCCACCACGAGCAACCACAATCACATCGATATCATCGATTGCATCAAGTTCATTTACCGCGTCACTGACTTCGCGAACAGCCGTAGCACCTTGCACTTTGACTTCACGAACTTCAAACTCGGCATCAGGCCAGCGACGCCGAGCATTTTCAATAACATCATGTTTGGCATCGCTATTCTTTCCGCAAACCAAACCAATACGACGTGGTAAAAATGGAATCGGTTTCTTGCGTTCCGGGGCGAACAGACCTTCGGCTGCCAAAGTATCGCGCAGCGCTTCGAGTCGAGCCATAAGTTCACCCAAGCCGACCACACGAATTTGCAGGACTTTAAATTGCAAGGTGCCCTTATTGCGCCACCATTCAGCTCTTACTTGAGCAATCACCCGTGAACCTTGTTCAATTGCCGGAGTCACTTGAAGGGTAGAACGTTCCCAAGTAAAAAGTTTGATCGTTGAATCGCTGTCAATGTCGCGTAATCCCACGAAGGAAAGCCCGCCACGCATGTTGATTTCAGCGACTTGGCCTTCAACCCAGACTGAGCCCAGTCGTGCAATGTAGTCGCCCATCATCTGACTAAGTCCAGACACCGGAACTGGGGTATCGGGGCCCTTGCCAGGCAGAACAGGATCTACAACACTCACAGGTTCTATTCTGCCGTGCGAGCGCGACATTAGGGCGTGGCTTACGATAGAGGAGTGAGTGGAAAAGTTTTATTAGCAAAACCTCGTGGATACTGTGCTGGTGTTGACCGAGCAGTCGAGACAGTGAAACATGCCCTAGAACTGTATGGAGCGCCGATTTATGTGCGTAAACAGATTGTGCACAACAAGCATGTTGTAAAAGCACTTGAAGAACGTGGCGCAATTTTTGTCGATGAAACTGATGAAATTCCTGAAGGCGCCACAGTTGTCTTCAGTGCACACGGAGTTGCCCCGAGTGTCCATGATGAGGCGCAGAGTCGAAATCTAAAAACTATTGATGCTACTTGTCCGCTTGTTACTAAAGTGCATGCTGAAGCCCGACGCTTTGCGAGTGACGATTATCAGATTCTTTTGATTGGCCATGAAGGTCACGAAGAAGTTGAAGGCACAATGGGGGAAGCACTCGGCAACATCACGTTGGTTGATGGGTTGGAACAAGTTGAATCAGTTCAAGTAGACCCAGACCGACCAGTAGCTTGGCTTTCGCAAACCACACTTTCAGTAGATGAAACTTTGACTGCTGTCGCTAAATTGCGTGAGCGTTTTCCACAATTAATAGATCCACCAAGTGACGATATTTGTTATGCGACACAAAACCGTCAGTGGGCAGTTAAAGAAATCGCCTCACGCTGTGAGTTGATGCTTGTTGTTGGTTCAGCAAATTCATCAAACACTGTGCGACTAGTTGACGTTGCGTTAGAAAGCGGAAGTAAGTTTGCTTATCGCATTGACTTCGCTAGCGAAATTGATGAGCAGTGGCTTGAAGGAATCGGTACGGTTGGGTTAACTAGCGGGGCATCAGTTCCCGAACTACTTGTGGACGATGTTCTTGCTTGGTTAGCACAGCGTGGCTTCGGAGAAATTGAAGAAGTGACAACAGCAGACGAACATTTATTGTTTGCCTTGCCACCTGAACTTCGTCGCGATATGAAAGCTGCAAAAAACTAAGCAGTACGACCGCGGAAATAGTGGATAACTACAGCTAACACTGTCGTGCCTAGTATCCACAAAAAATGCGAACCTAATCCGTAAACCAGCAGAAATACTTGCTGCACTTTCCATGAGCCGCCATTATTTGTAGCGAACTGCCCAACGGTTATTACTGCGATAAACCAGGAAATTGCGGGAGCCCAAAATGTTGCAACAAAATCGGCGGAACGAACTCTAAACGAGACCACAACTGTCGCAATTACCAGACCCAAGTCAGCAACAATTCCGATTCTGTGATTAAAGGCGATGTTGCAAGACATTGCAACGGCAACAATGATTACGCAAAGGCCAATTACCTGGATGTATTTAAGACCATCGCCTGAAGTCGGACGATCTGTTGCAGTTACTTGTTCGCTTGCCATACTCATACGCTAGTGCCTAGCCGAGATAGATAGTGCAAGGCCAACATAAGCCAGCGCACAGGTACGCTTGTGGCTATGGCATTAACAATTGGCATCGTCGGCTTACCAAACGTTGGAAAATCAACATTATTTAACGCTCTTACGCGCAATAATGTGTTGGCTGCCAACTACCCGTTTGCGACAATTGAACCCAACACTGGGGTAGTGGCCGTTCCTGATGGTCGATTGAAAGTTTTGGCTGAAATTTTCAGTTCGCAAGAAATCTTGCCAGCCACCGTGACTTTCGTTGATATCGCCGGCATCGTGCGCGGAGCCAGCGAAGGTGAAGGCTTAGGAAATAAGTTCCTAGCGAATATCCGTGAGTCAGATGCAATTTGTCAGGTTATTCGCGCGTTCTCTGATCCAGATGTTGTACATGTTGATGGCAAAGTTTCGCCGGTCGATGACATCGAGACTATTAATACGGAGCTAATTCTCGCTGACATGCAAACTTTGGAAAAGGCCATTCCTCGTCTGACTAAAGAAGCAAAGCAAGATAAGAGTCGGGCTGCAGTTCTTGAAGCAGCAGAGCAAGCAAGTGAGATATTGAATTCTGGTCAGACTGTATTTGCTTCTGGTATGGATGCTGCGCCTATTCGCGAACTTTTCTTGTTAACAGCAAAACCATTCTTGTATGTCTTCAACTTGGATGATGAAGAGATGCTAGATGATGCATTGAAGACATCGCTTTCTGCATTGATTGCTCCGGCTGAAGCAGTTTTCTTGAATGCAAAACTTGAAGCCGACTTAACTGAACTTGATGAAGTTGAGGCACTCGAGTTGCTGCAAACGGTTGGTCAAAACGAAAGTGGTATCTCGGTGCTTTCACGGGTGGGCTTCGACACTCTGGGTCTGCAAACTTATTTAACGGCTGGTCCTAAGGAAGCACGTGCTTGGACAATTCGGCGTGGAGCAACTGCGCCAGAAGCCGCGGGCGTAATTCATACCGATTTCCAAAAGGGATTCATTAAGGCAGAAATCGTTGGATTCGCCGATTTAGTTGAGGCCGGATCCGTTGCAGAGGCCAAATCTAAGGGCAAAGTTCGTATGGAAGGCAAAGAATATGTCATGGCGGACGGAGATGTTGTCGAATTTCGATTTAATGTCTGAGATTTCTTGGTATACCTGATGCTGTGAATACCATGATTCGGCATGCTGCCATGAGTGACGCCATCGCTATGCAGCAACTTATTGCGCAAGCATTTCCGCTTGCTTGCCCGCCAGAAACCGCAAAAGATGACATCGATGTTCACTTAGCTAACAAGTGTTCATCGGAAAATTTCAAAAGCTACATTGCTAACGACAAAACCACAGTCATAGTCGCTTGCGACGGATCAAATTTGTTGGGTTTCGCAATTTTGATTTTTGCGGAAACCAGTATTGAGAGCGTGACTGAAGTGCTGACCTCTGTTACTGACACCGTTGAATTAAGCAAGTTCTATGTAAGTCCAACTCAGCACGGACAGGGCATAGCCCAAAAATTGATGCAGCGCTGTTTTGAACTGGTACATGAACTCGGCTGGTCCGGGCTTTGGCTAAATGTGAATCAACAAAACAAACGAGCAAACCGATTTTATGAAAAATGGGGATTTACCATCATTGGCGAGTGCGATTTCATTTTGGGCACGAGCGTCCAAAAAGATTTCATTCGGGAACGATTCTTCACTGCTGGCGCATAATGGCACGCTAATTAGTGTTTACTGGCCAAATTCCCTGTGGTTATTGGATTGGCATAAATGAATTAGACTTTGGACGGTGACCCAATTAGTTTCTCGCTCAGACCTTCGTAATGTAGCCATCATCGCTCACGTTGACCACGGAAAAACCACTCTTGTTGATGCCATGCTTTGGCAATCAGGCGCGTTTTCCGCTCATCAGGATGTTAATGATCGCGTGATGGATTCCATGGATCTAGAGCGGGAAAAAGGCATCACCATCTTGGCCAAAAATACCGCTGTGCGATACATCGGCCCTGCTTCTCCTGATGGCGCAACCTTGAACATCATTGATACCCCTGGACACGCTGACTTCGGTGGCGAAGTTGAGCGTGGTTTAGAGATGGTTGATGGCGTGCTGCTTTTAGTTGATGCCAGCGAAGGTCCGCTTCCGCAAACCCGTTTCGTATTGCGTAAAGCGTTGGCAAAGAAACTTCCAGTAGTACTTGTGATCAATAAAGTTGACCGCAGTGATGCGCGTATTGAAGAAGTTGTCAACGAGACATACGAATTGTTTTTTGACCTTGATGCAACTGAAGAGCAGATTAACTTTCCAATTGTTTATGCATCTGCAAAAGCGGGTCGTGCATCCTTAACCCGTCCAGTTGATGGTGGAATGCCAGATGAAGAAGATCTAGAACCGCTGTTTCGCACCTTGATCGAAACCGTTCCAGCTCCGGTTTACGATCCAGAGGCTCCACTGCAGGCGCATGTAACAAACCTTGATTCATCTCCATACCTTGGTCGCTTGGCTCTTTGCCGCGTGCGCAACGGAACAATCAAAAAAGGTCAGCAAGTTGCTTGGTGTAAATCTGATGGCTCTATTGAGCGCGTAAAAGTTGTCGAGCTGTTGATGACTGAGGCGCTGACTCGTGTTTCTGCTGATTCTGCTGGCCCTGGTGACATCATCGCGGTTGCTGGTATGGAGAACATCACGATTGGCGAAACTTTGGCCGATCCTGATAACCCAATTGCACTGCCAATCATTACAGTTGACGAACCGTCAATCTCGATGACTATCGGTATCAATACCTCGCCGCTTGCTGGTGAAACCGGTAGCAAAGTGACAGCCCGTTTACTGAAAACCCGACTAGACGCTGAACTTATTGGCAATGTGTCCTTGCGCGTATTAGATACTGAACGACCTGATACCTGGGAAGTTCAGGGTCGTGGTGAATTGCAACTTGCTGTTCTTGTTGAGTTAATGCGTCGCGAAAAGTACGAACTCACTGTGGGTAAGCCACAGGTTGTTACCCGTGAAATTGATGGCAAGCGTCACGAACCAGTGGAACGTCTGACGATTGATGTGCCTGAAGATTATGTAGGTGTGGTTACGCAGTTACTTGGTCTTCGTAAAGGCCGTCTTGAGCAAATGGTTAACCACGGCACCGGATGGGTTCGGATGGAATATCTCGTCCCAGCTCGCGGTCTCATTGGTTTCCGTACCGAATTCTTGACAGAAACTCGCGGCACCGGATTACTCCACCATGTTTTCGAAAAGTACGAGCCATGGTTTGGTGCCTTGCGCACTCGGCCAAACGGCTCTTTGGTATCTGACCGTCGTGGCGCAGTTACTGCCTATGCGTGTTTTGGTATTCAGGAACGCGGAACACTTTTTGTTACGCCAACCACTGAAGTTTATGAAGGCATGATTATTGGCGAGAATGCTCGCTCTGAAGACATGGACGTCAATGTTGTCCGCGAAAAGAAACTTACGAACGTTCGTTCGGCAACTGGTGACGAACTCGAGCGTTTAATTCCAGCTAAGCAGTTAAGCCTGGAACAAGCACTTGAATTCTGTCGTGAAGATGAATGTGTTGAAGTAACTCCTAGTTTCGTGCGCATCCGTAAAGTCCTCTTGACAAAGACTGACCGTGATCGGGCTCGAGCGAAAGCAAAGACACACAATTCGTGAAGTTAACAATCCCATCACCTCGTAGCCTCGGCGTTGCGGCCGTGGTGGGTATTGGCATTGCGCTACTGGCTGGTTCAATCCCAACAAGCACTGTGGGTCCTAAAGAAAATGCAGGGTTAGAACGCGCGGTCGGCAAAGTCGAACAAGACGGCGGCAACTTAGTTTTGGGCTCATCTCGCCTTTGCGACTCTTTTGATCCCGCAGCCAGTTTTGATACTTGGTGCGGTGTCGTCTTTCGACTGTATGCCCGCAACCTAATGGCGTTTAGTGGGCAAGCCGGAACTGCTAGTTTGCAGACCCAACCGGATTTGGCAATCGGTGCACCAAAAGTAAATTCAGAT
>CANBWF010000061.1 GCA_947373075.1 Actinomycetota bacterium | reverse complement strand
TCGTTCGCTTTGGTTTCAATGATTGGCAGGCCAGTCATTGAACCAGCACCAAGTTCATCCGAGAGCTTCGCACAACGCTCAAGCAAACGTGAGTGTAAGTAGAAAACGTCACCTGGGTACGCTTCACGACCTGGCGGACGACGAAGAAGTAGTGATACCGCGCGGTAAGCCTCAGCCTGCTTTGAAAGATCATCAAAAATGATCAATACATGCTGGCCGTTGTACATCCAGTGCTGACCGATTGCTGAACCGGTGTAAGGCGCTAGGTACTTGAAGCCTGCAGGGTCGGATGCCGGTGAAGCCACGATTGTGGTGTATTCCATCGCGCCGAATTCTTCAAGAGCGCCCTTAACAGCGGCGATTGTTGAACCCTTCTGGCCAATAGCAACATAGATGCACTTAACCTGCTTCTTCGGATCGCCACTCTCCCAGTTTTCTTTCTGGTTCAAGATGGTGTCGATAGCAACAGCAGTCTTACCGGTCTGACGGTCACCGATGATTAGCTGACGCTGTCCACGTCCGATAGCGGTCATGGCGTCAATAGCTTTTAGACCAGTCAACATTGGTTCTTTAACCGGCTGGCGCTCAACAACTGTTGGTGCCTGAAGTTCAAGAGCACGACGACCTTCGGCAACAATCGGGCCCTTGCCATCGATTGGGTTACCAAGTGGGTCAACAACGCGACCTAGGTAGCCATCGCCTACAGGAACTGAAAGAATCTCGCCAGTGCGCTTTACGCTCTGACCTTCAGCGATCTTTGAACCGTCACCAAGGAGCACGCAACCGATTTCACGAACGTCAAGGTTCAAAGCCAAGCCGAGTAGGCCGCCTTCGAACTCAAGCAATTCGTTGGTCATTGCTGAATGCAAGCCTTCAACGCGAGCAATGCCGTCGCCTGTTTCTACAACATGGCCGACTTCTTCACGTGAAGTTCCTGGTGCAAATGCCTCGACATTACGAGCAATCGCATCGCGGATTTCTTCTGGCCGGATGGACAGTTCCGTCATGGTGTCCTGCTTTCTTTTCTTTGTGGTTATGCCTGCAGTGACCTGCGGGCACTTTCTAAGCGTGTTGCAACCGAGCCGTCAATGACGTCTTGGCCAATTTTGATTGAGATGCCGCCGATGACTGTTGGGTCAATAGCGACATTGATGCTGACCTGTTTGCCAGTCAGCTTGGTAAGTGCATTAGCAAGGCGAGTGATTTGTGACTCATCTAGAGCCACGACACTGCTAACTTCTGCAACAACCTGGTTACGCTGCGCCGCGGCTAGTTCGCTGAGTAAGTCAACTACAGCATCCACGCGGCGACCACGTAAGTTACTCGCAAAATAAGCGATTACCTGTGCGGTTTGTTCCTGAACTTTGCCCCGCAGCAATTCGTTAACAATTCCGGCTTTGACAGCTGGTGTTAACGAAGGATCAGTGAGTGCCATCTGCAATTCAGCAGAAGCATCAACTGCGCGGCCAAAGTGGAAGATATCGCTTTCCGCTTGATCAAGAGAATTCGCTGCATCAGCTGCCATAAAGGCGGCCTTTGCACCAAGAATTTCAAGGGCATCAATTAAGTCGCTATCTGACGACCAACGTTGGCTCACTACAGAAGCAACAACACTCTTGGTGTTATCCGCTATCTGTGTGCCTAGTACGTCAGCAATCAAAGAGGTACGAGCAGAAACAGGCTGACCACTATCGGCCAACATAAGGCGAAGTGATTTTTCACCTGCTACAACTCGAGCGACAGCAAGAAGTTGACTAGACAAGGCGGACAGATCGCCCTGCCCTGCACTGGAGCGCAATGACTCCTGCACGGTAGTCAAACTTTCGCGTGATGCACCAATCATTTACTTAGCCGCCTGTGCCTCTAGTTCAGCAATGAAACGATCAACAGTTGCCCGAGCTTTGGCATCGTCCTGCAAGGTTTCCCCTACGACTTTGCCGGCCAAGGTAAGTGCTAAATCGCTAACATCACGGCGAAGTGAAGCAACAGCCTGTGCACGCTCAGCTTCAATTGAAGCTGAAGCACGTTCAGTAACTGCGGCAGCCGCAGTAGCAGCTTCACTCTTTGCTTGTTCAATAATTGTTGCCTTTTCTGCTTGAGCCTGATTACGAATAGCAGCAGCTTCAGTGCGGGCATCCGCAAGCTGTGCTTTGTAAGACTCAAGTAGTGCAGTGGCTTCATCCTGTGAATCTTGCGCACGCTTGATGCCGCCCTCAATAGCATCAGCACGCTCGTCAAGAGTTTTGCTGATACGAGGGAATGCAAATTTCGCGAGTGCAAAAAATACAAGTAGGAATGCCACTGTGCCGATGAATAATTCATCGAGAGGAACACGAAGAATATTTACGTCGTGTTTCTCAGCACTGGCAAGTAAGAAGGTTGTCACAAAATGTCCTTAGTTAACTAAGCACCGAAGACGAATGGAACAACGAAGCCGATTAGAGCAAGAGCTTCAGCAAGCGCGAAGCCCAAGATCATGTTCTGACGGATTACACCGTAGGCCTCTGGCTGACGGGCAATAGCCTGTACACCCTGACCGAAGATGATTCCGATACCAATACCAGGACCAATCGCGGCAAGGCCGTAACCGATTGAACCTAATGAGCCTGTTACCTCTGCGAGGATTGACATAACTTATTCCTTCTGTCGAGAGTAAGTGGCAGTTCCACCTACTCAGGTTTTTGTTATCTATTCAGTTATTTTTCTTGCGTTTTAGTGTTCCGCGTGCAGCGAGCCACCGATGTAGACGGCTGTTAGCAACGTGAAGATGAATGCCTGCAGACCTTGGATGAACATCTCAAAGCCAGTCAGAACGACAGTTACACCAAATGATGTAGCTGAACCTAGTGCGCCAATGATTGATGGCGAAAGCAAATAGTAAGCACCAACTGTGAATGTGGTGATAAGCAAGTGGCCCGCGAACATGTTTGCAAACAAACGAATCGCCTGAGTCACTGGACGGGTAACAAGAAGTCCGAGCAATTCAAGTGGGGTAAGCAAAACGTACATTGCTTTTGGCACACCCGGTGGGAACGCGGCGTTAGTGAAGAACTTGATTGGTCCCTGATGCTTCATACCTAGGTACACATAAGTGATGTACACCATCAAAGTAAGTGCAACTGGGAAAGCCAAGCTACTCATAACTGGGAACTGTGCGCCAGGAACAACACCCATGAGGTTACAAATCCAGATGAAGAAGAATAAAGAGCCTAAGAATGGGACGAACTTGTCGCCCTCTTTACCAATTACTTCACGGGCAATCTGATCGCGAATGAATAGGTAAGCCTGTTCACCGATTGACTGCAGTTTGCTTGGTACAAGTTTTGATGAACGAGATACTGCAACGAAGAATGTGATAACAATCAGTGCAACAAGAAGAGCAAGAATGATTGATTTGCTGATCAAAAGGTGATGACCAAAAAGAGTAAGACTGTACGGCTCTAGGAAAAAGATTTCGGCATTAGGTGCTGGAAAACCGCAACCTGAGTTCAGGTGGCATGCATCTTCAGTCGCGATGGTCGCAAGGTTCATTGCGGCGGCTTCCTTAGGTCACTCGTAGTGGTATCTCGTTCCATGAACGAAACGCGTGCGTATGTGAGATAAAGCGCGAGTACGATTCCGATAATCACACCTGCGGCAATAAAAGCTGACTTATGCCCGAAGTATTGTCCGAGTAGCCACCCGATACCGCCGTAAAACAAGATTCCGGCGGTTAGATAACTAACTGATCGCCATGCCATGTCTGAAGTGGACCGGTCTGCGTCACTGATGGGGAAATCTGTGTCGCGAGCCTTCATTGCACCCTCACATTAGCAGGAATCAGATAGGTGCGCGAACTCACCCCTACCCGACTAACGACGAGATTTAGCGGTTAGAACAACTTGTCTTTTTCTGTGACCGGAGGCACAATTTCTGGGCCAGAACCGGGTTCAACATAAAGCACTTTTCCAGTGCTGAAAGCCCACATTTCGGCCGCAGTCCACACCAATGTGCAAAGCAAAATAGTAGACGCAAAAACCTTGGTATCAAAGACTGTCGTGTGCTTAAATGCCAACATCAGGCCAAATAACACTGCGACTTTTACCAAGTACATCAACATCGCCACACTCATAGCCATTGATGGATTGTTCTTAATTACGTTGTTCAGCACAACCTGACCAATTGTGAAGAAAACTACAACTATTGCGCCACCAATTAGCGCACCGATAGCTCCGGCTGAACCTTTAGCAATGCCTCCAACGACAACTGCGAGGATCGCTGCCACAACAGTTGGAATGGCAGCCTTACGAATGAGCTGCAGGCTTGAGGAACTTAGGTCACTTGAATGCTTGGTCATGACTCACAGTCTGCCACAAATAATTTAGAGAGTTGTTGATGAATCCAGGGCTTTTGCCCCATCGGATGGATTAAGCACCCAAACAAAAAGGGCGAAAATGCCAAAGGACACCCCGAGCCCTGTCGCCCAAAACGGAACGAAAGCCAAGCTAACCGCGCCGAATGCCACAACCGCGGTAAATGCAGACATGATCAAAACGGCGCGCTGCTGACCATGTCCTAAATCTAGAAGTCGGTGATGCAGGTGCTCTTTGTCTGGGGCGAATGGCGAGCGACCTTTTCGAGTGCGGCGAATAATTGCCAATGAAAGGTCAACCAACGGAACCGACAAAATAATTAATGGAAGCACAATCGGCAAGAACGCTGGAAGTAGCACTCCTCCAGTTAGCCCTGCTGGATCAACTTGACCAGTGAGCATGATGCTAGAGGCTGCCATAAACAAACCAATAAGCATCGAGCCAGTGTCGCCCATGAAGATGCGAGCACGGAACCAGTTGTGCGGCAAGAAACCAATACACATACCAACCAGTGCAGCTGAAACCAAAGTAGCCAAAGTTGCACGTTGATATCCGTTTTGAACACTCAAGAAGTACGAGTATGCAAAGAACGCTGCCGCGCCAATTCCGCCGATACTTGCCGCCAGGCCATCAAGACCATCAACCATGTTCACAGCATTAATACTGACGAGCACGACAAGAACAGTGGCAAGCACCGATGTTGATGGATCCAGAATGAAAATGCCTTTAACCGGAATCCACACCATGGTCACGCCTTTAAGCGCGAGAACTGCAGCGGCCAAAATCTGACCAACCAGTTTTGTTGGTGCATCAAGCCCGAATCGATCATCAAGCAAACCAAGAACGACAATGATGCCAGCGCTCAATAGCAATGCGGTTATTTGTTTGCTGTCTTGAAAAATCGTGCTCATCAAAGGCAAGTTGCTGGCCAAAATTACCGCAACGATGAAACCGCCAGCCATAGCGAGGCCGCCCCACCGAGGTGTCGGCAATAGATGCACATCACGGTCGCGAGCGATTGCCATCGCGCCATATCTAATGGCCATAGCGCGAACAAGCGGTGTCAATAAATATGTCACCGCTGCAGCCGCCAGTAGGCACAGTAGATATTCGCGCATGAGTTATGGGCGTGGGTAAGCAGGGAACGCGCTGACAAGTTCGAAGACATCAGCTTTCACTTGTGCATGCACAACCGCTGAATCACTCTTAACTGCGCGACCGATTAAGGATGCGATTTGTTTCATCTGTTCAAGACCCATGCCCTGAGTAGTTGTAGCTGGTGTGCCCACACGAATTCCACTTGCAACACTTGGTGGTGCTGGATCGTATGGAATAGCGTTCTTGTTCAAGGTAATACCTGATGCGCTGCATCGTGCTTCGGCATCTTTACCAGTCACGTTAATACCCTGAAGGTCAAGAAGTGCAAGGTGAGTATCAGTTCCGCCTGTTACCGGACGCATACCCTCTTCGACTAGACCGGCAGCCAATGCCTGCGCGTTTGCGATTACATCTTTTGCATACTGCTGGTACTCAGCAGTTGCACACTCTTTCAAGACGACAGCTTTAGCAGCAACGGCATGCATCATTGGGCCGCCTTGCATCATTGGGAAAACAGCTTTATCAATTGCAGCTGCATGTTCTGCCTTACACAAAATCATTCCACCACGAGGACCACGCAAAACTTTGTGAGTAGTGAAGGTAACTACGTCTGCATAAGGAACTGGCGATGGAATTGCTTTACCAGCAACCAAACCGATGAAGTGTGCTGCGTCAACCATCAAGATTGCGCCAACTTCATCAGCGATTTCGCGGAATGCAGCAAAGTTAATCAGACGAGGAATTGCAGAACCGCCACAGATAATCATCTTTGGCTTGTGCTCACGAGCTAGTGTGCGAACCTGGTCGTAGTCAATGTCTTCAGTACCTTCAGCTACGCCGTAATGCACAGCGTTGAACCACTTGCCACTGAACGAAACATTTGCGCCGTGAGTTAAGTGACCACCATGCGGCAAACTCATTGCTAAAACAGTGTCGCCTGGCTGAAGAAATGCACCATAAACAGCGATGTTCGCGCTTGCACCTGAATGTGGCTGCAAGTTTGCGTGGTCTGCGCCGAATAGTTCTTTCGCACGTTCAATGCCCAACTTCTCGGCGATGTCAACAACTTCACAGCCACCGTAGTAACGCTTGTCTGGGTAACCTTCAGCATATTTATTGCTCAGAGTTGAACCAAGTGCCGTAAGCACAGCAGGTGATGAGAAGTTTTCACTTGCAATTAGTTGCAATCCCCCACGTAGGCGATCAAGTTCATCAAGAAGTACTTTCGCAATCTCTGGATCAGTACTTTGTAATTCGCTGAAATCGGAACCGTAGAAAATATCGCTCATTATTCACCTCAGGTGTGGGAGTTGTTCAACATAAGTCTAGGGGTAGACAATTCGGTGTGTTTGGTGGCATCTGAGATGACTTTCGTCACACAATAAATCAGTTTTTGTTAGATGCGGTGGCATCAATAACAGTTGGAACTACTGCTCGCAGTTGCTCCAGCGCGAGCGCTCCCCCTCGGACCAAGCGCAGATTATCGCCCGTTGCCACGACCACACTCGATTGAGATCCACCCAGTTGACCGCCGTCTATATAGATAGTCGCAGCATCGCCAATTGCAGCTTTCGCTTGTTCGACGGTTAGTACAGGTTCTGCTCCAGAAATTTGTGCACCAGTCATCGCCACTGGTCCAATTGCATTCAATACTGCTAACGCAATTGGATGATTCGGAATCCGAACAGGCAAAGCGGCATCGTCATCTTTAACTGCCAATAAAACACTTGGCTGACTTTGTGTAATTACGGTGAGTGGGCCTGGCCAAAACGCTGACACTAAATCATTAGCGAGTTCCGAAAAACTTGCGATGCCATCGATTGTGGCGCGATTGCCAGCGCCAACTGGAATTGTGACACTTTGATCTTGTGATTTTGCTTTGCGCAACAAAGCAACTGCTTCGGGATTAAATGCATCGCAGATCAATGCGTAACTTGTATCGGTTGGAATTACAACTAACCCACCATTGCCAACTGCCGTTGCTGCTGCACTAACTGCCGCTTCTAATTCCTCGTCAGTTGACGCATTAGTTAAATCGAAAATCTGCGACATGGTTTCTATCCTTGCACTTCGCTTGTGCGCTCGGCGCGAATTGCTGAAGTAAAACGAGGCAACCCGTTGTAATCGTTGTGATCAACAATGTCTTGCCAAACACTGTTGCCATGTTCATCGGTCATTGCGCGAAGTACCGCAGGCAATCCAGAATCGCCTTCGCCTTGCACATCAGCGTGTTCCATCGCAAAAACTCCGCCATCCTTTAACAGCATGGCTGCGGTAGCTGCAACTCTTGTTGGAACATCAAGACCATCTGGGCCACCGAATAGGGCAAGATGTGGGTCGTGTTCGCGGACTTCAGGATCACGCGGAATCATTTCATCTGGAATGTACGGCGGATTTGAAAGCACTACATCAACT
>CANBWF010000060.1 GCA_947373075.1 Actinomycetota bacterium | reverse complement strand
ACGCTGTGGCCATCACGAACGCCACCCGCATGCTCTAGAAGTTCACGCATTGTGATTCCGAGCGGAGCTTCGTAAATACCTGGCCGGTTCACATGGCCAGAGACGGCGAACAACTTGAAACCTGGTGATTTTTCGGTACCAAATGACTTGAACCAATCGACACCATTGTTAAAGATGTATGGGATGTTTGCGATTGTCTCAACATTGTTCACGCAAGAAGGCGCCGCATAAAGGCCAGCAACCGCAGGAAATGGTGGCTTCAAACGTGGTTGTCCGCGACGGCCTTCGAGTGAATCAAGGAGCGCTGTCTCTTCACCACAAATGTATGCACCGGCACCAGCATGCAATACAACTTCAAGATCAAATCCTGAACCCATAATGTTTTTGCCAAGGTAACCGGCGGTGTAAGCCTCACGAATTGCAGCGTTAACTCGGCGGAATACATGTGGAACTTCGCCACGGATGTAGATGAACGCATGGTTTGCCCGCATCGCAAACGCCGAGATGATGATGCCTTCAATTAATGAATGCGGGTTAGCCATCATTAATGGAATGTCTTTACACGCGCCTGGCTCAGACTCGTCTGCGTTAATGACTAAGTAATGTGGCTTGCCATCGTTTTGGGGAACGAAGCTCCACTTCAAACCAGTTGGGAAGCCTGCGCCACCACGACCACGTAAACCTGAGTCTTTAACTAACGAAATGATTTCGTCAGGATCGGTAGTTAATGCTTTTTTGAATGCGGTGTAGCCACCATGACGCATGTAACCCGAAATTGTGTATGAATCTGCATCATCCCAATGTGCGGATAAAACTGGAGTTAATGTCATGCCTTTACCTCCGGCGCACTCTGGCCTAATTCTTTAGCACGATTCAAACCAGCGAGCATGTACTCGTCAGCTTGTACGCCTTCACCAGCTAAGCCGTCATCAAATCCGGCAAGAACTAATTCGTTCTCTTTGAAAGTTGGAATTTTTGGTCCGCGAGTACTGTGAACTTCTTGACCTGAACGTAGTTTCTCAACAACGTCCACCGCTGATTCTGGCGTCATATTGTCTAGGAATTCCCAGTTAGCAGTCATAACTGGCGCGTGTGTGCAAGCAGCCTGGCATTCAATGCGCTCGAGCGAAATCTTGCCATCTTCAGTTACTTCGTCGTTGCTGATACCAAGACGGCTGCAAAGTGTTGACCAGATTGCATCGCCACCGAGAATGCCACAACCTGGGTTAATACAAACACCAATGTGATATTCGCCAACTGGCTTCTTGTGGTACATCGTGTAGAAAGTTGCGACGGCGGAAACTTCAGCGGTAGTTAGCGCGAGTTCTTCGGCACAAAGCGCGATGCCATCAGCACTTACATAACCTTCTTCAGCCTGCACCAAGTGCAGCATCGGCAACAATGCTGAACGTGCATGTGGATAGCGCGCAATGATTTCGCGAGCTTTGATTCGAGTGTCTTCTGTTAATGACATTTAGCGATCCACTCCCCCCATGACAGGGTCGATTGAAGCAACAGCAGCAATCACATCAGCTATCTGCGAGCCTTCGCACATAGCTGCAGTGGCCTGCAAGTTTGTAAATGATGGGTCGCGGTAATGCACGCGGTACGGGCGAGTTCCGCCATCTGAAACAACGTGAACGCCAAGTTCGCCACGTGGTGATTCAACTGCTGCGTAAGCCTGACCGGCTGGCACATTGAAACCTTCAGTAACAAGTTTGAAGTGGTGGATTAGCGCTTCCATACTTTCACCCATGATGTGGCGAATGTGATCAAGAGAGTTTCCTTGACCATCGCTACCAATTGAAAGTTGCGCTGGCCAAGCAATCTTTTTGTCTTCAACCATTACTGGGCCCGGCTGCAAACGATCTAGACACTGATCAACGATGTTTAGTGACTGTTCCATTTCTTCCAAACGAATTAAGAAACGGCCATAGGCATCTGAAGTGTCTTTGGTGATGACATCGAATTCGTAATTTTCGTAACCGCAGTAAGGGTCAGATTTACGCAAATCTGCTGGCAAACCAGTGGCACGCAGGATCGGACCCGTTGCACCAATAGCCATACAGCCAGCAAGATCAAGCACGCCAACACCGGCGGTACGACCCATCCAAATGGAGTTGTCTACCAACATGTCTGAAGTGTCTTTGAAGCGACGCGGCAATGATTTGATAGTTTCGCGAATCTTTTCTTCAGCACCAGCCGGTAAATCTTGCGCAACACCGCCGGGGCGAATGTATGCGCTGTTCATGCGAAGGCCGGTTACCAGTTCAAAGAGATCAAGAATTGATTCACGTTCGCGGAAACCGAAAATCATGGCTGTCAATGCGCCAAGTTCCATACCGCCAGTTGCTAGGGCAACAAGGTGGGATGAAATTCGGTTCAGTTCCATCATCATTACTCGAATTACGTTTGCGCGCTCAGGAATTTGATCGGTAATACCGAGTAGTTTCTCAACCCCTAAGCAGTATGCAGTTTCGTTGAAGAATGGGCTCAAGTAGTCCATGCGGGTAACAAAAGTTACACCCTGAGTCCAGTGACGGTACTCCATGTTCTTTTCAATTCCAGTGTGCAAGTAACCGATGCCACATCGAGCTTCGGTTACGGTTTCGCCTTCAATTTCTAGAATCAAACGAAGTACACCATGGGTTGATGGGTGCTGAGGACCCATATTGACCACAATGCGTTCGGTTTCGCCAGCTTTGTTACCAGTGATGGTGTCCCAGTCTTGACCCATAACAGTGAAGACGCGGCCTTCAGTTGTGTCGTATGACCCTGCGTATGTATCAGTCATTAGTTGTATGACCTCCGCTCATCTGGAGCCGGCACTGTTGCGCCCTTGTATTCAACTGGAATGCCACCAAGCGGGTAATCCTTACGCTGTGGATGTCCTTGCCAATCGTCTGGCATTTGAATGCGAGTTAGGTGTGGATGGCCATCGAAGATGAGGCCAAAGAAATCAAAAGTTTCGCGCTCGTGCCAGTCGTTGGTTGGGTAAACCGAAACGATGGACGGAATGTGTGGATGCGAATCTGCAGCTACAACTTCTAGCCGAACACGACGGTTGTGTGTGATGGAACGGAAATGATAGACCGCATGAAGTTCAGCACCAGTTTGATTTGGATAGTGCACTCCACTAACTCCGAGACAAAGTTCAAAACGAAGGCCTGGTTCGTCACGTAACGTACGCGCAACTGCGACTAGTTCAGATGGGTGAACATAAATTGTCATCTCATCATGTGCAATCACAATTTTCTCGATTGCTTTTTCGGCTGATGAGTTAAAGGTTGGAAGCGCCGCAACTAGTTCGGCATAAATTTCGTCAAAGTAACTTCCATAAGGTTGCGCAGATGCAACTGGCACTGGAACAACAGAAACTAAACCGCCGAAACCTGAAGTATCGCCTGATCCGCTAGCACCGAACATGCCTTCACGAACGGTGGTTACTTGAAGCAGAGGAAGACCTGCTTTTACTACATCGTCACTCATCGCATTAGTCCGCTCTGGTCAGAAGTTGGAGTTGCAATAAGCGCGGCATTTTCAAGATCTTCAAGTTGACGCTTGCGATTTGAGCCAAGCTTTGTATCCGAAATCTGATCGTGCAATTTCAACAAAGCATCAATGAGCATCTCTGGTCGCGGTGGACAACCTGGTAGGTAAATGTCAACAGGGACAATGTGATCTACACCCTGAATAATGGCGTAGTTATTGAACATTCCGCCTGATGATGAGCAAGCTCCCATGGCCAAAACCCATTTAGGCGCTGCCATTTGATCGTAAATCTGACGAACGATTGGCGCCATTTTTTGGCTTACGCGGCCAGCCACAATCATCAAGTCAGCTTGACGTGGTGAGGCGCGAAAAACTTCCATGCCAAAGCGAGCTAAGTCGTAACGACCTGCGCCTGATGCCATCATTTCGATCGCGCAACAAGCTAGTCCGAAGGTTGCTGGCCACAAAGAATTTTTGCGCGCATAGCCAGCTAGTCCTTCGACAGTTGTGAGTAAAACTCCACTTGGTAATTTCTCTTCAAGACCCATTACTCATGCACCTAACTAGTCCCACTCGAGGCCGCCGCGACGCCAAACAAACGCGTACGCAGCTAACACTGTGACAACAAATAAAACCATTTCGCCAAGGCCAAAGACACCGAGTTTGTCTGAGGTAACAGCCCATGGGTAAAGGAAAACAATTTCAATATCAAAAACAATGAACAACATTGCCGTTAAGTAGTACTTCACTGGGAACCGGCCGCCACCTTCAGGTTGCGGAGTTGGTTGAATACCACATTCGTAAGCTTCAACTTTTGCTCGGTTGTACCGTTTTGGTCCAGTAATCGTGGCGATGGCTACCGAAAATGCGGCAAAACCAAAAGCCAATAGACCTAAAAACAGAATGGGTAGGTAAATAGCGCCTTGTCCCACTTGGTGCACCCTCTTTCGCGTTCGCGTTACGCACGTTTTTGCTGTGCTAATCACAGCAGCATCGAGATGGAAAAGTTCAGACAAAAACACGACTTTGTGCGTTTGTGAAATTTTTCACTAGGTCGAATCTCAGTTTAGCGAACTCACTCTTACTGCACCAATGCAGGATAGTAAGCAGGTGAAGCTGGAGAACTTGCTCAGGAAATTACTCGGCTGACTTAGTCGCGCGATGTAAAGCCACAATGCCACCGGTTAAGTTTCGCCAAGCACAGTTCTGCCAACCAGCCTTCATGATTTGCTCGGCCAATTCTGCCTGATTCGGCCAAGCACGAATTGAGTCAGCCAAATAAACATAGGCTTCAGGGTTGCTTGAGACTTTAGTAGCCAATCCTGGCAATGCTTTCATCAAATATTCCAAATAAACCTTGCGCATTGGCGCCCAAGTGGGCGAGCTGAATTCGCAAATTACTAGCCGACCCGTTGGTTTAGTGACCCGATAGAGCTCGCGCAGCGCCAAATCAACATCGTTCACATTTCGAAGGCCAAAAGAGATGGTTACTGCGTCAAAAGTGTTGTTAGCAAAGGGTAAAGCCAGGGCGTCACCCTGCACAAAATTCAAATGTGGAAAGCGCTCCCGGCCCACTTCAATCATTCCGGCACTGAAATCACAAGCCACTGGATCAGCGCCAGCTAAATAAAACGGCTGAGTACTTGTCCCGGTGCCAGCCGCTAGATCTAGGATTTTCTCGCCTGGCTGCGGATCAATCGCAGCAACAACTGCTTTGCGCCAAGTTCGAGTCTGACCAAATGAAAGTACGTCGTTTGTCACGTCATACTTCTTGGCCACTGCATCAAACATTGCAGCTACTTCATCGGGATCTTTATTCAAGTGAGCACGGGACATGTCTCTAGTCTGTCACTAATTACAAATGAGTGAGCAACTGGAACAGCCCCCACCCAGATGCCCACTCGACGTATTGGCTTTACGCTAAAGGGGTTATGACATTGCTGGCATTGGCTCCTGACTCTGGCTATCACGTGCGCACTGTCACCATTTCTGATATTCCGAACTTGCTGCAACTACTTCCGGCATCAGGAGGACACGCCTGGGTGCGTGGTTCCGCGAATGATCAAACTGGAATTGTCGGTTGGGGCAACGTTGAACGCGCTGAATTCACCGGAGCAGAACGATTTAGCCGTGCGCAGCGCTGGTGGAATAACTGGTGCGAAGAAACTTCGGGCGAAAATGCCCTGGCATTCGCATCTTTTGCTTTTGCATCTGACCCAGGTCTTTCGGTTGTGGTTGTGCCTGAAGTTTGTGTACGACGTGAAAATGAAAAAACAACAATTACAGTCGTGGCGCAACAAAACAAATTGGATCAACTCCTAGACGAAACAATTGCCAGAATTGAAAACCTGCGTCCCGAGCAAATACCAGTTGAATCAATCACTTGGTTGCCAGGAACGCAATCTGTTGAAGCATGGCAGGCAAGTGTTGAACAAGCAGTCGCTCGAATAAACCATGGCGAACTAGACAAAGTGGTGTTAGCTCGAGATATTGTGGCGCAGCTAGATATTCCGCTTCACGTGAGTGCACTCCTGCAACGGCTAAATAATGAGTTCCCTGATTGCTGGACATTTAGTGTTGACGGTCTCGTTGGTGCCACACCTGAACTACTAATTCGTAAAGATGGCCGGCAAGTAACTAGCAGGGTTCTGGCGGGAACTGTTCGCCGAAGTACGAACCTGGGCAGAGACGATGCCTTGGCTGCGGCACTTCTAGACTCTGGAAAAGATCAAGAAGAACACGAATACGCAGTGAGTTCAGTGCAATCTGCACTTGCCCAGCACTGCACCGACTTAACAGTTCCTGATGCCCCCTTCATTTTGCAACTAGCCAACGTGCAACATCTGGCAACTGACATCACTGGTGAACTTGCGGAAAATGTATCGGCTCTTGTGTTGGCTGCGTCCTTGCATCCAACTGCAGCTGTCTGCGGAACTCCAACTGAGCGGGCGATCGTCGCGATCAATGAACTTGAGGTTATGGAGCGCGGACGTTACTCAGGACCAGTTGGTTGGTTCACTAACAACGGTGACGGCGAATTTGGTATCGCACTTCGATGCGCTGCCATAGAAAATGAGGAAAGAACTCAACTTCGACTTTATGCAGGTTGCGGAATCGTGGCGGGTTCAACCGGTGAACTCGAAGTTGCTGAATCAAATGCGAAGTTCAACGCTATGCGCAGCGCTTTAATCTAGTAAAGAAATTACTGAGATTCTTCTTCCAAAATTCCGATACTTTTAATTGGCAATGTGACTGCATAAAGTAAAGCAAATAATGAACCGATACCAACGAAAATCATTCGGCCCGTTGTGTGATCGCCCGGGGCGTTGTAAGTCAGATAAGCCAAACCTAATGAAACAAAAATCATCACAATTGCAGCCCGACGGAAAACCGCATCCGGAACTTGCCTAGAAGTCGCGGACATGTGCACAGCTAATGCAACGAGAATTACGCCGAGCATCTGAAATCCCCAAGTGTTTGTATCGGCAGTCTCAAAACCAATGTATGCAGAGAAGCCTCGCGGCGATGCCAATAACCAAATTGCGTTGATACCGAAAGTGATCGCACCAACAATCATGACTAATCGTGAGTAACGGTAACGAGAGTTGCGCATGCTCCAAGTGTAGTTACTGCGCCGAAGCACACAGCCGATGCCGGGTTAATAGCTGCGCCGCGTCAAACCCAGTTGAATCAAAGCATTGTCGCTTTCAATTGAACCAGGCTTTGCTGCACCGGTTGTTACTGCTGGGCAAACCGCTTCAAAAACACAATATGAACAAAGCTTTCCAGGTCTTGCATCCCACGCTGACGCCGTTACCGAAAGTTCGCTGTCGGCTCGCATCCTTACCAGCGAAACCCCCATTGCTTCGGCTATCGCAAAATCAACAGGGCGTTTTTCAATGTGTTTTGCATTTAGGAAAATTAGTTCGACCTCATCAACATCGATGTCATGCTGCATCTTGAATGCAAGTGCATAAAGATACGGCTGCTTGAGTTTGTCATCAACATATCGGCCTGGATTTTTTCCAGTCTTGTAGTCCGTTACTCGATTAACGCCGTCAACGGTAAATCGATCTACTTTGCCAAAAAATTTAACACCATCAATTTCTACTTCAAGTTCCATCTCAAGGTGCTCTGGCTCAACCACAAGTTCAGATGGGCTTTCTAGCTTAAAAAGATTCTCGACGGCTTCTTTAACATTTGCTTTCATTGCATTGTCATTAGCAAACTTCGCACATTCTGGAGACTTCAACAGACGCGGGCCATGTTCGCGCAATAGTTCGAGTGCTCGTTCCAAAGTGCGCTCTTCGTTTGGCAATCTATACAAACGTTCAATTACATCGTGCGCAATATTTCCGCCAACAAGCGAAGATGTTTGTGGCTCAGTCCAACTGGCTACGTAGTTGAAGTAGTAACGAAGACCACACTGGTTGTATTTAGAAAGTTGCGAGTAAGAAACTCGTGGCGGCAATGAAGCGCCTTCGGGCTGGATTACGTCTACGCGTAATGACTTAGTCACGGAACTCTCGGTTTCTACTTTGGTGCTTAAACGCTACACCTTGC
>CANBWF010000059.1 GCA_947373075.1 Actinomycetota bacterium | reverse complement strand
ATATCTAGATGAACTTGAACACCTAACAATTTGCTGATGGATTCACGTGCGGTGATGCCAACTTCCTTAAGTCGACTTCCGCCCTTGCCAATCACAATATGTTTTTGGCTCTCACGCTCAACATAAATGTGGACATAGACATCCATCAGTGGCTTGTCGGCTGAGCGACCTTCGCGTAATTCCATATCTTCAACCACTACTGCGATCGAGTGTGGCAATTCATCGCGCACACCATCAAGAGCAGCCTCACGGACGAATTCAGCGATCATTACCCGCTCTGGTTCGTCAGTTAATTCACCATCAGGATAAAGCGCCTCACCCGCAGGCAATTGCTCGACAAGTAGGTCGCAAAGCAGCGTGACTTGGTCATTTGCAACTGCGCTCACCGGAACTACATGTACCCAATCAATACCAAGCTTTGCCCCAAGTTCGGAAACAGCGAGTAACTGTTCGCCAATCTGCTGTTTTGTGGCGCGATCTGTTTTTGTAATTACTGCAAATTTTTTAACTCGTGGAACGCTTGCCAACTCGGTGGCGATGAATAGGTCGCCTGGACCAATAGGTTCATCGGCTGGAAAACACATAGCAACTACGTCTACTTCCGACCAAGTATCGGATACCAAGGCATTTAGGCGTTCACCCAACAAAGTACGTGGGCGATGCACACCAGGAGTATCCACTAATACAAGTTGAGCATCCGCGCGATGCACAATGCCACGAATTACATGACGTGTGGTCTGTGGTTTATCCGAGGTAATCGCAACCTTTTGTCCCACAATCGCATTAGTAAGTGTGGACTTGCCAACATTTGGTCGACCAACGAAGCAGGCAAAACCACTGCGAAACTCACTCATGAATAAAGAGTCCGCAACAATGCGCCAGCGTTATCAACAACGTGCACAGGAATCCCAACGCCACCCGCTGCCTCAACCACATCTACATCTTTGGTAGTTACCAAAACATCATCAGCCACGACAACAACCGCTTCGATTCCGGTTGACCCAGAAGAAATCGCCTGCGCAACAACCAACTCAATTGCAGTAACCGCTAACGGCCCACGATTCACATTTGTGCCTGAGTAAGTGCGCCCAGTGGTATCGCGAAGTGCTGCGCCACTTTCGGCACTCACACGCGCTCTGGCACCACGAGCTAAGGTGACAAGTTTGTCGTCCTCAGTAGTCCACTCACTCATTTTCAGATTCCTCATTTTTTCCAAGATATTCATCACGGGCTACCAATAAGGTTCCGATGCGATGACGACGACCTGCTGCTGACTCTGCAGTCAAGATCCAGTCACTAATTCTCACATGCGCACCAGGTATTGGCACAATCCCGAGCCGCTTAGCCAATAGCCCAGCAGCCGTATCAACACCTTCATCTTCAATTTCCTCGCCAATTAACTCAGCAAGGTCATCGATATGAAGTCTCGAACTGATTCGATACTCATGGTCTGAGATTTTTTCAATGTCCGGTCCAGCAACATCAAACTCATCTGAAATGTCGCCAACGATTTCTTCAAGTACGTCTTCAATGGTCACCATTCCAGCTGTGCCACCATATTCGTCCACCAGAACTACTAAGTGAGTGCGTGCTGACTGCATGTCACTTAACAACTCATCAACTGGCCGACTGTCAGGGACCATAAATGCTGGGCGCATCAAATCACTGACCCGCTCTGATGTTTCAGCTTCATGATGTTCAAAAACTCGCCCAGCGATATCTTTGACATAAATAACACCAACAATGTCATCCACGCTCTCGCCGATTACCGGGATCCGTGAGTATCCCGATCGCAGGCCAAGTGACATTGCTTGTCGCAGAGTCTTGTGCTGCTCAATCCAAACCATCTCTGTGCGGGGCACCATAACTTCGCGGGCCACTGTGTCGCCAAGTTCGAATACTGAGTGAATCATGGCCCGCTCGTCATCTTCAATGACTAAATCAGCGCCAGCTAAATCCACTAACTCACGCAGTTCGGCCTGCGTTGCAAAAGGACCTTCACGAAAACCCTTACCGGGCGTGATTGCATTTCCAACCAAAATCAAAAGTCGCGTCAATGGATTAAGAATTAGCGTCAAGCCAGCGGTAGGACCAGCCATCAGCAGCGCAATGCGTTCTGCCCGCTGCCGACCAATAGTTTGCGCTGCCACGCCAAGAATGATGTAGCCGACGAAAACCATGACAACAGAAGCCAATGCCAATGCAACTGGAATCTCAGGAGTTGCGAACAAGAATCCGGCAGCTACAAGCACTACCGACAAGGTCGACAAAGTTAGATTTACGAACAGCAGCACGTTGACATAGCGCGCGCGGTCTTCAAGCATATGAAGGACTCGATCAGCTTTGCGATTGCCTTTGCGCTTTGCTTGTTCAATGCCCGTTTTGCTAACTCGGGCAAGAGCGGTTTCAGCAGCTACGAAAATGCCGGAAATTACAACACAGATTGCGGCCAAAATAAATAGCAGAGTTGAGGTCACGAACCAATACCTCGTTTGTTGCGTTCGCCTTCCCATTGCGCAAGTAACTGCGCCTGCAGGCCAAACATGACTTTGTGTTCTTCTGGCTCTGCATGATCATGCCCAAGCAGATGCAAAATCCCGTGCGTTAATAGCAATCTAAACTCGGCAGCAAATGAATGGCCAGCGGCTTTCGCCTGACGTTCTGCCACATCTGGACACAGAACAATGTCGCCCAAAATACCTTCGGGACTAATTTCAGAATCAGTTCCAGCACGCATTTCATCCATAGGAAAACTAAGAACATCCGTTGAACCTGGTTCATCCATGTACTTTTCGTGCAAGACAGCCATTTCAATTTCATCGACTATCAAGATAGAAAGTTCCGTCGCTGGATTTATGTGCAGGCGCTGTAAGACAAACTCAGCTTGGTAAACCAACTCGAGTTCATCTAGCTCAACTCCGGATTCATTAGAGACATCAATAGCCATTTCAGCGCTTCCCTTTTTCTGACTTGTCTTTATCGCGCTTTGTCTGCTTCGATTCATCGTGACGAGCATATGCATCAACGATCTGTCCAACCAACCTATGGCGAACAACATCTTGTGAAGTTAGCTCGCAAAAAGCGACATCTTCAATACCTTCAAGAATGTCGCGAACAACGCGTAATCCACTTGTAGTTCCAGTTGGTAGATCGACTTGGGTTACATCGCCCGTAATCACCATCGTGGAACCAAAACCTAGTCGAGTTAGGAACATCTTCATTTGTTCTGCGGAAGTATTCTGCGCCTCATCCAAAATAATGAAAGCGTCGTTTAATGTACGGCCACGCATATAGGCAAGAGGAGCTACTTCGATTGTTCCGCTCGTCATTAACCGTGGAATTGAATCAGCATCAACCATGTCGTGCAACGCATCGTACAAAGGTCGTAAGTATGGATCGATTTTTTCACTAAGCGTGCCAGGCAAGAATCCTAAACGTTCACCAGCTTCAACAGCAGGACGAGTCAAAATGATTCGACTGATTTTCTTGTTTTGCAGAGCCTGAACTGCTTTAGCAACTGCCAAATAAGTTTTACCAGTTCCTGCTGGGCCAATTCCGAATACAACAGTGTTCTGATCAATTGCATCAACGTAATGCTTTTGATTCAAGGTTTTAGCTCGAATCGCTTTACCGCGATTGGACAAAATATTTGCCGTGAGAATTTCTGCCGGCTTTACATCTGCCCGCAACATGTTGATGGCGCGTTCAATTGCATCAGGAGTTAGGCCCTGACCAGTGCGTAGCACCACAATTAATTCAGCAATCAGGTTTTCAATTTGTCTAACCTGCTTGTCAGGGCCAGTTAGCGCAATTTCATTTCCACGAACTAAAACATCAACATTTGGGTAACTAGTTTCAACAACACGAATCAATTCGTCACGTGATCCAACTAGGGAGACCATGGGGATTGAGGTCGGAACAACTACGGTGCTGTGTAGTGATTCAGGTAAGGCTGTCATTAAGGCAACTCTAATCTATTTCTGCATCTATCCTGGCGGCCAAGTCAACTCGCGACCGCCCAAGATGTGAAAGTGAACGTGATCAACGGTTTGGCCACCGTCAGGGCCAGTATTAGCAACAAGTCGATACCCACGAATCAATGTCTCCTGCTGAATTACCTGGGTAACCACATCCAAAAGGTGTCCAGCCAAAGCGACATCTGACCGAGTCAACTCGGTGACATTGTCATAATGCACTTTAGGAATTATCAAAATATGAGTCGGGGCTTTTGGGTCGATATCAAAAAAGGCAATTGCTTGATCAGTTTCATAAACAATGTTTGCCGGAATTTCACCGGATACGATCTTGCAAAATAGGCAATCACTCATAGGCATAAGTCTGTCACTGACTTGTCGGAATTTCCCAGCGTTTTGTCGCAGACATTAGCACTCCAAGTGCAACGCCTCCTGCGGTCGAAGTGCGCATTACTGGAGCACCCATCCGAACAATTTGTGCTCCAGCCGCGGCAAAAGTGGTTAATTCTTCGGGAGAAATTCCACCTTCAGGCCCAACAACAACTGCAACTGATCCACTTACTGGAACTTTTAGTGCAGAAATCGAATCCAAAGCCGATTCGTGCAAAACCAAAGCAAGGTCAGCTTCTGCTAAAAGCTGGGCTACTTCCCCAGTTGCATGTAACGCTGAAATTCTTGGGATCCAAGCGCGTCTAGCCTGCTTACTTGCTTCACGAACTATGCGCTGCCACTTGAGTAACCCTTTATCAGTCGCATCCCATTTTGCGATGCTATGCGCCGCTGCCCATGGAACAATTTCATCCACGCCAACTTCAGTAAGGATTTCTAGCGCGAGATCACTGCGATCGCCCTTTGCTAGCGCTTGCACAACAGTGAACGTTACATCCGGTTTTGCCTCAGTATGAACTGACTCAATTTTTGCATCCAAAGATTTTTTACCAACAGCTACAACTTCGCAAATAGCTCTGCGACCATGGCCATCGGTGAGTTCAATTTTTTCACCTAAACGGATGCGCCGAACTGTTACTGCATGATGGCCTTCATCGCCATCCAGCACTACCGTTTGCGCTGGCTGCAGGTTTGCAGAAGTAATAAAAACTGGATATGTCATCGGCCAGTGAATGCATCTTTGATCTTGCCGAAAATTCCACCAGCGTTCTGGTGCAAGGTGGCATCAGGCTTTTCTTCATTCCGAAGTGTGGCGAGCTGTCGTAAAAGTTCTTCTTGTTCATCAGTTAACGCGGTCGGAGTTTGAACTGCCAGATGAACCTGTAGTTCACCACGACCATTTCGACCTAGCCGAGGCATGCCGTGACCGGCCAAAGTAATTGTTGTGCCACTTTGTGTACCAGCTTTAATGCTCACGCTTACTGGACCATCAAGCGTTTCTACTTCTAATGTTGCGCCTAAAGCAGCCGCTGTCATTGGCAGTGGCAGCGTTGCATGAAGTTGATCTCCCCTGCGCTGGAAAATTGGATGGGCTTTCTCAACAAACTCGACATATAGGTCGCCTTTAGGTCCGCCACCTGGACCAACTTCGCCATGACCAGTCATTTGCATACGGGAACCATCTTCAACACCAGGTGGGATTTGAATCGAGATGTTTACGCGCGTGCGCACTCGACCATCGCCAACACATTCAAGACATGGATGCGGCAACAAATTACCAAAACCATTGCACTGCGGGCATCGATGCGCGGTCATAACCTGGCCGATAAACGAACGCTGAACTTGTTGAACTTGTCCTGCACCGCGACACATCGAACAATCAACCAAAGAAGTGTTGGCAGCGGTTCCGGCACCCTTACATACTCCGCAGGTGATAGCGGTGTCGATACTTAAATCCCTTGTTCCACCAAAAGCAGCATCTTCAAGAGTGATATTCACTCGAATCAATGCATCTTGACCACGACGGCGACGAGGAACAGGTCCACGCGCAGCACCGCCGCCAAAGAAAGCATCAACGATATCGCCAAAGCCAAAGCCAGCAGCTCCGTTGAAACCACCGGCGCTAAATGGATCGCCGCCTAAGTCATATGTCTCGCGCTTTTGCGCATCTGAGAGCACTTCGTAGGCGGTTGAAATTTCTTTGAAGCGCTCTTCGGCAGATGGATCTGGATTTACGTCAGGATGAAGTTCGCGAGCTAACTTACGATAGGCGCGTTTGATTTCTTCAGCTGTAGCATCACGCGATACCCCAAGTGCTGTGTAATGATCAGCCACCAGTTTGCTCCCTCAAAATTTGTCCAACGTATAAAGCCACAGATTGAACGGCAGCCATGGAACCTGGGTAGTCCATGCGGGTTGGACCAACAACACCAAGGTGCGCAACAACTTGATCACCACTGCCATAGCCAGCACTTACAACTGAAGCAGTGTGCAGTTCTTGCACTGGATTTTCATGGCCAATTTGCACCATCAAAGCTTCCGGCGATGCAGCTGTTTCAAAAAGTTTTAGCAGCACGACTTGCTCTTCAAGAGCCTCAAGTACCGATGCGGTTCCACCGCCAAAATCATGACTTCCCCGAGCCAGGTTTGCAGTTCCACTGATCATTACTCGTTCGTCATGCTTTGCAACTACTGACTCAAGCAAGGTAGCAACAACACACGTAATTACTGGACGAATGCTTGCATCAAATCTTTCGCCAAAACTAAGTAGTAAGTCTGGAACGTCGGTGAAAAGTTTGCCGGCCAAAGTGGCATTCAAACCAAGTCGGATGTCACCTAACTTTTGTTCGCTGATTACCTGCGGGATTTCGAAAATTCTCTGTTCAATTCGTCCCGTGTCTGCGATAACTACCAAAAGTACTCTGGTTGGCAAAGTTGCAATTAGCTCAATGTGTCGCACCGAACTACGGCCAAGTGATGGGTACTGCACCAAAGCAACTTGTTTGGTTAAGTTGGCTAGCAGTCGAACAGTGCGAGCCATCACATCATCTAAATCAACTGATGCATCAAGAAATGATTCAATCGCTCGACGTTCTGCACTCGAAAGTGGTTTAACGCTGGAAAGGCGATCAACAAATAGGCGATAGCCCTTGTCGGTTGGAACTCGCCCAGCGCTGGTATGTGGGGCACTGATGTAACCCTCTTCTTCCAGAGCCGCCATATCGTTACGGATAGTTGCAGATGAAACTCCCAGGCCATGGCGATCAACGATTACTTTGGAGCCAACTGGTTCGTTTGTTTGTACATAGTCTTCGACAATGGCACGCAAAACCGCGAGTTTACGGTCATCCATGTGCGACTCCTAGCACTCTTATCTACTGAGTGCCAGTCTACCGCCGATTAATCCCACAAGCGCGCGACTAAACCGTCGGCCAATAGCCGACCTTTGAACGTGAGAACCGCTAACCCATTGGCAAATTGCTCTGGTTCTAGCAGCCCATCAGTCAGGGCCAAATCTGCTTGGACAAGTGCGGTAGGAGAAAGTTCAGTAAGTGCTAATCCGCTGCGTAAGCGTAGAGCCAACATGATGTTCTCGTGGACAACATCGGCTGAACTTAGTTGCTCGCTGTCAGCCACCGGCATCTCGCCCGAATCCACAAGAGCTGCCCAAGCTGCTGGGTGCTTCACATTCCACTGTCGCAACCCATCGAAGTGAGCATGTGCGCCAGGACCAATGCCGAGCCAATCCTGATTACGCCAATAAGCGATGTTGTGTCGACACTGGCCCCCAGACAAGGACCAGTTACTTACTTCATACCAAGTCATCCCCATGGCAGTGAGTGCCTTGTCAATCATTTCGTATCGCGCTGCCGCCACATCATCACTTGGCGCAGGAAGTTCGCCTCGCTTGATGGTTGCGGCCAATCGAGTGCCGGGTTCAACAATTAAGGAGTACGCACTTACATGATCAACCGGCGCTACTGCGACCTCATCCAGAGTTAGTTGCAGGTCTTCATCAGTTTCATGTGGAGATCCATAAATTAGGTCGACACTTACATGTTCAAAACCAACTTCCTTGGCCCATTCCACAGCCTGCCAAGTTCGCCCAGCCGTATGAGTGCGATCTAAAACCTGCAAAACCTTTTGGCTACTCGACTGATGTCCAAAGGAAATTCGAGTGAAACCACCGGCACGTAAGGTTTCCAAATATTCTCTATCGAC
>CANBWF010000058.1 GCA_947373075.1 Actinomycetota bacterium | reverse complement strand
GATCGAGATAGCGTTGCCGGTGCAATCAGATTCACCCAAGCTTGTCAGGATGCTGGAATCTCACCGATTTTAGGTGCTGATTTAAGTATCGCTATCCCGCGTGCCCACACAGTAACTCCGATGCATGGCGGCTCTTGGTTACATCAGGTGCAGCCCAGAGTTACGGTCTTGGCACAAAAT
This sequence comes from Actinomycetota bacterium, assembly GCA_947373075.1. Classification (GTDB taxonomy): domain Bacteria; phylum Actinomycetota; class Actinomycetes; order S36-B12; family UBA5976; genus UBA5976. The sequence continues at coordinate 7,928 of CANBWF010000058.1, read as the reverse complement.
AAAAATAGTTGGGCTGGATTATGTAAGACATTAAGTGTTGCTCATGCCACTGAGCAAAGATTTGCCGAGATAGAGCAAACGCAACTTATGGAGTTAGCTAGTAAATATGAGTTGCAGGTTTTATTAGGCCCGCAATCAATGTTGGGTTGGCATATTGCTCAACGTAAATTTGATCAAGCTAATGAGTATCTAAATCAATGGCGTGCACATGGAGTTACGCCAGTTATTGAAATTGTCACGCACCGAGCCAAACCACACGCCATGCAGTTATCGGATGTGTTTGCTGCTCGAATGTTGCAGTGGGCAATCGGGCAGAAAGTGCCTGCAGTTTTAACTAACATGGCGCGCTATCTCACGCCAGAACAAGCTCGGATTGCTGATGTGTTGGACGCTGCTCGCCAGCAAGTGCCACTTAGTGAAAAGAATCGACAAAGTAGTACGAATCAAGCATTTTTAGCTGACTCCAAACACATGAATAATACGGCTTATCGAATAGCAAACATGGTGGGTGATCCGCGAGATATTGCGCACTCGCTTTTGCAGCAGACACACGATCTTGCGCAGCAATCTGCACTAGATCCCAAAACAGATTTAGGTTTGGGATCGGTTTATGTTCCTGAACTAGCTATGGTTACCGAGCGTATTGATTTATCTGCAATTGAGTTACTTCGGTCCCAATGCAGGCAAGGAATCGAAAACTATTTATATCGCCAACCGCAGCGCAAAGTAGAAGCACATCAGCGACTCGAAGCCGAATTAGATGTGCTAACTCGAATGGGGCTAGCTGGTTACATCCTGACCATCACGAAAGTGGTCGACATGATTCGAAACATGGGGATCAGAGTCGCAGCGCGTGGTTCAGGTGCTGGCAGCTTTGTGAATCATATTTTGGGGATTGCTGGGGTAGACCCACTGGAACACAACTTGTTGATGGAGCGATTTGTTTCAACTCTTCGGCCAGGTTTACCTGATGTTGATATCGATGTTGAGTCACATCGGCGCCTTGAAGTCTATGATGCAATTTTTTCAGAGTTTGGTAATGAGCGAGTTGCCTGTGTTGCAATGTATGAAACTTATCGAGTTCGCCATGCAATCCGTGATGTAGGTGCGGCACTTGGTATGCCCCAGAGCGAAATTGGCAGTTTGGCTAAATCTTTCCCGCACATTAAGGCAAAACATGTTCGAAGTGCGTTAGCCGAGCTGCCTGAACTGCGCCGCAGTGGTTTGGCTGTTAGAGCAAGTCGAGGTGAGTTAGATCAGTTTCTAGATTTAGTTGAAGGACTTGATGCATTGCCACGCCAAGTTGCAATGCATCCGTGTGGCATTGTGCTTTCGGATTCTTCATTGCTGAATCGAACACCTGTGCAAGCAAGCGCACAAGGGTATTCAATGACTCCGTTCGATAAAGACGATGTTGAAGCGATGGGGTTACTAAAACTTGATGTGCTTGGTGTGCGAATGCAATCGGCTTTAAGTTATGCAGTTGCTGAAGTCGAACGAGTTCGCGCCGAATTTCCTGATGCAAAAGCGTATGACTCAAAAACCTCTAAAGAAAAAGAGAACATTGGTCCAATTAACCTAGAGAAGATTCCGCTAGACGACCCTGAAACTTTTGCATTAATCCAAAGCACAAAAACTTTGGGTTGTTTTCAAATCGAGTCGCCGGGGCAACGCGAATTGATTGGCAAGTATGAACCAAAAACATTTCATGACCTGATTGTTGATATTTCATTATTTAGACCAGGCCCAGTTAAGAGCGACATGATTGGTCCATTTTTGCGAGCCAGGCAAGGTTGGGAAGCTGCTAGATATTTGCACCCCGATTTAGCCCCGATTCTGCAGGAGACATATGGCGTAGTTGTTTTCCACGAGCAAGTTATGCGCATCGTTGCCACCATGACAGGTTGCTCGTTGGAGTATGCAGATCTAGTTCGTCGCAATCTTGGCGATTTCCGGCAACTAGATGAAATCCGTGAATGGTTTTACGCAAGTTTACGAAAGCGTGGTTATGCACTAAAAACCATTGAAGATGTTTGGGATGTATTGCGCGCTTTTGCTTCTTTTGGTTTTTGTAAAGCACATGGCGCAGCTTTTGCCTTGCCTACCTACCAATCTGCTTGGTTAAAAACGCATCATCCTGCTGAATTCTTTGCTGGAGTATTAACCCACGATCCAGGCATGTATCCCAAGCGATTGATTGTCGACGATGCTCGGGCAAGTGGAGTAGAGATTTTGGGTCTTGATGTGAATGCATCCAAAGCTAGCTATGTGGTAGAAGTGGGTAAGCCAGAACCTAAGTATGGAATTCGCATCGCATTAAGTGAAGTGAAAGGCATCAGCAATACTGAAGTTTCAAGCATCATCGCTGGGCAGCCTTATCTTTCGCTTTATGACTTCTTGTATCGCTCTGGGGTATCGCAGCCAATAGCGCAAAGGCTAATTCTGGCTGGCGGCTTTGATCAACTACATGCCGGACAAGCATCTAGAAACGATTTACTTTTCCATGCAATGGATGTTCTGTCTGCACCGCATTCAGTCAAACAAGGATCGGCCCAGTTAGCTTTCTTTGACGAGGAAGTTTGGCGACCAGAGAAAACTGGATTGAAGCCGATGACTCTGGCAGACCGAGTTAAAAATGAAGTGGAAATTTTAGGTATCGATGTAAGTGCACACGTTGTTAGTTTCTATATACCTATGTTGCGCGATTTAGGAGTTATTCCATCTAGCCGGTTACTTGATGTTAGGTCGAGGGCTAATGTTCTAGTCGCTGGCGTTAAAGTCTCTACTCAAACTCCGCCAATTCGATCTGGCAAACGTGTTGTGTTCGTTACATTGGATGACTCCACGGGACCAATCGACATTGCTTTCTTCGACGAAGCGCAACAGCATTACGCATCAACACTTTTTCACTCTTGGCTGGTTTTGATTCGGGGGACTACTAGAAGAACTGGTCCACGAGGGATTTCAGTGCAAGCAACTGGCTGCTGGGAACTTGCCAGCGTTTATGAACATTGGCGCAGTGGCGGTAGTGCAGCGGTACACGAATTATTGAATCGGCAGCCTTACGATGAAGATGAGACGCCGCCATCGAGTCAGGTATGGGAGCATGCCAGTGGGTTTAAACATTCGTTATTCAGCGATGTCATCCCTGCCGGTATCAACGGGGCGCAATCAGGTGCTCAAACTGCAGGAATTGCGCGCTGATGGCATTAGATAACAAATCTGACGAGGTAGTTGGCGACTTAGAGCAAACCTGCAATATTTTGCATATCGATATGGATGCTTTCTTTGCATCAGTTGAAGTTAGTACTAGGCCAGAACTAGTCGGCCAGCAAGTCATTGTGGGACACACTGGTGGTCGCGGAGTAGTGCTATCGGCAACCTATCAAGCGCGCGCACGAGGAGTACACAGTGCGATGCCGATGTCTCGTGCACTTCGCCTAGCGCCAAATGCTGTTGTGATCGAACCCAGCATGAATAAATATGCTGAAGTATCTAGGCGAGTAATGGATATTTTCCAGCAAATGACTCCGCTCGTTCAGCCGTTATCAATAGATGAAGCTTTTCTTGATGTCAGCGGTGCGATAAAACTAATTGGATCTCCTTTGCACATTGCCCGAGAAATTCGCCGCTTGGTTTGGGAGCAAGAAAATATCACATGCTCGGTTGGTATTGCGCCAAGTATGTTCGTCGCCAAACTCGCGACCAATCGGGCAAAGCCAGATGGAATTTATGTAATTACGCCAGATCAAGTAATCGAATTTTTACATGCGTTGCCAATCACTGCGATGTGGGGAGTTGGCGCAAAAACTGCTGAGCAACTTGGACGACTTGGCTTAACCACAGTTGCAGATATTGCAAACACTCCAGTTTCCACTTTGGCTCGAGTGATTGGCCAAGCACACGCAGAACATTTAAGCGAATTAGCTTGGGGTCGCGATCCACGAACAGTAACCCCAGAACACGTTGAGCGAAGCGTCGGGGCAGAACGCACTTTTGATAGCGATACGGATGACCTGTCTGAACTTTCTACACACTTGATGTCACTTAGTGACACAGTGGCTCGAAAATTACGAAGCGCCGAACTAGCAACTCGCACCGTTTCTATTAAAGTCCGGTTTGCTGATTTCAAAACAGTGACCAGAAGTAAAACTTTGACTAACCCAACAGATACTGCGCAAGAGATATTTCAGGTTACCCAAAGTTTGTTAGATGGCATGAACTTGCAACGAATTCGGGTACGCCTTCTCGGCGTTCGTGCCGAAAACTTAGTTCCTGGCTTAGATGTCCCTGCGCAGCTGCAATTTGGTGCCCGCTCATCTAGTTGGCGTGAGGCTGAACGAGTTCTGGATAAAGTGACGGCAAAGTTTGGCAAACGTATGCTGCGCCAAGCTCGGCTAATTTCTCCAGAAACCCCAGAAACAGGGGATTTACCAGCAGAACCAGATGAATGAGCGAAAGCCCTAGTGATTGCGATTGAGATTCCAAAAGTCAGTAATCCGTCGTATCCTAGAAACAGGAATATTAACCACGTTCATTCATGCAGGAGTTGATTGTTATGCCGTTATCGGAACATGAACAACAACTACTTGACCAGATGGAACGGGCAATCCTTACCGAAGATCCACGTTTCGCATCCACATTCCGCGACACGATTAAGCAGGTCGGTAAGAAATCTGAATTTGCAGCTCATCCCGGATTAGTAATAGCAGGAATTCTCCTTGGTGTTGCGTCGTTACTGGCTGGGGTAATGATTTCGCAGCCATTACTCGGCGTATTTGGATTTGTCGCAATTGTGCTTTCTGTTAGTGCTTTGTTTAGCGCAAAGACTTCAGGAAAGAAACAAAAAGCTCCTGCTGCCGCCAAGCCACGCAAATCATTTATGCAAGGACTTGAAGACCGCTGGGATAATCGTTCCGATAACTAATTTTTATCGGGGATACTTTTGTGCGTAGGTTTTTTGGTTGTGCCGTAACGGTATTGGCGCTTAGTGGCTTTTCGCTAATCGCATATTTAGGAATGCAAGCTTGGCTTGAAACAACAGGCGGCGGGTCAACAGTAAGTTCCCCCATAGTGGGAATCAAAAACTATCAAGTGCCAAATTTTGTTGGTGAAATTGATAACGGTGGGTACGACGTTTCATTTCCACAGTGTCATCAGGAACTTTCAAAGCGATTTGTCGGCTTTACAATAATCGGTCTTAATAACGGGCGTCCGTACACAACTAATCCGTGTTTTGCCAAACAGTGGGCATGGGCTAATACGCATTCAGCTCGAGCAATCTATATAAATGTGTCCGATCCAGGAAGTGGAACGGCTAGAGCACGTGGCGCTGCGATCGCTAAGGACACCATTGCGCAGATTAAGGGTTTTAACATTGCAAATGATGTGCCAGTTTGGCTCGACATTGAACTCAATAACGACTGGACGAATGCAAATCGATCGATTGTTGTCCTAAATGAAGTCATGCGGGTCTTGCACAAGAGCGGTCATCCCGTTGGTATCTACTCAGTACCTGTGCACTGGTTCAGTATTACCTTGTCTGCTGATGTTTCCGTGCCAACATGGTTAGCGCTTGGCAAATACTCAGAAGTTGCCAAAGGGGTGGCAGATGCAAAGCGCGCCTGCACTAGAGCAAACTTTGGTGGCCGCCAGCCAGCAATTGTGCAATTTGTTGGTAAAACCGGTGATATCTGGACAGATCGCAACATCTTGTGTGGCTCGCCAGCTGGCCTAGTTTCGCGCCCATAATCAGATGTTCGTGGGGTAGCGCCCAATAAGTCACCAAATACAGGCTTTTCTGAACTATTTTTGGCTCGATTAGAGCAAAACCTTGCCTTTCTGGGCTCAAATTTCGGCCAAAAATCGAGTAAATCGACAAAATCGGTCAGCAAAACTGCAATTCTCGGATAATGTGACGGATTTTGTCTGAAATTCCACCATTTCCCTCCACCTTTAATTAATTGGAAATATTCGCCATATTTGCGACACGAGGGAAAATTGTGGCGTAAAAGGGCTTGACAGTGGAGCAAAGTGGAGTAATCTGGGTGTACGCGGTGACCTGGGGAAGGGTTGCCACAGATGGGGAAGTAGGTGGCACCTTGTTTTTAGGTACCCATAACCCCAAGTTGGATGAAAAAGGCCGACTGATTTTGCCTGCTAAATTCCGCGAATCCTTAACCGATGGTTTGGTAATGACCAAAGGCCAGGAGCGGTGCCTAGTCATTTGGGCCCAAGATCAATTCGCTGTTTATGCAGAATCCCTTCGTGCTCGCTCGCAGAACAACGAAAAAGTTCGGGCATTTACCCGGGTTTTCTTCTCGTCAGCATTTGATGATGTTGCCGACAAGCAGGGTCGAGTAACTATTCCAGCTCCACTTCGCCAGTGGGCCGGACTAGATCGCGACTTAGTTGTTGTTGGCGCTGACACCCGAATTGAAATTTGGGATCTAGTTGCTTGGAACCAGTACTTGGCTGTGCAAGAGCCAGGTTTTGCTTCGTTGGACGAGGAGATCTCGCTCCCATGATTTTGTTGGATACCGTCTGTGGCCTTCGGCCGTTGGTAGATTCCTGTCACACCTTCCCCGGTGCCAGGCTCGCCAATGGCCGAGGACTAGAGGCGGGAATCCAGACAAGTGGTGGCACATGTTGAAATTCGAACATGTGCCAGTAATGCAAGACCGTTGTTTGGAGTTGTTAGCTCCTGCACTAGAAAATTCTGAAGCAGTTTTTGTAGATGCCACAGTCGGGCTCGGCGGCCATAGTCTTGCCGTACTTGAGGCATTCAACAACGTGAAATTAATCGGTCTTGACCGGGACGAAAATGCGTTAGCAATCAGTCGAGAGCGTCTTAGTGCCCACAGTGATCGCGTGACATTAGTTCACGCAGTTTACGACCAGATTGAGCAAGTCCTTGAAGGTCTTGAGATCGAATCAGTGCACGGAATCTTGTTTGATTTAGGTGTCTCGTCTATGCAGCTAGATAATCCAGAACGCGGTTTTGCTTACTCAAAGAACGCTCCACTAGATATGCGTATGAACAATTCAGTTGGCCAAACAGCAGCTGATGTAGTTAACACTTATTCTCACGGCGACCTTGCTCGAATCTTGCGAACCTACGGTGAAGAACGTTTTGCTGGACGCGTCGCCAGCGCAATTATTCGCGAACGCGAAGTCAAGCCATTTTCTGATAGCGACCGTTTGGTGACTGTTGTGCGCGATGCAATTCCAGCAGCAACGCGTCGCACCGGTGGTAACCCAGCTAAACGCACATTCCAAGCTCTTCGCATTGAAGTCAACGATGAACTAGCTGTACTCGAGCGAGCTATTCCAGCGGCATTAAATTGTTTAGCGGTCGATGGGCGAGTAGTAGTCATGTCCTATCAGTCACTTGAAGATCGAATTGTTAAGAACGCACTACGTGTTGGTACTGAATCAAAAACACCAATCGAGATGCCATTCATTGCTCCAGATGACCAGCCTTGGTTAAAGCTACTTACTCGTGGCGCTGAAACTGCAACTGAAGCAGAAATTGAAAGCAATTCACGTGCTGCCTCAGTTCGCCTTCGCGCCGCGCAACGAATCGGGGTGGCCGCATGAGTGCTATGCCGGCTCGCGCACCGCAAATTTCCCGCAATCCAATTAACGTCCCTATTAGTAAGAGATCGAATCGTAAGCGCATCATGAATCAAATCAAGCCAGCATTTAGTCCAGCGCTAGAGACTATCCATGATGCAATACCAAATGGGAAAGCCAACAAGCGAGTTTTCACTCTAGTCATTTGCGGGTTCGCCACCTTCGGTCTACTTCTGCTGCTCCTAGTTAATAACCTGTCGGCAAAAGCTTCATTCGAAAAGCATCAGCTGCAAAATCAGGTTTCACAATTAACTGCCAAAGAGCAGCAACTACAGCGCTCAGTTTCTTATCAC
>CANBWF010000057.1 GCA_947373075.1 Actinomycetota bacterium | reverse complement strand
GTAGGTATTTACCGAATAAGCCGCGCCTTGCAACATGTTGAATGAGCCGGAGCTCGTTGAGTTTTGCACAGTCCATGGTTCACGAAGCGCACCCGTTGCACAGTCGCGGAAATTGTAAAAAGTTTTTACTGGCGGCGAGCTGATATATTTGAACGGACTAATTCGCTGCTTTAATGCTGCAGCCATAGTGAATGGCTTGAACGTGGAGCCGGCTTGAAAACCGACGGTGCCGTTGTGATCAATTGGTGCACCGTAATTAACTGTGGTGTACCCAGCACCTTTAGTTCCCCATAGGCGATCTTGTGCCATGGCAGTTATTTCACCGGTGCCTGGCCTAATCATGGTGATCGATGTTGCCTTCTGACTAGGGTCCTTAATTGGAATGTATTTGTTAACTGCTTTTTGTGCCGCTTTTTGTGCCTTGGGATTCAAAGTTGTTTTGATAGTCAGTCCACCAATATCTAGAAGGTGGGCACGAATTTCTGGTGTTGCACCAAAGGCAGGGTCGTCACGTAAAACGGTTTGAACATAATCACAGAAAAATGGCGCAGCCGATGTTGTGCAACCATTTGGAATTGTTGCTGGCTTCAAGTCAGTGGTGATCGAAGTGGCAATCGCGCTATCAGCCTGCTGTTGAGATATGTCGCCATTTCGCAGCATGGCGTTTATGACTTCATCGCGTCTAGTTTGGCCAGCCTCCGGGAAATGAATTGGATCAAATCTGGATGGGCTTTGTACGAGTCCAGCGAGTGTTGCTGCTTGGGTAACCGTCAATTTATTCGCATGCGTTGAGAAGTATCGCCGAGCTGCGGCTTCAACACCGTATGCACCACTGCCGAAGTAAGCAATATTGAGGTATCCCTGGAGAATCTGTTCTTTAGAAAATCTATTTTCTAACCCAACTGCGTAGCGAGCTTCGCGAATCTTTCGACCTAATGACGGTTCGATTGCTGCTTGCTGTTCTTCGGGAGTTTGCGCAGCTGCTAACAATATCTGTTTCACGTACTGTTGCGTGATTGTTGATCCACCTTGTACTTGTGTACCCGAGCCTGTTGAAATTAGAGCGCGAAGTGTGCCGCGAATATCGATTCCAGCATGTTGGTAAAAGCGCTGATCTTCAATATCAATAATCGCCTTTTGCATTAATGGCGAGATCTGGTCTAGCTGCACTTCGATTCGATCTTGCGAGAACGTAGTCGCAATCACATTTCCTTGCGCATCAGTGATGGTGTTTTGCAAGGGAAGTGGAACTTCCGAAATGTCTGCTGGCAAGTTTGTAAAACTATTGGCTGAATTTCGAGTTAGTAGCCCGAGGGTTCCCACAACTGGGATTGCTGCAACGCCGGCAATAAGCCCAGCAATGCCGATGAATATTGACATTTTGATAAGCAGACCAAAGCGACGCTCGGTAGTTTCCTGCTTGCGCTCTTTAGCCATAGTGCTTCAATCGTAAGCCGTAAACGACCAAATGAGAACTGCCACTGTAAACAAATTTTTGTTGAAATTGGCTATTGACAACGTCGCCTGAAAAGGTCAACACTTGAGGTATCGGGTCACGCACTTTGAAGTGCAAAACCTCGACAATGAAGTCGAGCGCGAAGGGATAGTCGAGTGCAAGCTGACTGGAATGACAACTGGAACAACGAAGCTGCCTGTATCGATACAGACCCAGACGTACTCTTTGTTCAAGGTGCAGCACAGAACCGCGTAAAGATCATTTGCGCAGGTTGCAATGTGCGCACCGAATGTCTCGCAGTAGCACTTGATAATCAAATTGAGTATGGCGTTTGGGGCGGTATGACCGAACGTGAACGTCGTGCGTTGCTTCGTCGCCGCAACAATGTAACTTCCTGGCGAGATTTACTTATGAGTGCTCGCCAAGAATATGGCCGCGTCGATCCTGTGGCATTCGTTCGCCAAAGTTAATCGCTACCAGTAGCAGTTAAACCACGCAGGTGTGCGTAAAGTAGTGCTGTGACTAACACCATTGAAAATCGATTAATCGAACTTGGCATTACTTTGCCAGCAGTTGCAGCACCAGTTGCTGCATACATCCCAGCCCAAAAAAGTGGCAACCTTATCTTCACGTCCGGCCAGTTACCGATGCGCGATGGCGCGTTGATGACCACCGGAATTCTTGGTGTCGATGTTGAAATTGATGATGCGTATGCCTGTGCGCGACAGTGCGCACTCAATGCATTGGCTGCTATCAAAGCGATTGTTGGTGACTTAGACAAAGTTACCCAGATTGTGAAAGTAACTGGTTATGTTGCTAGCCATCCAACATTTACAAATCAGCCAGCAGTGGTAAATGGCGCAAGTGAATTATTGGGCGAAATTTTTGGCGAATTAGCTGCGCATGCACGATCGTCAATCGGCATGGCGGTGCTGCCACTTAACGCACCGGTTGAGATTGAACTAATTGTTGAAGTTTCGCAGTAATTGACTCTGCCGAGTTCCATTCAATTGGGTACAGTCAATAGAGGTCGTATAGACCTGTTGGGATTTTGTTCCGAGCGATTTGGAGAAGTTGATGGATAGTAACTTGCGGGATGCGCCACTATTCAGCGCACTTGATGAACAATCTGCTGCAGCACTTCGCGACTCAATGACCAGCGAGACTTTGAAAAAAGGTGAAGTGCTTTTTCAAGAAGCAGATCAAGGCGATCAGCTTTACTTGATAATCGAGGGCAAAATTAAACTCAGCCACACTTCAAGTGATGGACGCGAGTCGCTATTTACCGTGCTCGGACCTGGTGACATGTTTGGTGAGTTATCGGTCTTCGATCCAGGCCCACGAACATCTACGGCTATCGCAGTTACAGATGTCGAAGTGTTGGGCTTGAAACATGATGTACTTCAGCCTTGGTTAACGCAACGCCCAGAAGTAGCTCAATCACTGCTTCAAGCACTAGCAAACCGCTTGCGGCGAAATAGCGAGACCATGTCGGACTTGGTATTTGCTGATGTGCCTGGCCGAGTAGCAAAAGTCCTGATCCAGTTAAATGAGAAGTTTGGTACAGATTCAGCTTCTGGACGATTAGTTGCCCATGATCTAACTCAGGAAGAGATTGCCCAACTCGTTGGCGCTTCTCGAGAAACGGTGAATAAGGCACTTGCTGATTTCGTGACGCGCGGCTGGATCCGGCTAGAAACCCGTAGTGTGCACATTTTGGACGTTTCTAGACTTCAAGGCCGAGCCAAATAACTGTCGTAGGCTAAAGGCGTGCCAAAACCTGCAACCGCAAAGCCAAAACCACTTACTGAGTCGGCTGGCGAAATCAAGGTTAGAGCCACAAAAATTTACTCGATCCTTGGCAAAGTTTTTCCAGAAGCTAAATGTGAACTTGATTTTGAAAACCCGTTGCAATTATTGATTGCCACAGTTTTATCTGCGCAATGCACTGATAAGCGCGTCAATCTGGTTACTCCAGCACTGTTTGCGAAATATCCAACGGCAAAAGATTTTGCAAAAGCTCAGCGACTCGAACTTGAGAAACTAATTCGGTCAACTGGGTTTTATCGAAATAAATCAACATCCATTTTGGGATTAGCAAGTGCGATCGAAACAGAATTTGATGGACAAGTTCCGAACACTCTCGAGCAATTAGTTAAGTTGCCTGGAGTTGGCCGAAAAACTGCAAACGTTGTTTTGAGCAATGCTTTTGAAACTCCCGGCATTACAGTCGACACTCATGTTGGCAGAATTGCCCGCCGTCTTGGCTGGACAGCTAATACTGATCCAGTAAAAGTTGAATTCGATTTGATGGACGTTTTTGATAGTAAGAAATGGACTTTGTTAAACCATCGACTAATCTTTTTCGGACGCCGTATTTGCCATGCAAAGAAACCAGCATGCGGCGCTTGCCCGGTAGCAAAACTTTGCCCATCCTTTGGTGAAGGTCCTACTGATCCAAAAGCTGCAAATGAATTAGTAAAGCTGAGTGCATAATGAAGAAACTATCCGCTTTAGCTTTGGCTTTTTTACTTGCGGCGTGCAGCACCCCAAATCAAAAACCTAATTCGGCTGGTACACCTATTACTTCGGCTTCAGCTTCGCCAACAAAATCAGACCTGAAAATTGCCCCAGATGTTGCTTTAACTGATCTTGCGACTGGTTCGTCACTGAAATTTGCGGACATTCCTAAGCCTGTCGTCGTGACTTTCTGGGCATCCTGGTGCACAACTTGCCGGGAAGAGTTTGGATTATGGCGCGATCAAGCGCTAGCAAAAAATGTTATTGGCATCAACGTGCAAGATGCACGCGCAAGTAGCAAGCTAAAAACCGATGCCTACAATCTGATGAAAGAAAATGGAACGGCATTCCCCAGCTATATAGATAGTGCTGAAGTTTTGACGAGTCATTTAGGAATTGTGGGCTTACCGGTAACTATTGTTGTTGCTAGCGATGGAAGCATCGTGGCTAGACATGATGGTGTGATGACAAAACAGGCGATGCTGCGCTTTATCGCTATGACAAAAGATTGAGGCGATTATTTTGGGCCACTTGGTAACCATCGACTATTTCTTCATCGGCTTACTTATTCTGGTCACACTTAGTGGCTGGCGACGAGGACTAATAGTTACCGTGATGTCGCTCATTGGCAGCATCATCGGCGCATTTGCTGGACATTTTGTCGCAACCAACATGATGTCAGGTCACTCTCATACAACTGCGATTCGTTGGGCCACGGAAGGTTTCATCTTTTTAATTGCAGTTTCACTGGGTAATGGTGTCGGTGGCTTTGTTGGTAAGCGCATTAATAAGGCGCTCCCGTGGGAACCTGTGCAGACTTTGGATCATGTATCAGGTGGGGTACTTGCATTTTGCGGTTGGACATTGGTGATTTGGATAGCCTGCACGACTTTGATTGCGGCGCCACTACCTAAGATTCCCGCTCAATTATCGGATTCTGTTGTGGTTGTGAAGATTGATAAGTATTTGCCACAGCAGATTAGAACAGTAATTGATAAGTGGCGAGGAATGAGTTCCCTCTCTTTGAACTTGCAGAAAACTGCAGACTAGCCGAGCAATTTACGGTAGAGATGTTATTGGAACATCGATAGAGAGCGTATGAAAATGAGCGATGAAACTTTAGAGAATTTGCTAACTGAAGATCGTACTTTTCCACCAAGCTCTGAGTTCGCGGCCGCCGCAAATGCTGGCGCACAGTTATACGAAGATGCCGCGCAAGATCGACTTGGCTTTTGGGAAAAGCAAGCAAGTTTCTTACAGTGGGGAAAGCCATGGACACAAACTTTAGATTGGTCGCAAGCTCCAGTCGCGAAATGGTTCGTAAATGGTGAATTAAATGTTTCAGTGAATTGTGTAGATCGCCATGTCGCTGCAGGTAATGGACATCGGGTAGCAATTCATTTCGAAGGAGAACCTGGTGACGAACGATCAATTACATATCAGGAATTGCAAGACGAAGTTTGTAGAACAGCAAATGCATTAACGGAGTTAGGAATCAGCGCGGGCGATCGAGTAGCCATTTACTTGCCAATGATTCCGGAAGCAGTCATCTCCATGCTTGCCTGCACAAGAATTGGTGCAGTTCATTCCGTAGTGTTTGGTGGATTCTCAGCCAATGCTCTTGCTAGTCGCATTGATGATGCATCGGCGAAACTTGTTATAACTGCTGACGGCGGGTTTAGACGCGGAAGTGCATTCGCACTTAAGCCGGCCGTTGATGAAGCAGTCGCTGAATGTCCGACAGTTGAGAATGTATTAGTTGTTAAGCGAACCGAACAAGAAGTTACATGGAATCCAGAAATGGATTTGTGGTGGCACGATGTACTTGCTGATCAATCGCCGAATCACGAACCAGAATCCTTTGATGCTGAACATCCACTATTCATTCTTTATACCTCTGGCACAACTGGTAAACCAAAAGGCATTTTGCATACGACTGGTGGTTACTTAACTCAAGCGAGCTACACGCATCGCACAGTTTTTGATATCAAACCTGAAACAGACGTTTATTGGTGCACCGCTGATGTTGGTTGGATCACGGGTCATTCATATGTTGCCTATGGTCCGCTCGCTAATGGTGCCACACAAGTTATTTACGAAGGTACACCTGATACTCCACATCAAGGCAGATGGTGGGAAATTGTTGAGAAGTATGGCGTGACAATTTTGTATACCGCACCAACTGCAATTCGTACCTTCATGAAATGGGGCGAAGAAATTCCAAACAAGTTTGACCTCTCAAGTTTGCGTTTACTCGGCAGTGTTGGTGAACCAATTAATCCAGAGGCGTGGATTTGGTATCGCCGAGTCATTGGCTCGGATAACTGCCCTGTGGTCGACACTTGGTGGCAAACCGAAACTGGTGGCCTAATGATTAGTCCGTTACCTGGAGTTACAGCATGTAAACCTGGTTCGGCTATGCGCCCACTACCAGGCATCAGCGCTGAAATTTTTGATGAGCAAGGAAATGCAGTGGGAAATGGCAGCGGTGGATATCTAGTTCTTACAGAACCTTGGCCAGGAATGTTGCGGGGTATTTGGGGCGACCACGATCGCTTTGTGGAAACCTACTGGTCTCGGTTCAAGGGAATGTATTTCGCCGGCGATGGCGCTAAATGGGATAACGACGGGGCGATCTGGCTACTAGGTCGCGTTGATGACGTGATGAATGTTTCGGGTCATCGAATTTCGACTACCGAAGTTGAATCCGCGCTCGTTTCACATCCGATGGTTGCTGAAGCCGCTGTTGTTGGCGCCAATGATGAGATGACTGGCCAGGCGGTTGTGGCTTTTGTCATTCTGCGTTCGGGTTCAATAGATGGTCCAGATGTTGCGCAAGAACTGCGTAACCACGTTGCCAAAGAAATCGGCCCGATTGCTAAGCCACGGAAAATCTTGGTGGTAGCCGAATTGCCTAAAACCAGGTCTGGAAAAATTATGCGTCGGTTATTGCGTGATGTCGCGGAAAATCGAACTTTGGGCGATGTAACAACACTGGCAGATCCGACTGTGATGAATTTAATAGGTGAGGGTTTAAGCGCAGGCACAGCCGAAGATTAGCCACAACAACTCGATTGCCAGAATTTATCGGGTAGCGTCTTCCTTGTGGTTGACGAAAACATGTTTCTCGAACCGATTGCACCGCATGAGTCTGGACGAATTGTCCGTGCCTTGCGCGAAGAGACAACAGGCGGATTACTTTTAATCGCTACCTCTTTAATTGCTTTGGTTATAGCTAACAGCCCACTTTCGAAATACTACGAGTCATTTACAACTTTCAAATTCGGCCCACAGTCACTGCATTTGAACCTCACAGTGGCGCAATGGGCAGCTGATTTTTTATTAGCGGTTTTCTTTTTTGTAGTTGGCAACGAGTTAAAGCACGAAATTGTTAAAGGTAGTTTGTCTGATCCACGTGAAGCATTAGTTCCTATCGTTGCCGCACTTAGTGGTATGACTTTGGCTGCTGCGATATTTTTGATGCTAAATCATGGGGAACCTGCCGCTAATGCATGGGGAATTCCGATTTCGACTGATGTCGCATTCGCCCTTGCCGTGTTGGCGTTAGCCGGTCGGGGATTGCCTCTTGAGCTTCGTTCCTTTTTGCTAACTGTGGCTGTGGTAAATGATTTGGGTGCGATCAGCGTAATTGCAATTTTCTATGACCAAGGTTTTCATTTAATCGAATTCATTTTTGCAATTCTCAGCATTGCCATTTTTGCCATTTTGCAGAGGCGTTACATAACCTCGCTTTGGCTGAGCATCCCGCTTGCATTGAATGCTTGGTACTGGATGTATCAAAGTGGCATTCACTCGACTATTGCTGGGGTTGCACTCGGATTATCAATGAACGTGCATGCAAAATCTGGGCAGTCACAATCTCCAGCAGATCGGGCGGAACATTTACTACGCCCAATCTCAGCTGGTATTTGCGTACCGATATTCGCATTTACTTCAATCGGCATTGCTCTTGAAAGTGGTGCGCTCTCGCAAATGTTTCATGCTCATCTGACGCAGGGAATTTTGTTTGGTTTAGTGATTGGCCAACCGGTAGGGGTAACACTCGGCGCATTTCTAACAACCAAACTCACACGAGGGTCTTTGAACCCATTGCTTTCTTGGTGGGACGTGTTGATCGTTGGAATG
>CANBWF010000056.1 GCA_947373075.1 Actinomycetota bacterium | reverse complement strand
ATCTCCGGGACAACTTATAATCAAGGCTCGCAAAATGGGCATGGTCCCAGCAGCGACGCCAGCATTCTTACGACTTTCAGATCACAAGATCCTAGGAGTTCCGCAAGCTGCCGTAGCGGGGCAATGATATGGCCAATCAAGGATTGCCTCCACAAGCATCAGGGCCAGTGGTAAATGCACCAATAGTCGTTCGTTTGGACAATCCGCGCAAACGAATCCGAACTTTCACCATTTTGTTAATGGTCTTTATTTTGCTCTGTGTCGTCCAATTAGTAAATCTGCAAATCATTCGTGGGCCAGAACTTGCTGCGCAGGCAGCAAATTCACGTTTACAAACTTACGTTGTGCCGGCGCTGCGCGGACAAATCACCGATATAAATGGCAACCCAATTGCCATGAGCATCAAAGCACGCGATGTAACGGTGGATCAGACGCTTGTGGGTGACCCCCATAAAACCGCCGTGATTCTTGCTCGTTATCTAAAGATGCCAGTCAAGAAAATTCAGAAACGACTGACTGGAAAACTTCGCTTCAACTATGTCGCTAGAAATATCACACCAGAATTGTGGGACAAAATTGCAGCTGAGCAGTTGAAAGGAATTCTCAGCAAGTCAACTTCATCGCGGATCTACCCTGAAGGTGATTTAGCTGCCAGCCTACTTGGATTCACGGGATTTGATGGCCGAGGTTTGGTCGGTCTCGAGCAAAAATATGATGATTTATTATCCGGTACAGATGGCAAGCAAACGGTCGAGATGGTTAATGGGACCCAAATTCCTACCGGGCCAAATTCCGGAATTGATGCAATAGATGGCGGTTCGATCAAACTGACTATTGACGACTCGATTCAAGCAGTAGCTGAACGAGCTCTAGCGCGGCAGGTTGTTGCGCAGCATGCCGTCGGTGGCGACGTTGTCGTGATGGATCCAAAGACCTTCCAAATTTTAGCCATGGCAACTTATCCAACTTATAACCCAAACCATCCTGAGAAATATTCTGCAGACCAGCAGCGAAATAGTGCAGTTCAGGATTCCTTCGAACCTGGATCCACTAGCAAAGTTATGACGATGTCTGCAGTGATTGAAGAGGGTGCACTTAAGCCGACGAGCAAAATGGTGATTCCGCCAACAATTCGCAAGGGTGGCACAAATTTTCATGACCATGAACCGCATGGCACATTGCATCTAACCCTCAATGGCGTTTTGGCTCAATCAAGCAACATTGGTTCCATCATTGCATCCAACAAAATTGGACAAGACAAGTTCCTTGGTTACCTGCGCAAGTTTGGTGTTGGCCAATTAACTGGTTCAAACATTTACGGTGAGGCATCTGGAAGTCTGCCGAATCCTAAAAATGAAAACGAGTGGTCGGACACCACATTTCCAACTCTGGCTTTTGGCCAAGGACTTTCAGTTACCGCGCTTCAAGTCGCTAGCATTTACTCCACAATCGCAAACAATGGCGTTCGTCTTACCCCACAGATCCTTGCAGGCACCACAAATAATGTTGGCGTTTACACGCCAGCTGATCCGCCTGCTGCCACACGAGTGGTCAGCGCGAAAACGGCTCGCATCATTCGAGAGATGCTAGAAAGTGTGGTCTCTGCGGACGGAACCGCGCCAGCCGCGCAGATTCCTGGCTATCGAGTCGCAGGTAAAACTGGTACTGCAAACCGATCTCGTGTGAATGGACCTGGCTATAGCGGGTATACGGCATCTTTTGTTGGCATGGCGCCTGCAGAAAATCCAGCTTTAGTGGTTGCAGTCATGATTCACACCCCTGGTGGTTTGCACTTCGGTAGTTTGTTATCAGGGCCGGTCTTTCGTGAAGTAATGATGTACTCATTAGCGCATCGCAAAGTTCCACCGTCGAGTCAAAAGCGACCAAAGATTGCTGTGAAGTGGTGATGTTATGCAAATTGGCCAACCAACATCAACCTCACTATCAGCACTAGGTTCCCGTCTTAATTTGCAGGTTAGTGGCGACATTGAAATCACCGGGATTACTCACGATTCAAGAGCCGTAACAAATGGAGATCTCTACGTAGCAATACCTGGTCTAACGCAACACGGAATTAATTTTGTTCAGCAAGCCATTGATAACGGAGCAGTAGCTGTTGCCAGTGATCAACATGGATGCGAAATTGCGCAAAATTTTGGTTTACCTTGGCTATTACTGGGCGACGCACGATTCGATATGGCATCAGTTGCTGCCGAGTTTTATGGGCACCCAGAACAAAAATTGAAAATGATTGGCGTGACAGGAACCAATGGGAAGACCACAATCACGCAAATATTACGAACGCTTCTGGCCGGGGCTGGGCATAACGTAGGTGTTATTGGTACGTTGGGCGCTTTTGTTGGCGACCTAGAGATTCCAAGTAAGCGCACTACGCCTGAATCTACAGATCTATTTAAGATGCTTGCTCAGATGGTGAGCGCTGGCGCTGATACGGTCTGCATGGAAGTTTCAAGCCATGCACTCGAGTTACATAGAGTTGCAGGAATTAAATTTGATGTGGCGATCTTTACTAACCTCACACAAGATCATTTAGATTTTCATGGTTCTATGGCTGACTATTTTGCGGCTAAGCAGAAACTTTTTACCGACTCTCGATGCAAAGTTGCAGTCATTTACTCTGATGATGACTGGGGTCGCAAATTGATCTCAAGCACAGATGCACAGCAAGTCGTTACAGTTGGTGCTACTGGTGACTGGTGCATAAGTGATGTTTCCACAGCGCTTTCTGGAAGCACTCGGTTTAATTTAAAAACTCCGACTCAAAACTTTGATGTGAACATTCCAATGTACGGCGAATTTAATGCCAAGAATGCTGCACTTTGTTTAGCCGTATGCGCGAGTTTGGGTCTAGATCCGTCAGTAGTGAAAGATTCGTTAGCTAACTTGCCGCAGGTGCCGGGGCGTATGCAATTGGTGGCTAGGCATAACGACTTTTTAGCATTTGTTGATTATGCGCACACACCTGATGCCGTGGAAAAAGTATTAACCGAGCTTCTGGTAGCCAAACCGACAAAGCTGATAACAGTAATCGGTTGTGGTGGAGATCGTGATCCGAGTAAGCGGGCAATAATGGGACAGATTTCTGCTCAGCTCTCAGATGTAGTCGTAATCACTGATGACAATCCGAGAAGCGAAGACCCAGCACAAATTCGTCAGGCAGTACTGCAAGGCACTTTGGGTCAGCCTGCACAAGTCTTTGAAATTGGTGACCGCCGTGAAGCGATTTCTTTCGCACTTTCAATGGCAGGCGCAGGCGATGTTGTTGCTGTACTGGGCAAGGGTCATGAAGTCGGGCAAGAAGTGAAGGGAATTGTTACGGACTTCGATGATGTAAAAGTTATTCGTGAGGTCATTGCTAATGCATAAAATCACACTTGCGAAAATAGCTGAAATCACGGGCGGTCAAGTTTTTGGTGATCCAGATTTAACTGTGTCGTCAATCGCAATTGATTCACGAAATACTGCAGAAAACTGGTTATTCGCTGCAATTAAAGGTGAACATGTGGATGGTCACGAGTTTGCTGGGCAAGCGATGGAAAATGGTGCGGTTGCCAGTCTGGTAACACACGCTATCGCTGGCCCACATGTCTTAGTTCCCGCTATTGATTCTGAAATTGATTCAATTGCTTACGCACTTGGCAAAATTGCTGCACATGAGCGCGCACAATTAACAGACGTCAATGTTGTAGGTGTAACTGGTTCATCCGGTAAAACATCAACCAAAGACATCATCCGACAAGTCTTAGAACATTCTGGCAAAACGCAAGCAACTTCAGGGTCGCAGAATAATGAACTTGGCCTTCCGTTAACAATTTTGAATGCTGACATTGATGTTCAAAATTTGGTTTTGGAAATGGGTATGCGCGGATTAGGACACATTTCATATCTGTGTGAGATCGCTAGCCCAACCATCTCGGTCGTAACTAATGTTGGTCAGGCGCACATTGGCGAAGTTGGTTCTATAGAAAACATCGCCAAGGCTAAATCTGAAATAGTGCAAGAACTTCGGGATGAAAATTGGGCAATCCTCAATTATGACGATCCCAATGTTTTGAACATGCGTAACTTAACGAGCGCTCAGGTCATTACTTATGGTTTAAGTGGCGCCGCTGATGTTCGCGCACTCAATATTTCATCGGATGTCAGTGGAACTTATGAATTCGATATTCAGACAGCAGATGAAATTGCACACGTTGAGTTGCCACTACTCGGTGAGCACAATATTTTGAATGCCTTAGCTGCAACCGCGGTAGGCATCGTATGTGGCATGAAATTATCGACCATAGTTCAAGCACTAAGTTCAGTGAATTTGCTTAGCCCTTGGCGTATGGAGAAATCCGTTTTAGATAACGGCGTTGTGGTAATTAACGATGCCTACAATGCAAATCCAGAATCAATGTCGGCAGCGCTTAGGGCGCTTGCAGGCATTGCACCGTCCGGACACTCCTGGGCTGTTCTCGGCGCGATGGCTGAACTCGGCGAATTCTCAATTGAACAACATGATGCAGTTGGTCGACTGGCTGTCCGGTTGGATATTTCCAATTTAGTAGTTGTGGGTGAACAAGCCAAAGCTTTGTATTTAGGTGCGCTCCAAGAAGGATCATGGGACGGCGAATCGGTGTGGTTTCCCGACTTTAGTTCAGCGTGCGATTACATTGTTGAGAGGGTTAAATCGCCGGATGTCTTGCTATTTAAAGCATCGCGCGCAGAAAAGTTTGAACAGTTAGCCCAAATGGTTTCTGATGCGTTGACTGATGGGGGGAGTGCGGAGTGAAGTTAGTTGTACTCGCTGGTGCATTTGCCGCAATTTTTTCCCTGATCCTTACCCCATTTTTAATTAAAGTACTCAGTCGCCGTGGTCTTTCTCAGGCAATTCGAGAATCGGCCGATGGCATAAATTACCCTGAGCATGGCGGCAAGCGCGGTACGCCATCTATGGGCGGTTTAGCTATTTTGGGTTCGGTTGTTTTTGCCTACACGTTAACCCACCTAATTTCGTGGACTGCGCCAACAGCCACAGGCTTGCTTGCGCTGTACCTAATGGTCGGTTTGGGCCTGGTTGGTGTGGCTGATGACTACTTGAAGATCTTTAAGCAAAGAAGCACAGGTATCCGGGCTCGGACTAAGTTAATCGGTCAAGCTTTCGTTGCCTTGAGTTTTGGCTGGCTAGGTTTGCAGTTTCCTGATGCGCAAGGGCGTCATCCGTTGTCGCATGCAATTTCAGTAGTGCGAGATACCCCTTGGATTCTGCCAACTGGTGTTGTCCTGCTTTGGGTCTGGTTTCTGATCACTGGCATCACTAATGGAGTCAACTTAACTGACGGGCTTGATGGGCTTGCTTGTGGCGCAGCAGTCATGGCATTCATCGCATACACAGTTCTATGTGTTTGGCAGTACGGTCAGAATTGCCAGTTCGGAGATGTTGCTCGCTGTTACACGGTGCGAGATCCACTGGACTTAGCAATGTTTGCGGCCATGTGCGCTGGTTCATGTTTTGGGTTCTTGTGGTGGAACACTAGTCCAGCAAAAATCTTCATGGGAGATACCGGTTCATTATCTTTGGGCGGAGCTATTGCAGCTCTGGCTTTGTTGACCAGAACCGAACTACTGCTTCCACTTTTTGGTGGCCTTTTTGTGATTATCACGCTTTCAGTCATTGCTCAGGTAACGTCCTACAAGCTCACTGGTAAACGGGTTTTATTGATGGCACCACTACATCATCATTTTGAAATGGTGGGTTGGCCAGAAATTTTGATCGTAGTTCGTTTTTGGATTATTCAAGGCGTTTGCGTCGGTGGAGCCATGGCACTTTTCTATGCTGAGTGGGTCCGCCAATGAGGTCTGATCTAAATGCATGATGTAAGTAAATTGGATCGAACTTCTGACTGGACGCAAATTCGAGTCGCAGTTGTCGGTTTTGGTTTAGCGGGTTTTGCCGCTGCAGATGCATTGCTACAGATGGATGCCCAGGTTGTAGTAATTGATGGCGCGGCCCGAGATAAATATGCCGATAAAGCACAGCTACTTGAAATCCTTGGGGCCGAATTTCGGTTTGATGATGATGTTACTTTGCCTAGTGGAGTAGACCTGTTGGTTTTGTCTCCTGGGGTTTCACCGCTCGCGCCGATTATTAAAGCGGCCCAAAGTGCTGGTGTGACGGTCTGGGGCGAATTGGAATTAGCCTGGAGATTAAGAGATCCTGAAACAGCAGCGCCTTGGCTCGCTATTACTGGAACTAATGGTAAAACCACAACAACTCGAATGGTCGAGTCCATCCTTGCCGAAAAATTCGGTGCACAAAATGTCCGAGCCGCCGGAAACATCGGCTTGCCTATGTGCGAAGTAGTTATGGATCCAAATCCACTTGCGGCAATTGCAGTTGAAGTTGGTGCCCCGCAACTTCCATTTGTATATTCCGTTTCACCGGTTGCCTCTATTTGTCTGAACCTGGCGCCCGATCACATCGACCTATTTGGTTCCTTCGAGGCATATCGTGATGCGAAAGCCCGGGTCTACCGTAATACGCAAATCGCCGTCATCTACAACGAGCAAGATGTGGCTACTGAACGCATGGTTGAGCAGGCTGATGTAGTCGAAGGTTGTCGGGCCGTTTCGTTCACGTTGAGTATTCCGCGAAGTTCGATGGTTGGCTTAGTTGAAGATATTTTGGTCGATCGAGCATTTCTGTCCGAACGTGCAACTTCAGCACTTGAAATCATCGAGTTATCTGATCTGCCGAGTAATGCTCCACACAATGTGCAAAATGCGTTAGCTGCGATTGCACTTACTCGGGCAATAGATATTGAACCTGCCTTTATCAAAGCAGGTTTAATGAATTGGCAGGCAGAGCCGCATCGGATTTCACATGTTGCACAGGTAAATGGCGTTGACTATGTCGATGATTCCAAGGCAACGAACACTCATGCTGCATTTACCTCTATTCGGGCTTACGAGTCTGTCGTGTGGATTGCTGGTGGTCTAGCTAAAGGCCAGGATTTCGCAGACTTGGTAGAAAAATCAGCCAGCCGACTTCGCGGTGTTGTGCTACTAGGCGCAGACCAAGAGGTCATTGCGCAGGCAATGATGAAATTCGCCCCAGATGTTCCAGTGCGAAGAGTGCACAGCACTGAAATAAATGCAATGACCTCTGTGGTCACTTTGGCAGCTGAATTAGCAAGTGCCGGTGACACAGTGCTGCTTGCTCCTGGCTGCGCATCATGGGATATGTATCGAGATTACGCGCATCGTGGCGACGCATTTGCGCAAGCAGTAAGAGAGCTAGGGACACTATGACCGTCATAAATAATGCGACACCAAAAGCGGATGCCAAGTCGATTTGGCAAAAACTAGAACACCCGATGGCTCTTTACAACATCATTTTTTGGAGCACTATCGCGCTACTGGCCTCCGGCTTGGTGATGGTGGCTTCGGCATCAAGTATTTTCGCTTACGAAAATTTCAACGGCAATCAATGGGCGCTTGTTGAACGTCAAGTTTTATTTGCTGGAATAGGTTTTTTTGGACTGCTCGTTTTGGTCAAGCAAGATAATGAACGAATCAAGAAATATTCCGGACCGTTTTTGATGACTGTTGTTGGCCTACTTTGTGCTGTTCTCGTAATCGGCTCATCGGTAAATGGTCAAAAGAACTGGATTGAGTTTGGGTCGCTAATTCGTTTCCAGCCTTCAGAATTTGCCAAAATTGGCATCATTCTTTATGGGGCGAAAATTCTGGCAAATTATGAAGGCGAATTGCATTTGGTTACCCGGCTCTTGAATCCATACGGAACGGTGTGTGTAGTTGTCTTCTTTTTAATCATTGCGGAAAAGGATCTAGGCACCGCAATGATTATGATGCCGATTATGGCGTCAGCTCTCTACTTTGTTGGCGCTCCGCGCAAATGGTTCTGGATGCTAGCTGGTCTATTCCTCGGGGTGATTGTGGCCTTAACGATTGCTGCTCCATATCGAATGGCGCGCTTTACTTCATGGTTGAACCCAAATGCTGATCCACAGGGCACTGGTTATCAACTGATTCACGGTCAACGTGCTATGGGTTCGGGCGGCTGGCTCGGTGTTGGACTTGGTGGGTCAAAAGAAAAATGGGGAACACTCCCTGAGGCGCACACAGATTTCAT
>CANBWF010000055.1 GCA_947373075.1 Actinomycetota bacterium | reverse complement strand
GAACCCACTGATTAAGAGTCAGTTGCTCTGCCGATTGAGCTAGCGGCGCGCGAAACCAAGGTTATCAGCAAAATGCCCCGCAAGTGAATTGAGGGCAGGTGAATCATTTCTTTGGATTCGGTAGGCTAAGGGCTATGCCTATCAACGCCGCTGGGACGGTAGTTGACGATGCCGCTCTCCGTTCCGATATCCGCCTTCTTGGCGAGCTTCTTGGGGAGACTATTACTCGACATAAAGGCCAAGAATTATTGGATTTAGTGGAACGTGTTCGCGCCGCTTCCAGGGTCGATGCACATCAAGTTGCAGCCCAACTTTCAGATGTCGATCTGGCTACCGCAATCGATCTGGCCCGCGCTTTTTCCACCTATTTCAATCTTGCGAACATCGCTGAACAGGTGCACCGCGGACGGGCCTTGGCACAAGACCGCAAAGCCAGCGGGGGAGTCTTAGCCCGCACCGCAGCTCATATAAAAGCAGCTGGTATTCCGGCCGACGAAGTTTCAGAAGTTGTCTCTCGACTTAATGTTCGTCCAGTTTTCACTGCGCATCCAACGGAAGCTGCTCGCCGCAGCGTTTTGAGCAAACTTCGCCGTATCGCCGACTTTTTATACTCGCCTGGCCATCCTCGCTTACGCGATCGCCTAGGTGAACTAGTCGACTTGCTTTACCAGACAGACGAGTTACGCATACAACGCCCAGAAGTTCTTGATGAAGCGCGTAATGCCTTGTACTACCTAGACGAGATTGCTCGCGGCCCGCTAGGTCACGTTCTTGAAGATTTGGACAGTGCCCTTGAACAACTCGGTGTCCAACTTCCGGTAGGTGCAACACCATTGACTATGGGTTCATGGATCGGTGGCGATCGTGATGGCAACCCATTCGTAACTGCTGATGTAACTCGAAGCGTTTTGATTATGCAGCGCTCACATGCAATCAGTAATCTGCTTCCGCTAATGGACCGAGTAATTGAAGATCTTTCAATCAGTCGCACTGTTGCTGGCGATGAGGCACACATCGAAGAATTCCTTGCTGAATCAGTGAAACCACTTTCTGGTTTGGATGAACGCTATGTCCGCATGAACGCTGAAGAGCCATGGCGACTTTCGCTGATCGCTATTCGGCAAAAATTGTTAAACACCCAAGAAGCATTGTCGGCAGATATTGGTCCAGACAGTGCTTACGGCGAAACTGCTGAATTTTTATCCGACCTAAATGCTGTGCGCGAATCCTTAGTAGCTCTGGGTACTGAAGATGTTGCCCTTAGAGTTCTTGACCGAGCCATGATCGCTGCTAGTGCAATTGGCTTGCACTTAGCTGGCCTCGATGTTCGTGAGCATGCTGAAAAATATCAAGCCACAGTTGCCCAGCTAGTTGGATCAAGCGCCAACTATGCCGATTTTGACGCAGCACAAAGATTAGAATTCCTGGGCAATGAATTAGCGCAAAATCGGATTCTCGGTGATGGCAACCTTGAACTTACCGGTGACGCCCAGCCAACTTTTGCGGCTTATGCTGAAATTCGTGAAGGCCAGAACAGATTTGGCCATGAAGTTTGCCAAACAGCAATCGTTTCCATGACTCGCGGCGCAGACGATTTGCTAGCTGCCGTAATTGTTGGCCGTGAAGCTGGTCTAGTTGATTTAGTAAACGAAGTAGCCCGCGTTGATTTCGTGCCATTACTGGAAACTGTTGATGAACTTCTGGCTGCAGATCGAATTTTAGAAGACCTTCTGAGCATTCCTTCATATCGCGAATATGTTCGGCTGCGTGGCAACGTTCAAGAAGTAATGTTGGGTTACTCCGATTCCAATAAAGATGCTGGCATTTTGACTTCCCAATGGCAGATTCACTTAGCTCAGCGTCGATTGCGCGATGTGGCAAACAAAAACGGCATTCGCTTGCGCCTCTTCCATGGTCGAGGTGGAACTGTTGGCCGTGGTGGCGGCCCAACATTTGAAGCAATCATGGCTCAGCCGTGGGGCGTTCTTGATGGTGAGATCAAGCTCACTGAACAAGGCGAAGTTATTTCAGATAAGTACCTATTGCCGCCACTAGCTCGCGAGAATCTGGCACTAACTCTGGCTGCAACCCTGGAAGCGTCAGTGCTTCATCAAAACTCAATCGTGCCAAAAGACAAATTGGCCCAATGGGATGAAGTAATGAACTTGGCTTCAGGCTCTGCCATGAACAAGTATCGGTCACTGGTTCAAGATCCTGATCTTCCTGCATATTTTGCTTCGTCCACTCCAGTTGGCGAGTTGGCCGATGTGCACATGGGTTCACGTCCGGCACGTCGCCCTGATACTTCATCTGGCATCTCGGGTCTTCGAGCAATTCCTTGGGTATTTGGTTGGACTCAGTCCAGGCAGATTGTGCCCGGCTGGTTTGGTGTTGGCAGTGGCCTGAAAGCAGCTCGCGAAGCAGGTCATGGCGATGCGCTGGCAGCCATGTTGAAAGAGTGGAACTTCTTCTCAAACTTCATCTCAAATGTTGAAATGACATTGGCAAAGACCGACATGGATGTTGCTGCAAGTTACGTTAAAGAACTTGTACCAGCTGAGCTTGTGCACCTATTTGATGTGGTCAAAGCTGAATTTGAATTAACTCAGCAAGAAGTGCTGAATCTAACTGGTGAAGCAACTGCGCTTGAAAACAGCGAGTCACTTGCTCGGACACTTGAGATTCGCGACAAGTACTTGTTGCCTCTGCACTACCTGCAGGTAAGTTTCTTACAGCGCGTGCGTGAAGTTCGTGCTTCTGGCCAAGAACCTGATGCTGCTCTTCGTCGAGCGCTCAGTGTGACCGTGAACGGTATTGCTACTGGTCTTCGCAATACCGGTTGATTTAACTCAGTTGCTTTTCTGCGGTATCGACAACATTTGCTAGCAACATTGCTCGAGTCATTGGGCCAGTGCCACCAGGCATTGGTGCTAGGTAACCAGCAATGGCCGCTGCATCTGGATGAATGTCACCAAGTAGCCCAGCATCTGTGCGAGTAATACCAACATCTAATAGCGCAGCACCAGGCTTGATCATGTCTGCAGTAATGAAGTGCGGAACACCAGCAGCAGCAACAACAATGTCCGCTTGCTTCAAATGTGACACTAAATCTTTAGTTCCTGTGTGGCACAGGGTGACGGTTGCATTCTCGGTCCGACGAGTTAATAACAGACCAAGTGGACGGCCAACGGTTACGCCGCGACCCACTACAACAACTTCTGCGCCATCAAGTGGAACATCGTAGGCGCGCAATAATTCAACGATGCCTCGTGGTGTGCATGGAAGTGGTGCTGGTTCCCCTAAAACGAGTCGACCCAAATTCATTGGATGCAATCCATCAGCATCTTTGTTGGGATCCATAAGTTCAAGGGCAGCGTTGGCATCTAAGCCGCGGGGAAGTGGCAGCTGGACAATGTACCCAGTGCACGCCGGATCTGCATTCAGTGTGCTGATTGCCTCAAGCACATCGGACTGGGTAGCAGTTGAAGGTAAGTCAACTCGAATTGAAGTTATACCGACTTGCGCACAATCTTTATGTTTGCCACCAACATAGGCATGTGAGCCTGGATCATCGCCGACCAGAATGGTGCCGAGGCCTGGAAAAATACCTTTTGTTTTCAGGGCTTCAACCCGAACTCGCAGTTGCTCTTTAACCGCAGCAGCGGTTGCCTTGCCATCAAGAATCACAGCGCTCATCGGGGGTCCTTCTGGTTATTCAACACATCCAACAATGCCACATAGACGGACATCAAGTCACACTCGGCTATTCGGCAACGGGCAGTTGGGTTAAAGCTGGCTCTCGTTCGCTCTTTAGGTGGGTTATTACTAAACTATAAGCAGAAACATAAGTTTCAAACCAAGTTCAAACCCCACTGACTAATGACTTTTCGGAGCGTATTGTGACCGACATTTTGAAAGAAATGTATGAAGGTACGATGGCGGGCAATGCACCACGAGTGCTTGAACTTACAAATCTTGGCCTTGCTGAAGGTATGACACCCGAAACTCTCTTGTTTGAGGCGTTAATTCCAGCGCTTGAAGAAGTCGGCGCTCGGTTCGAACGCGGTGACTATTTCGTGCCCGAGATGTTAATCGCTGGACGTGCCATGAACGGCGCTTTGGATGTACTTCGCCCACTGCTTGCTGACACTGGCGCAGAAACAATTGGCACTTTTGTGATGGGAACAGTCAAAGGCGATGTCCACGACATCGGTAAAAACTTGGTAAACATCATGCTCGAAGGTGCGGGTTTCAACGTTATCGATCTCGGCGTTCAGGTTAGCCCCGAGAAGTTTGTGGCAGCTGTTCAGGAACACAAACCAGACATTGTTGGCATGTCCGCATTCTTAACAACAACTATGCCCATGTTTAAAGTCAACATGGAAGAACTTACTAAAGCTGGTCTGCGCGATGACGTAATCGTTATGGTTGGCGGCGCACCAGTGACCCAAGAGTACGCTGATGTTGTGGGCGCTGACGGATACGCAGCAGATGCATCAACTGCAGTGCGTATGGCTAAATCTTTAATTGCCGCCAAACGCGGAAAATAAATTCTCTACGAGGGGAACGCAAATGCATACCGTACTCAGTTCGGCTAGCAAAGAAATAACGATGGGCAACGATTTGCCATTCGTAATTATTGGGGAGCGCATTAACCCAACTGGTCGCAAGATTTTCCAAGAAAAATTGCGAGCAGGAGATTTGTCGACTCTAGAAATCGATGTCGCAGATCAGGTTGCTGGTGGCGCTGACATGCTCGATGTAAACATGGGTGTTCCATTGACCGACGAGCCAGCACTACTTGCCAAAGCAATTCAGTTAGTGCAGTCACTCACTGATCTGCCTATCTGTATCGACTCATCTGTTGTTGAAGCACTCGAAGCTGGTCTTGCGGTTTATCAGGGCAAAGCGCTTATCAATTCCATGACCGGCGAAGACGATCGAATGGAAGCCATACTCCCACTTGTTAAAAAATACGATGCAGCAATTATCGCTTTACCGAATGATGAAACCGGTATTCCAATGACCGCTCCAGAGCGCATGCTAATTGTTGACAAAATTGTTTCTGCGGTTGAAAAAGCCGGCATCTCGCTAGAAAACTTGCTGATAGATCCGTTAGCTATGACAGTTGGGGCAGACCCAGAAGCTGTCAAGAACACCTTGGAGACCATTCACCAGATCAAAGAAAAATATGATCTGAACATGTCAATAGGTGGCTCCAATGTTTCATTCGGTTTGCCGAATCGCCATGCGCTTAACGCAGCATTCATTCCAATGGCAATTGCCGCAGGCTTATCCTCAGCCATCATGGATGCCCGAACCCCAGCGGTAGTGGAATCAGTGCGAGCCAGTGATTTGTTAATTGGAAATGACGCTTGGGGCGGTAACTGGATTACCCGTTTCCGCGCAGCACAGAATGGCTAATTAGTTCTAGTAGTCTTGGGTTACTTGCCACAGTAAAGGTAGCCTCGTGAGCGATTCAACAGATTCGGTTTCTGCAGTAGATGCAGCCGGTGTTGGTCGCGTGCAACTTAAATTTGTGCCTAGCGGACAAGAAGTTCGAGTACCGCCTGGAGTTTCAGTATTTGATGCCGCGTCGTGGAATGGTTTAGCTATCGACTCCACATGTGGTGGTCACGGCACTTGTAAGAAATGCAAAATCCAAATTCTTGAAGGCGAAGTGCCAATTTCTAACTTGGACATTCGTGCATTTTCTTCAGAACAACTCGCTGATGGTTGGCGCCTTGCTTGTGTTGCGCGAGCAAATACAAACCTGAAAGTAGATATTCCGCCACTTTCAACACGGCCAAAGGCAGCAACAGTTGGTGTGGGCCGTCAGGTTATTTTGCGCCCTGCAGTACAAAAACGTTACGTGGAACTTGCAGAACCAAGTTTGCACGATCAGGCAATGGATCTAGAGCGCCTGCAAGCAGCAATTGACGATATCGAATTCACAGTAGATCTAGATGTATTGAAAACATTGCCAACAATTTTGCGGGCATCACGTTGGAAAGTTACCGCAGTAATCAATGACGATGTACTTATTGCAGTCGAACCAGGTGACACCACAGCTTTAAGTTACGCAGTGGCCTTTGATTTAGGCACTACAACGGTGGTTGCAACGCTTCTTGATTTAGTAACCGGCACCCCGGTTGCAGTTAAATCCATGTTGAATAAGCAGCAACCATTTGGCGCCGATGTGATTTCTCGGATTTCCGCAACCATGATGGATAAAAACGCATTGGGCTTAATGCAGAAAGCTGCGTTAGATACCTTAAACGAACTCGTTAGCGAAGTATGTGCTGAATCGGGCGTAGCCTCAGCAAATATTTATGACCTAGCCATTGCAGGCAATGCCACAATGATGGAACTTTTACTTGGCATCGATCCAGAGCCAGTTGGAGTTGCCCCGTTCATTACGGTTACGCGTGATTGGCCAGTATTGCGGGCAAGTGAAATTGGGCTCTCGGTTCCCTCTGGTGCTCGTTGCTACATTTTCCCGCTGTTTGGGGCTTATGTTGGCGGCGATATTGTGGCTGGCGCACTTGCAACAGGCATGGATCGCGACAAACGTGTTCGATTGCTAATCGATGTGGGTACCAATTGTGAGATTGTGCTTTCAGATGGCGACAAGATTTTGGCCACAGCAGCGCCAGCGGGCCCAGCATTTGAGGCTGCCTCAATTTCCTGCGGTATGCGAGCAGCTGACGGTGCGATTGAAGTAATTCAAGTAACCACCGAAGAAGTTACTTTAGGCGTGATTGGTGAAGTTGCCCCAGTTGGACTTTGCGGTTCCGGGCTTGTTGACGCTGTTTACGCTTTGCATAAAGTCGGGCTAATTGATGATTCCGGCCGTTTCGCCACTAATGAAGTTGCACAGCAAATAGCACCAGCAATTGCAGCGCGTTTGATTACTCGGGATAACGAAGAGCGTGCCTTTGTCTTGGCTTGGGAAGACGACCAACCATCTGTTTATCTTTCGCAGCGCGATGTACGCGAATTGCAATTTGCAAAGGCATCAATTGCCACAGGATGGCGTCTATTGCTTGATGAACTTGGACTAACCGACGACGATGTTCAGCAAGTGTTGCTTGCCGGTTCATTCGGTTCGTACTTATCGCCAGCATCAGCGATCGGAATCGGGCTTGTGCCTAAACTCCCAGTTGCGCGAATTGTTAGTGCAGGCAACGTTGCTGGTGAAGGCGCAAAGATGGTGCTGTTGTCGCAAGCGGAACGTCACGGTGCCAATGCACTACTTGCAGAAGTGGCGTATGTCGAACTTTCTGACCGCGCAGATTTCAACGATAAATTCATGGCGGAGCTGGCACTGCCATCTCAATAAGTCTGGACGATTACCTGTTGGGCTATTCGCTGTGGATGCCTAAATGTAGGTAAAAATAAAAGTGCCCCTTCGAAATCGAAAGGGCACTTGGGGTGAGTGACGGGACTTGAACCCGCGACGTCCTGGACCACAACCAGGTGCTCTACCAGCTGAGCTACACCCACCATGTCTGCTTTGGAGTTTTACTTCCCGAGCAGAAATCTAATTCTATGACAGCACAGGGCTAACAGCTAAATCGTATTGTCGTTACACGTCAGTTGCGAATGGTCGGCCCATGATGTGCTCAGAAATCGCTCGAGCTGCAATGGTGTCTGGGCCGGGTTCTGGCACCAAAATGGCCTGGCGGTAGTACTTAAGTTCGTTAATCGAATCTCGAGTATCGCCAAGGGCGCGATGATTGCCGGTTTTTAATGGACCTGCGAAATAGGTGCGTGGATACCAACGTCGAGCAAGTTCTTTGAGACTGGAAACATCGATGATTCGGTAGTGCAGATAAGAATCAACGCGTGGCATGTCACGCCGAAGGAAAATTCGATCCACGTAAACACTCGAACCAGCCAGGGGAGCCTTGAACGATTCGGGCACATGCGAGGTTATGTAATCAAAGAGCTGTTGCTCGGCTTCCTCAAGAGTTAGTCCATGTTGAATGTCATAAATCAAGCCGGAAGAAGTGTGCATGTTTGTTACCACTGGATCCATGGTTTCAAGTTTTTCTTGCGGGACTTTGATTACGGCTTCGAAACCTTCATCTAGTTCATTCAAATTGCTATCAGTGACTATGCAGGCAACTTCAACAAGTAAGTCATTCACAAAATCGAGG
>CANBWF010000054.1 GCA_947373075.1 Actinomycetota bacterium | reverse complement strand
ACCGTGATCGGGCTCGAGCGAAAGCAAAGACACACAATTCGTGAAGTTAACAATCCCATCACCTCATAGCCTCGGCGTTGCGGCCGTGGTGGGTATTGGCATTGCGCTACTGGCTGGTTCAATCCCAACAAGCACTGTGGGTCCTAAAGAAAATGCAGGGTTAGAACGCGCGGTAGGCAAAGTCGAACAAGACGGCGGCAACTTAGTTTTGGGCTCTTCTCGCCTTTGTGACTCTTTTGATCCAGCAGCCAGTTTTGATACTTGGTGCGGTGTCGTATTTCGACTGTATGCCCGCAATCTAATGGCGTTTAGTGGACAAGCAGGAACTGCTGGTCTGCAGACCCAGCCGGATTTGGCGATAGGCGCTCCAAAAGTAAATGCAGATAAAACTAAATGGACGTTCAAGCTACGTAAAAATGTTCGCTGGGACAATGGCAAACCAGTTACGGCACAAGATGTTAAGTATTCGATTGAACGTCTATATTCACCGGCTTTCGAAGGGACAGTCAGTGAAAAGTATTTATGTTTGCTAAGTGTGTGCTCCAAAGAGATACCTACTTTTAAAGGTCCAGGTAAACACGGCAAAAAGCAGCTAAATACGATTTCCACCTTTGGCAGCAAAACGGTCGTCTTCAATTTGAAGAGTCCTAGCGTTGATTTCGATAAAGTGCTCGCGCTGCCGCAATTCTCGGTGATTCAAAAGTCACGGGATTTATATTTGCAGGGCAAGAAACAAAGTTATGCGCTCAACCCAGGATCAAATGGGCCATTTATTTTGCACCTGGATAGAAGAAATCGAATTGCTAAATTCACCCGAAATAATTATTGGGTCCAAGCATCAGACGGTATTCGTTCGCCACATGTAGCCAGCATCTCTTGGAAAGTAATCAGCAACTTAAGTCAACTGAATTCAGCGACTTTAAAGAACAAGATTGATGTTCGCTTGGGTGAAGATTTTGACACTGTGCCAAAAATTACTGCTTTACCTAAGTCAAAGCAGACTCAGTTTGATCATCCATTTACTGGCTTCACTAATTTTCTAGTGGTTCGCCCACAACAAACACCACTTAATCGAATCGCCTGCCGGCAGGCAATTTTTTACGCCATTGATAAGACTGCTTTGCAAAACATTCGAGGGGGCGCGACGAAATCACAAATCGCCACATCGCTACTCGCTGCGAACATTCCCGGCTATGACGCTAAAAATGACATTTATCTAAGCGCGACAAGTCCCCATGGAAATGTTCCGGAAGCAACAGCAGCATTGAAGCGCTGTGGGTATCCCGAAGGATTTGAAATCACGATGGCTTATCTGAACATTGGAGTAGGTGCTGAGGTATTTCGAAGTATTCAAGCGAGTTTAGCTCAGGTTGGCATTGTCGTTGCACCTAAGCGCTTTGACAATTACTCAGAGTTTGTTTTGCTAACGCGCAATGTTGAGGAATTAACCAACCAAGATATTGCCCTAGTCGTAAGCGGTGCACAATCTACCATTGGCAGTCCTTCAGACTATTGGGCAGATTTTGTAGATAGCCGATTGATTAAACCGTTTGGTAACCAAAATTTGGCGGTTGTTGATGATGCAACAATTAACGCAAACTTGGACAAAATGGTTACGTCACCTGAAAGCGCCGCTGCCTTGAGCGCCGAAATAAATAACACTGTCATGAATCGTGCGGTCTACTTGCCATATGGGTATGACCGAATTTTAATGTACCGAAATCCAAAGGTTCTTGGCATCTACATTCAGCAGGCACTAGGTGGGCAATACGACATCGTAAATGTTGGGCTACCTGCAAACTAAGCACGAATTACTTGGGATTCAAACAATTAATTCAGAGAATTCTGTCATTGATTAGGATTACCTAACATGAGTAATAAATTTGGTTTGCGAGTGGCAGTGCTGGCAGTTGCCGCGGCATTAATTCTCACATCTTGCACCAAAAGCGATGTCACTTCTAGTTCCGCAAAAGGCGGAACACTTTATATCCTCACTTCAGCTAAGCAGATATATCATCTTGATCCACAGCGAAATTATGCTCCGGAAGATTTAGCGTTTGCGAGTGGTTACTTAAACCGCACGCTCACCCAGTACATAGTTAGTGATGATGATAATCAGTCAAGTAACTTGGTCGGCGACCTAGCTACGGATACTGGCTCAATTTCAAATGCTGGAAAAACCTGGTCATTTACTATTCGTGATGGAGTCAAATGGCAGGATGGGACCGATGTCACGTGCGAAGACATTAAATACGGGGTGTCAAGAACTTTTGCAACGAACTTAATTTTCGACGGATATCTTTATGCACTATCCCTGTTAGACATCCCAAAAAATAATGATGGTACATCTAAATATGCGGGCCCATATAGGAAAGACTCCGCAGGGCAAGCTTTATTCGATCACGCTGTTCACTGCGACGGCAACAAAATCACATTCAACCTGTCAATTCCTGCAACAGATTTCAATTACACCGTCACGCTGAGTGCTTTTGCCCCTGTGCAGAAGTCAAAAGATACCCGCAATAAATACGACCAAAATGTTCAGTCCAATGGCCCTTACATGATTGCGCCAAGTAAATCTAAGCGGAAAATGATTCTGGTTCGTAATCCGCATTGGGATGTTGCTACAGATTTAATCCGCAAAGCTAATCCTGATCGAATTGAGTACAGTTTTTCTCTGCCGCAGAGCGTAGTGACTCAGAGTTTGATGAGTTCTTCGGGCAAGTTTGCCACTGCAATTTCGCCTGACAGCATTTCAAGTAGCAAGATTGATGAAGTATTCAGCGGTGCACAATTTGCCCAGCGCAGATTCAATGAATTGAATCCATATTTCTCATTCTTTGCAATTAATACCAAGAAAGTGCCAAACGTTAAACATCGCCAAGCAATTTTGGCTGGAATAAATCGTGAGGCATTGCGCGTTTTAGCTGGTGGCCCTTACGTAGTTGACTATGCCGACGGATTTTTGAAACCAAACATTGGCCAAGACTATGCACCGACGGGTTTGTGGGACGGGTTACTGGGGGACAAGATTCCGACAACTGGCAATGTTGATTTAGGTAAGCGGCTCATAAAAGAATCTGGTGCTAAGTTTCCAAACCCATTGATTTTTGATTACAGCAAAAGTCCCACGAATGACAAAGTTGCTGCCAGCATTATGGCTTCATTGGCTCGCATTGGCATTCGGGTTAAACCACATGGAGTTCCCGCAGATGCTTACCTAAACTTTCTGTTGAACCCAGCTAAGCAAGGTGGGATGAGCGCTGCTAGTTGGAATACAGATTGGCAGAATGCTTCTTCGGTAATTCCAGATTTATTCACACCAAGTGGCGGATTCCCGTTGACGCAATATTCTGCTGCCAGCTGGGTGAGCAGGGTTACTGTAGCTAAAGCAATGACTGATCGCGCCAAGCAGGCAAAAGCTTGGCAGAACTTGAATAAGGAAGCAGTCCGATTGGCCCTGGCTTGTCCAAATCAGTTTGGTCTTGAACAGCGACTAGCTGGGTCTAAAGTCAAAGGCGCATTTATTTGGGCACCGTATTCCTCTTGGCCCTACGCAACGCTTTCTGTATCCAAGTGATTGGTTAAGAACGCGTCTACTCAG
Organism: Actinomycetota bacterium; assembly: GCA_947373075.1. Lineage (GTDB taxonomy): Bacteria > Actinomycetota > Actinomycetes > S36-B12 > UBA5976 > UBA5976. The sequence continues at coordinate 4,606 of CANBWF010000054.1, read as the reverse complement.
TCTTTATGTAAATACTGCTTAAAGAATGCAACTGACTGCAATGCGATATTTTCTGAGACTTCCTCTTGCGGTGTCATGTGCGTAACGCCCGAAAGTGGTAGCACGCTGTGCTCACCCTTTTTAGCCAGCAGATGACTAGACAATTGCAAAGTATGAGCGAAAACTACATTGTCATCTGCAGTTCCATGAATTAGCAGAAGCGGTCGTTCCAAGTGAGACTGCTCAAGTAAAGAGTTATGTTTATAGACTTCTGGAACCTCATTTGGATTACCAAGGTAACGCTCGGTGTAAGCAGTGTCGTACATAGTCCACTCAGTTACCGGCGCTCCTGCGACAGCCGCGTGGAATACCTCAGGTCGATTAAGTACGGCCAGTGCAGCAAGGTAACCGCCAAACGACCATCCTGTTATCCCAACCTTGGTGGCATCAACATCATTTGGAAATAATTTTGCGATGTCTTCAACGGCGCTCTGCTGATCATCAAGCACTGGCTTAACGAAGTCTTGGTAAATTTCATGATCCCAAATCGGTCCACGACCTGGCGTGCCACGATTATCGGCAACAACCACACAGAAACCTTGATCGGCAAACCACTGATCTTCGGCGTAAATATTTGCAACATTGAGCACCTGCGCGCCATGTGGGCCACCGTATGGCCGCAGAAGAATCGGGAGCTTCTTACTACCTAATTTATGATCTGTTGGGAATAGCACTGCAGTGTTTACTTTGTGCGGTCCAGTTTCGAAAAGTTGCACCACTGGAGTCACAATTGGTGCTTCCGCATGTGAATCAAATTGGTGAACAATTTCGTCATTACGGATCAAGCGATATGTACGCTCGTGAGTAGCCAACCTGGACTGGATACGAATCTGCCAGAGATCCTCGCCAATGTTCAAACTCGGCAAAGCAGATGCGCCACCATCGCCGGTTAGCTCCGAGATTTCACCCGATGCATGAACCCGAACTAGTTGCCTGTCCATGGCGTTGCTTGTAGCAATCACATCTATAAATTGATCGGATACTGAAACCACCGACATAACCTGCAAGCCAGCAGGTGTCGCTGTGCGAGCACCAATGCGCAATTCTCTGGTGTCGGTTACCCGATTATCTAAAATCGAAACTATTTCGTCATTTAACCAGACGGGCTGCCCAGGAATAACTTCAACAAATTGTGGATCAGAAACACTGTGAACAGCTTCGAGACTATTTGTGTTTAATGCGTGAGTTACAAACTCTGTCTGCGCACGATTAGCTACGGTGATTAGTGGATTCTTTTCTGATTGCCACGAAACACTGATCAGGTATTCGTAGGCATCGTTATCCCAAGTAATCGGGTTCGCAGCACCAGCAAGATCAAAGTGATGCAAGGTAATTTCAGCATTTACCGAACCTGCATGCGGATATTTCAGTTCCCGCGGAGTTGAGTGTGGGTTCGCCATATCACTAATCCACCAAGTGTTGACCGCTGTGTCATCGGTTCGTTGTGCAATGAAGCCGTCACTATTGGGTGACCACCAAATGCCACGCATTCGTCCAAATTCTTCAGCTGCAATGAAATCGGCAAGTCCCCAGGAAACATTCTCTGCAGTTTCCTCTGTGACAACTCGTTGGTTGCTGCCATCGAATTCGCATAGATGAATGTTCTTGCCATCGGACCAAATGATATGTGCACCATCTGGTGAAACCTGTGGATCGATAATCGGCCCAGATACTTCTAATGCATTGATTTGTTCGCCCACTACATCAGCCGTGAAAAGTTTGCCAGCCAGTGCGAATGCTAAATATTTTCCAGAGCGATCGGATGAGTAACTTGTAATGCCACCGGTAGTCTCGCGCATACGTTCACGCCTGGCGCGCTCTGCATCTGGGATGTCTTCGGTGTCAGCCAAGAGTGTGCGTGGATCTGCAATCTTGCGTTCAATGTTCTGATCAATGTCGAACACCCATAGTGAATTAACGGAATCGCGTCCGTGGTCACTTCGTAGGAAGGTAACTAGAGATGCATCGGCCAAAAGGTTAAATCCACGGGGTGTTCCTAGCTGGAACCGGCGCGTAGCTGCCATTTGGCGCGGGAATGTTTCGCTCATCCCTCGATTTTGCCATGTTCATGGCATCTAAGTGCGCTGCATAGGCAAATACTTCTCGTAAAGTGGAAGGGTGTCTACTAATCGTCGTTTATTGCTGGTACATGCTCATCCTGATGATGAATCAATTGGTACCGGTGCAACCATGGCCAAATACGTCGCAGAGGGCGCTCAGGTAACACTAGTTACCTGCACTTTGGGCGACGAAGGGGAAATTCTTGTCCCAGACCTTGCTCACTTAGCCGCCCATGACCAAGATAAATTGGCTGGACATCGGCTAGAGGAATTGGCCCAGGCCATGGCTCGACTTGGTGTCACGGATTATCGCATTCTGGGTGGAATCGGTGCTTATCGCGACAGTGGAATGATTGGTACTGCGCCAAATCAGCGAGCAGATTGTTTTTGGCAGGCAGATCTACTTGAAGCGGCTAAGCACTTAGTAAGAATTATTCGCGAAACTAAGCCACAAGTTTTAGTTACTTACGATGATTTTGGTGGCTACGGACATCCAGACCACATTCAAGCTCATCGTGTTGCCACTTACGCTGCATCACTTGCTGCAGTTGAAAGTTTCGCCCCTGAACTAGGCGCAGCCTGGCAGATTTCGAAATTTTATTGGACCGCGTTCCCGGTAAGTGTTATTCGTGCTGGGATCGAAGCTTTGCGGGCTAATGGCGAAGACACCGGATTTGCCGCACAAGATCCAGAAGACATCCCATTTGCTTGCCCTGATGAATTTATTTCCACAGTTGTCGATGCGAGCCAGTATGTAGAGCAAAAGTTTGCGGCACTTAGAGCACACGAAACGCAAATTAATGCCGATTCAGGTTTCTTTGCACTCTCAAATAACCTTGGCGCGCAAGTTATGGGGTTTGAATATTTCCGTTTGGCATTTGGCGACCTAGGGACATTAGATTCCACTGGAAATGAAACTGATCTCTTTTCCGGAATTAATCTCTGATGCAGAAAATCTCAAATCTGTTCGTCGGAATATTGGCAGGGCTAACTCTGGGAATCCCTTGTGCATTTATTCAGGCCGATCGCATCAGAATTGGCGGTCAAGTTATTCCATACGGCGCAGTACTTGCCTTAGCGCTGATTGTTGTTAGTCAGCTTTGGTTAGCTCGCTCATCCCAAAGCAGACTGTCCGCAATAGGAATAGCAATTGGTTGGGTGATTAGTGTTATTTTGCTCGGAAAACAATTTGGTTCTTATGAGCAAATTATTTCCGCAGCGTGGTGGTCCAATGTGTATGTCATTGGCGGAGCAGTTGTAATTGGCTGTGCCTGTACTTTGCCACCTTTGCGACCAGTTATTAAATCGGACGAGTTGCCAACCCCATTTACCGACGGAATGAAAATGCAAGAAAGTGATGATAGGGAAGCAGGCCAAGATCAGTGAGTGATAGTGGCAACGAAGTACGTAACAAAGGTCGCAACTTCCTGTTGGCATTATTTGGCGTGGCGCTTGGGCTTACTGCAATCTATGCGGTTGCGGTTGTTCACTACTCTGGGCGTACTTTCGCAAAAACCACAGTTGCAGGGATAGAAATTGGCGGGATGCCATTTAAGTCTGCCGAAACCAAGCTGGCAACCGAGATTGTTCCACTTGCTAGCAAACCAATCAACGTGCAGGTTGCGGATCACACGTACACAATTGACCCTAAATTAGCTGGCCTTAGTGTGGATGCGGCTAAAACGATTACTCAGGTACCGCAGCGTCCGTGGAGTCCACTTGATCTTTGGAATCGGGCAGCAGGCGAAGTTGAGCTAACTCCTGTTGTGACAGCCGACTCGGAAAAATTGACCTCTGCTATCGCAGCGATTTCTGCTCAAGTAGACAAATTGCCTGTTGAACCACAAATAGTTTTTGAAAATGCGTCGCCAAAATTGATAGACGGAAAACCAGGGCAGATGCTCGCGGCCGATTCGGCACAAAAATTGTTAGTCAATAGTTTTCCGACTTCATCTGATCCACTAGTACTCCAATTTGCATCGGTTAATCCTTCGGTTTCTGATGCCCAAGCTCAAGAATTTATTTCTACAGCGAAATCTGCAGTTGCTTCACCAATCACAGTTACTGTTGGCAAAAAAGAGGGCACCATCAAGCCCGCAGATCTAGCTAAGGCCCTTACTTACGTGGGCGCCGATGGAGAATTTGTTCCGCAAATTGATGGTGCAGTTCTAGTCAACTCGCTTAAGTCTCAGATACATGGGATTGGAAATACTGCAGTTGATGCCTCATTCAAAATTTTCAATGGCAAACCTTATGTAGTTCCGGGCAAGAATGGCACCGGAATCAATCCCGACAAGATCGCCCAAGCGGTGCTGCAAGTTATTGACCAGACTGCGCCGCGCGTTGTTGACCTGGAGTTAGCGCAGACCAAACCAGACTTCACGGATGCAGATGCAAAAGCATTAGGTATTACCGAAAAATTGAGCAGCTTTACTCAGAACTTTCCTTACGCCGCTTATCGCGTGCAAAACATCGGCACAGCAGCGCGTTATCTTGATGGAAAAATA
>CANBWF010000053.1 GCA_947373075.1 Actinomycetota bacterium | reverse complement strand
TGGCGAAGCAGTTCCAACTCAAACTAGCGCTGTTTATTGGGGCGAGCCAGGCACAAATGGGCAGCATTCGTTCTATCAAATGTTGCATCAAGGAACGTCAATCGTTGCTTGCGATGTTTTGGTTCCAGCTAAGTCACATAATCCAGCTGGTGATCACCACGATGTGCTAGTAAGTAATGCTCTCGCGCAGGCGACAGTGTTGGCTTTTGGTCGAACTAAAGAGCAAGTTCAGCAAGCGGGCACCGCTGAAAACTTAGTTACCCACAAGGTGATGCCTGGCAACCGTCCCACGACCTTAATTACTCTGGACGAAATCGATCCGTTCGCATTGGGCTCACTGATTGCACTCTACGAACATATGGTTTTTGTGCAGGGAATCGTTTGGGGAATTAATTCATTTGACCAGTGGGGTGTTGAGTTGGGTAAAGAAATGGCAACCACAATTTCACCGTATCTAACGAATTCTGAAGACCTATCTAAGTTTGATGCGGCCACTCAGTCCGCAATCAATTGGTATCGGGCCAATCGCAGAAGTTAACTTTCGCGACGGCGTAGGTATCGCTCAAATTCGCGAGCGATAGCTTCACCACTGGCCTCTGGTAATTCTGCGGCTTCGGAGCTTTCTTCCAAGCTGCTTACGTAGTCTGCAATGTCTTCGTCGGTTGCCGCGAGTTCATCCGCACCAGTTTGCCAAGCGCGAGCGTTTTCAACGAGTTCGTCCAGCGGTATCGCTGTGTCTAGTACATCTTCAATACCGCGCAGAAGTGCCAACGATGCTTTCGGGCAAGGATCGCCAGCAACGTAATGCGGGATAGCCGCCCAGAGCGACACAGTTTCAAATCCGAATCCCTCGAGTTCATCCTGCAGTACGCCCAAAATGCTAACTGGACCTTCATATCGGGACGGTTCAAAGCCAGTGCTTTCCTGGATGCGAGGGTCTGTTGCATGTCCATGTACATGTATCGGACGTGAGTGCAAAACTTCAGCGAGCATTCCGCCCAGTGTGATTAGCAGACCCGGGGTCAATGGGTTGATTACCGACAGTAACTCGGCGCAATATTGCTGCCAACGCAAATTCGGCTCGTCGCCAACAATTATGTAGATGTTTGTGTTGGGCATGCTCGGAGTAACAACGTGGTGGACCATAGTTTGTGGCCAAATAATCTCGCGCTGTCCATCTGGTGAAACAAAAACTTCAGGTCTGTTATCTGTGTAGCTGTAGTACTCGTCGCGGACAATTTCGGTAACCGAAACAACATCCCAAACTTCAAGTAAGTATTCCAAAGCGTCAGTGGAAGCATCCGCAGCATTGCTCCAGCCTTTGAAGGCCGCAATAACTAATGTTGCGGGATCTTTATCCAGAGGACCTTCGGTCACTGTTGCTCCTAGCGGGTTTGCTTAAACATTTTCAGTGTAACGCCTACACCGCTCGCTCGGGTTATAGATTGCTGACACAATGGACTCCAGTAGCAACAAAAATTAGGTGGCGTATGACTGACAATAGAGCGGCTTTCAAAGTGGGCGATCGGGCTCAATTGACGGACGTAAAAGGTCGTAAACACACGGTTACCTTGGAAGTTGACCGCGAGTTCCACACAAATCACGGTGCTATTTCGCACAACGATTTAATTGGCCAGCCAGAAGGCATCACAGTCACATCTTCTGGAAACTATGTCTACCTAGCGCTGAAGCCACTGCTTAGTGATTTCGTACTCTCTATGCCTAGGGGAGCTGCTGTTATTTATCCCAAGGATGCAGCAGCAATTGTCGGATTTGCAGATATTTATCCAGGTTCTGTTGTGGTGGAAGCCGGTGTCGGAAGTGGCGCGCTGAGTTGTTCATTGCTGCGGGCAATCGGCTCTGACGGTCATTTGTACAGCTACGAACGACGTGAAGATTTTGCAAAAATCGCGCAAAAGAATGTTGCAACCTTCTTTGGCAAACAGCCAGAGAACTGGACAGTAACTCTGGGTTCCGTACAAGAGGAAACTGCTGCTCTTGCAGATGCATCAGTTGATAGAGCAGTTTTGGACATGCTCTCTCCTTGGGAATGCGTGGAATCCATGACACGCGTTATTCGCCCAGGCGGTGTGTTAATGATTTATGTCGCTACCACCACTCAGATGGCCAAGGTTATTGAAGAGATACGTCTGAGTAAGAATTGGACTGATCCACAAGGTCAAGAGTTGATTCAACGCACTTGGCATGTTGAGGGTCTAGCCGTTCGACCGAGCCACAAGATGCAGGGACATACTGGATTCTTAGTACAGGCCAGAAGATTGGCAGACGGAACAGTGCTGCCACCTCGTCGAATTCGCCCCGCAAAAGGCACTGATGCGGAAGAATTAGCAAGTAGTACCGAATTCGAATCAGGTGAATAATGACTGCGACTTCCGACGATTCGTCTGATCTGCGCAAGCGCGTTGATGACCTTTCTGCGCATAACGAGTTGCTCACCAAAACTCTTCGCGAAGCACGTGATCAGGTTCTAGAACTGCATCACGAAATCGAAAAGTTGGGTCTACCGCCAAATAGTTATGCATTATTTGTTTCATCAGCTGACGATGGCCTAATCAACATTGTTTTTAACGGCCGACAAATGCGCGTAGCAGTCAGCCCGGAAGTCGATGCTAACTCGCTTAAGCGCGGACAAGAATTGTTACTCAATGAATCGATGAATGTCATTCAAGCAGGTGGAATTACCAACATCGGCCAGCTCGTCACTTTTGTGGAGTTGGCACAGGATGGCGAACGAATCTTGGTACGCGGGCAAGCAGATGAAGTTCATGTGGTCCTTTGTGCTCACCCAATAGACGTGTCTGCACTGCGTAGTGGCGACAGTCTGCTGTGCGACCTACGCGCAGGTTTCGCGTTCGAACGGATTGCTAAATCAGAGATTGATGATTTGCTTCTAGAAGAAGTGCCAGACGTGAGTTACGAAGACATCGGCGGATTGCAAGAGCAGATCGAGAGCATTGTCGATGCAGTTGAACTGCCATTCTTGCAGGCAAAGATGTTTGCAGATTATTCCCTTAAGGCACCAAAAGGCATTTTGCTTTATGGGCCGCCTGGGTGCGGTAAAACGCTTATCGCTAAAGCAGTTGCGAACTCCATTGCGAAGAAGACTCAGGCAGCTTCTGGTAACGGAAGCGGCCGTAGTTACTTCATCAACATCAAGGGTCCGGAGTTATTAAACAAATACGTCGGCGAAACCGAACGACAGATACGAATTATTTTCCAGAGAGCTCGCGAAAAAGCGCAAGAGGGAACTCCGGTCATTGTTTTCTTCGACGAGATGGATGCTTTATTTAGAACGCGCGGTACTGGTGTATCAAGTGATGTGGAAACCACAATTGTTCCGCAGTTGCTCAGCGAGATTGATGGTGTTGAAAGCCTTGACCATGTGATTGTGATCGGCGCTTCCAATCGCGAAGACATGATTGACCCGGCGATTCTGCGACCAGGTCGGCTGGATGTGAAAATCAAGGTGGATCGTCCTGACGTGAAGGCAAGCGCACAGATTTTTGCTAAGTATTTAACTGTTGACGTACCGATTCACCAAGACGAACTACTTAAGTATGGTTCACCTGAAGCTGCAGTTCAGGAAATGATTAGCTTAATTACAACGCGGATGTACGAGAATTCCACGGAAAACGAATTTTTGGAAGTTACTTACACAAATGGCGAAAAAGAGACGCTCTATTTTTATGACTTCAATTCCGGCGCAATGATTGAAAACATCGTTTCACGCGCTAAGAAGTATGCAATAAAGAACGAGCTCGCTACAGGTGCAAGGGGAGTTTCAACCGAGCACTTAATCAGCGCCGCTTATGACGAGTTGCTAGAGAACGAAGATTTGCCAAACACCACCAATCCTGATGACTGGGCGAAGATTTCTGGGCGTAAAGGGCAACCGATTGTCTACATGCGCACTCTTGTGCACACGAAAGATGGTTCCGCCGCCAGCCACAGCATTGCGCCCACAAGTTAGTTGTCGAACCAGCAATGAGTGTTCATCGGATTATGGGAATTGAGACCGAATACGGAATTTCATCACCTAATAATCCTGGAATCAATCCAACGATTCTTTGTGCGGCTGTCGTGAATGCCTATTCTGATTTTCTATTTCCAGATCGACAAAAACCAATGCGTTGGGATTATTACGTTGAATCGCCATTTGTTGACGTGCGTGGCTATGAAATTGAACGCGAACTTGCTGACCCGGAATCGTGGACAGACATTGACATTGGCATGCCAAACTTAATGCTGCCTAATGGTGCTCGGTTTTACGTAGATCACGCGCACCCTGAATATTCTGGTCCTGAAGTTACTAACCCTGCAGATGCTGCTTTGTGGGATGTCGCTGGTGACCGCATTTTGAATCACGCGGCTCAAATGGCTAGTGAGTTAACCGGCAATCTGATCACGATTTATAAGAACAACACAGATGGCAAAGGTGCTAGTTATGGCACTCATGAAAATTATCAAGTAGCTCGCGATGTTCCTTTTGATGATTTTGTAAAACACTTAACTCCGTTTTTCGTAACCCGAAACATTTGGGCCGGTTCGGGGCGAGTTGGTCTGGGGCAGGAGAGTCGAACAGCCGGTTTCCAGATATCTCAGCGTGCTGATTTCTTTGAAGCTCGAGTGGGCCTTGAAACTACAGTCAACCGTCCGATTATCAACACGCGCGACGAACCACACGCGGATCCCAACAAATTCCGTCGGCTACATGTGATTGTTGGCGATGCCAACATGTCGCAAACCATGACGTTTCTAAAAATGGGTGCAACTGCTTTGGTGCTCTCAATGATTGAAGATTCAGCGCTTGATTTTGAAATCGATTTAGCCGATCCAGTGCTGGAAATGCAGGCAGTGAGTCGCGACTACAAGTTCGAGCAGCAATTGCAGTTGACTGATGGTACGGCATTGAGTGCAATCGAAATCCAGCGCGAATATTTGGCTGCTTCGGAAAATTACATGGCGAGTAAACCTTTCGATGCAATGACGAAGCAGGTTCTGGTTCTTTGGCGTGATGTGCTCGATGCTCTGGAATCTGACACTCAGTCTCTAATTGGAACGGTTGACTGGGTAACAAAAAAATCGGTACTTGATTCTTACCGCTTGCGCGATGATCTGGGATGGCAGGACAGCAAACTTAAAGCCATCGATCTGCAGTATTGCGACATAAGAGTCGACAAGGGTTTGTCGTATTTGCTGCAGCGCAATTCCAATTCCTCGGAGATGTTTGATGAGCAGGAAGTAGAGCTCGCTATCGCTAATCCACCTGTTGATACTCGTGCTTATGTTCGCGGAAAAGCTGTTCAGAATTATGGCGCAAATGTAGTCGGGGCTTCATGGGAATCTCTTATATTTCAGATTTCACCAGATCAGCCACTGAAAAGGATCGGACTGCCAGATGCTCGCGGATATCGATCGAATGAAACCGAGCACCTCTTTGCCCAACAATGTGAACCCGCCGAATTCGTCACCAAGTTGGAACAGCTAATCAGCGAACAGCATTAGTGTTGAGTTAGATCTAGGAGCAATCGTGAGCGAACAGAATTTTGAGTCAGTTAAATCCGCACCGACGGATACCGATGACAATGTGAGTACTGGGCAATCAAAACAACCCAAACAGGTAGTCGTTCCTGACATCTCGGCAATACTTGATCAGATCGATGCTGTGCTGGAGAAGAACTCTGAAGAATTCGTTAGCGGCTTTGTGCAAAAGGGCGGCCAGTAATTTTGGCAACCACTCTGCCACGCCGGATTTTTGGCATTGAAACTGAATACGGTATTACGTGTGCAATGGAGAGCCATCGTCGGTTAACTCCAGATGAGTTGGCCCGTTATTTATTCAGCGATGTGGTGGATGAGTATCGAAGTAATAATGTATTTTTGCCCAACGGTGGTCGGCTATACCTAGATGTTGGAAGTCATCCTGAATATGCGACGGCCGAATGCGATCAGTTAGAAGATGTCCTGGCTCAAGAAAAAGCGGGGGATGAGATTGTTTCGCAGCTGGCACGCGCTGCCGAAGCTAAGTTAGCTAGCGAAGGGATAGAAGGCCGAGTGTTTGTTTTCAAGAACAACACCGACTCGTCTGGTAACTCGTACGGTTGTCATGAGAACTATTTGATCAATCGCAAGCTCGACTACTTGCAACATCTTGATGGACTCCTGCCTTTCTTAGTAACTAGGCAACTGTTCGCTGGAGCGGGGAAGTTGTTGAAGACTTCAAATGGCGTCGTTTACGTAATGTCGCAACGAGCTGACCACATGTGGGATGCGGTTTCTAGCGCCACAACAAGATCAAGGCCAATGATTAATACCCGCGATGAACCACACGCAAACTCCGATAAATATCGGCGGCTGCATGTGATTAGTGGCGATAGCAACATGTCAGAGACATCGATGCTGCTCAAAGTTGCCACTATGGATCTGGTTCTTGCCGTAATGGAAGTGGGAGCTATTCCAGCAAATTTACGAGTAGATAATCCAATGAAAGCAATCCGCGATGTCGCCCGTGACTTATCTGGCAAGGCGGGAGTCCTACTTCAAGATGGCAGGACTTTAAGTGCCATTGAAACTCAGCGAATCTATTTTGATCTGGTTTGCGCAAACATTGAGCGTTTCAGTTGGGAACTGTCTGACCTGCATAAACAGGCCTTAAGTCTCTGGGGTCAGATTATTGAAGCCTTCGAAGTTGGCGACTTGTCGGCTTTTGATTCCCTTTTAGATTGGCGAATCAAATTGCAGGTGTTGCAAGCATTCCGGGATGAGCAGGGGTTGGAATTAGATTCTGCCAAGTTGGCTCAAGTGGAACTTATGTACCACGAGCTCTCAGCTGATCGCGGAATCTACAATTTGTTACTTCAGCAGGGCCAAATAATTCCAGTCGTTTCGAAAGTTGCGGTTGAAAGAGCTACAAAGACACCACCTCAAACAACTCGAGCGAAATTACGCGGGGATTTCTTGGCTGCTGCCAAGCGAACAAATACCTCGATAGCGACCGATTGGATGCATTTCAAAGTCAACCTTCCTGTTGAACGCTCAGTCAGTTTGCCCGACCCGTTCAATGCCGATGATGAGCGAGTTCGAGACCTAATTAGCCAGATGTGAAACCGCGTGGCTAGTGTCCCCAGTTATTGACCAAGCAATAGGCTGTGAACATGCGTCTAAAAACAGCAATTATTGGTTTAGTAGTGGCCGGACTTTTATCCGGCTGTAACAGTGGAAACTCCTCAAGCACCGCAACGGTAGACCCAGTAACCAGCAATGGGGTGACGGTATCTGGTCCATTGAATTCCGCACCAGTTATTGAGTTTGGCTCTGATGCCAAGCCAGTGACTGATTTGGTAGCCAAAGACATTGCTGTTGGAACTGGCGCAGTCGTGACGCCGACGTCTACTGTTACTGCTCACTACAGTGGTTATGGAATGAACACTAAGGCTAAATTTGACTCATCATGGGACCGTGGCGCGCCTGCCACTTTTCCTATCAGTGGCGTAATCCAGGGATGGCAGCAAGGGCTGCAAGGCATGAAAGTGGGCGGTCGCAGGCTGTTAATCATTCCGGGTAACTTGGCTTATGGCCCTGTCGGACAGGGCTCAATTGAACCGAATGAAACTTTAGTTTTTGTGGTTGATCTAACCGCAGTTAGTTAAGAGAGAGTAGAAACGAATGACAAATCCACCTGTAATCGACTTTATTGATGGGGAAGAACCTACCGAGCTAGTTATTGAAGATCTAGTCGTTGGCGATGGAGTTGAGGTAGCCGCTGGACAGACCGTTGAAGTGCACTACCTTGGTGTTGAGTTCGTGTCAGGCGAACAGTTCGATTCATCTTGGGACCGCAACGAGTCAATTGAATTCCCACTACGTGGACTAATCCAAGGTTGGCAGCTAGGTATTCCGGGAATGAAAGTTGGCGGACGTCGTCAGCTAATAATTCCACCACACCTTGCCTACGGTCCTGCTGGTGGCGGCCATCGCCTTTCCGGGCAGACTCTCGTATTTGTTATCGATCTATTGGCCGTGAAATAGGCCATGGCCGTTGATAACACTATGCGACAGTTAAATCTGTTGCTTGTGTTAATGAACTCAAAGCGGCCGCTTACTCGATCCGATATTTTCAATCGCGTCAGTGGATACGCGCCATTTGAAACCGAGAAGGAACTTGACGCAGCTGGTCGAAAGTTCGAGCGCGATAAGAACGATTTGCGTCAGTATCTAGTTTTCAATGAAGTTTCCCCAAGTGGAGATAGTCAGAGCACATATTCCATTGATCTAGAGCGCTCCTTTTTTGCTGAAGTTGAGTTGACGCAAGACGAGTTAATTCTTGTGTCATTGGCTACCGGCGCTTGGCGAGATGCACATCTGGGTCAGTCTGCAGCCGCTGGGGCCATAATCGCAGGGCCGGAATATCG
>CANBWF010000052.1 GCA_947373075.1 Actinomycetota bacterium | reverse complement strand
ACATCGGGTGGCCTACGCGTAGGTGAAACCGTGAAACTGTCATACGTTGATCAGAGTCGCGCGGGCCTAGACCCTAAGAAGAATGTTTGGGAAGTAGTTTCCGATGGTCTCGACTGGATCAAAGTTGGCAATGTTGAAATGCCATCGCGGGCATACGTTGGTGCTTTTGGTTTCAAGGGCCCAGACCAGCAGAAGCCATCGGGCGTACTTTCCGGTGGTGAGCGAAACCGCTTGAACCTAGCTCTTACATTGAAGCAGGGTGGCAATGTGTTGCTACTCGATGAGCCAACCAACGACCTTGATGTTGAAACCCTTGGCAGCTTAGAAAATGCCTTGCTTGAATTCCCAGGTTGCGCAGTAATCACCTCCCACGATCGCTGGTTCCTTGATCGCATTGCAACTCACATTTTGGCTTACGAAGGCGACTCACAATGGTTCTGGTTTGAAGGTAACTTCGAATCCTACGAAAAGAACAAGATTGATCGCCTAGGTGCCGAAGCTGCAAGGCCGCATCGCGCAACATATCGCAAACTAACTCGAGGCTAATAATGCCCAGTGTGATTGTGCCAATACATTTGCGTTGGTCCGACATGGATATTTATCATCATGTGAACAATGTGGCCTATGCAAACTATTTGGAAACCGCTCGCGTGCAGTTCTTGGCCGAACACAACCTAGATCCAACTGTTGAAGGATATGGCCAGCTTGTTGCTCGCCTTGAGATTGACTACAAAGCGCCGTTGGAATATCGGGCAGAACCAGTTGAGATGGAACTTTGGGTTAGCGATGTTGGCACATCGTCTTACGTAATCAATTATGAACTTCGCGATGAACAAGCGGTTTACATGCAAGCCAAAACAGTTATGGTTTGCGTCAGTGTTGAACACGGTGTGCCAGGACGAATCCCAGCAGTATTGCGTCAGATTCTGGAAAGCACCGAACGTTCTTAATTAAAGGAATTTACGCCTTTAACCAAGCCGCGCTATGTGGCGCAAGGGAACCAGCAACCACAGCGTCGCTATCGCTTGAGAGCAAAAGTTCACCAGCAGGAAGCTCATAGGCAGTTTTGCCCATGTTCATCACAATGCGAATAGCCTGACCGTCTAGGCGAGCTGGTCGAACAAAGCTGACGATGTCACTTGGTGTTTCATCCCAAACCAAATCAACTGCGTCACTAGTAATTCCACCCAGCGCTGCCAAACTCCGACGAAGCTTCAAAGCGCTGCGCACTAAGTTCAAGGTGCTGCTAGCAACATCATTTTGGGCAGCTGCGGTTTGCTCGGCCCACCGACTTGGCTGTGGTAGCCAAGACTCGGAACCAGAGTTAAAGCCGAAGGTATTTGAAGTGTTATCCCACGGCAGTGGCACACGACAGCCATCGCGTCCAAGGTTCTCGCCACCAGTGTTAGCAAATGCAGGATCTTGACGCATCGCATCTGGAATATCAAACACTTCTTCAAGGCCAAGTTCTTGTCCCTGATAAATGTAGGCAGTTCCTGGCAACCCGAGCATGGTCATGATGCCAGCGCGTGCGCGCTTAACGCCGATAACTAAATCACGCGGCACCGACCAGTCAGCAGATTTACTGATGTCTAAGTTTCCATCAAGTGATGCAGCTTCTTCGCCTGTTGCAAGCGGTGCGTAACGAGTTGCAGCGCGCCAAACATCATGATTTTCCAAAACCCAAGTTGTTGGCGCACCAACTAAGTGGTTTCCTTCTAATGAATCGTCAATGATTCGACGTAGGGCTTTACCATTCCACGCAGCTGTTAGGTACGGGAAATTGAAGCCGGTATGTAATTCATCGTCACGTAGATAAAGCGCATTGCGTTCCGCAGGGCCAACCCAAGCTTCAGCAACAAATACTCGAGGTGGATCGTATTGCTCGGCAACTTCGCGCCATTCGCGCCAAATCTCATGCACAGGATCTTGATCCCAGTAAGCGACGTGATTTGTTGGGTCACCAGGCTTTGGCGTAGTGAAGTCTGGGTAACCCTCTGCTTTTGCAAGACCGTGAGCAACATCGATGCGGAAACCATCCACGCCCATGTCGAACCAGAACTTAAGGTGGCCAAGAAACTCACTGCGAACTTCTGGGTTGGTCCAATCCAAATCAGGCTGGCTCTTGTCGAAGATGTGTAGGTACCACCAACCACTTGGCTGGCCGGCTGCATCAGGAACTTCGTGCCAGGTTAAGCCACCGAAAACACTTGGCCATTCGTTTGGCTCGATTGTGCCATTCTTACGACCACGAAGTAGGTGGTAGCGCGCCCAAGGGCCTTCGCTATAGCGAGTTAGCGGTGCAACTGTTGGGTCGTTAACTGGGGGATGAGCGAGGGCTTCTTTAAACCAAGCATGTTCCCAAGACGTATGGTTGGGCACGATGTCGACTAACAACTTGATGCCTGATGAATGCAATGTGTTGATGAGTTCCTGGAAGTCTGAGAGATTTCCGAAAATAGGATCCACGTCGCGGTAGTCGGCAACGTCGTAGCCAGCATCAAGCATTGGCGAAACGTAATGCGGACTTAGCCAAAGGGCATCGACCCCTAATTCAGCTAAGTGTGGGACGCGGCTTTGAATACCTTTGATGTCGCCGATACCGTCGCCATTTGAATCAGCAAATGAACGAGGATATACCTGATAGACGACAGCCTCTTGCCACCAATGCGTGGTGCGCTGCATTTATGAACCTCCAGTAGCACAATGTGGATTTCAAAATTTTCGTAACTAGATAATCGTAGTGTCTTTGGCTAAGTCTGAGAGCAGAAGGGGGCAATTTGAGAATATTGTTATAACGATTTAGTGACTGATTGTGTTCACCAAACTGTGAGCAGCGCTTTCTAAATAAGACCACAACTCGTCACGTAACTCAGAGGGCACAGTCTGCTTTTCCAAGCTTGCTTTCATGTGAGCAATCCAGCGATCGCGGGCATCGTCATCGATTACAAATTCTGCATGCCGCATTCGAAGTCTTGGATGCCCACGCTCGGCTTGATAAGTGCGCGGTCCACCCCAGTACTGTTCCAGAAACAAGGTGAGGTGATGTTTGGCCGCAGTTAGATCACCCTCTGGGTACATAGGGCGCAAGACTTCATCGGATTCGATACCTTCATAAAACCCAGCAACCAGTGCCACGAAAAAATCATGGCCACCGATGTCGTCGTAGAAAGTTTCGCTCACTTACCTATTGTGGCAGGTTTGCTTACTTAGCCCGCTTTGAATCTAGGTCGCACGCTGCTTGCGTAATGTTTTTCACCATTGAACCAAAAACGATTCCATGGAAAGGCCAGACGCTCCACCAATAAATATGGCCAGCTAAACCCTTTGGGTGGTAAATCGCGCGTTGATGATATTTAGTTGGTTGGCCAGTTTCCGTTTTCACTTCCAGTTCCAGCCAAGCCAAACCGGGTAACTTCATTTCAGCGCGTAGTCGAAGTAGATGGCCTCGGTCACATTCTTCAACCCGCCAAAAATCAACAGTTTCGCCAGCAACTAGTCGGTACTGATCACGGCGACCTCGACGCAAACCCGGACCACCAAAAATTCGATCTAACAATCCGCGAGTTTCCCAAGCCAAAGGGAACGAGTACCAGCCACGCTCGCCACCGATTTGCTCAATGACTTGCCACAGTGAATCAGCAGAAGCAGCAGTTTCAACTTCACGTTCATCTATGTAAAGAGAGCCACCAGCCCAGGCCGGGTCAGTTGGAAGTGGATCGCTGGGCGCACCCGGGGTAGATGCAGAAGACCAGCGGGTTGTCACGGCCGCTTCGCGAATGCGCTGAAGTGCCAATCCAACGGCGTCCTCAAAATTAACTAGACCTTCAGGTGGATCAGGTATGTAGGTCTTGATGTCGTGCTCTGCGCAAATGACTTCCGACTTTAAGCTATCCACTAGCGGCCGCGCGATGGCTTTAGGTACCGGCGTTACTAGTCCAATCCACCGAGCAGACAGGCCAGGAGAGAGGATGTTAATCGGCCAAATTATGCGTTTACGCAGGCCAGCAACACGCGCATAACCTTGCATCATCTCTTCATAGGTAAGAACATCAGGTCCACCAATGTCGAAAGTGCGGTTCAAATTTGGTTCAAGTACAGCTGCCAAAGTTAAATAGCGCAGCACGTCTCGCACCGCGATGGGTTGAATTTTGGTTCGCACCCAACGTGGCGTAATCATGGCAGGCAGACGTTCGGTTAAATACCGAAGCATCTCAAACGAGAGGCTACCCGAACCCAAAATCACGGCGGCCCCGAAAGCAATTGTGGGTACGCCAGATTTCAAGAAGATGTTTCCTACTTCTGCGCGCGACTTGAGGTGCTTTGAAAGTTTCGGGTCGTTTTGTAACCCACCCAGGTAAATGATTCGTTTAACATCAGCCTGCTTTGCACAATTGGCAAAAGTAGTCGCGGTTTCACGCTCGAGTTTTTCAAAGTCGCCAGCGCTACCAATCGAATGAATCATGTAATAGGCAACATCAACATCGCGCATTGCTTCATTGAGCGCCACTGGATCGTTGGCATCGCCCGAGAAAATCTCAACCTGGTTTGACCAAGGCATTTGGCTAACACGCTCTGGGTGACGCACAAGTATGCGGACTTGATGGCCAGCTGCCAGTAGGTGTGGCACAAGGCGTCCGCCTACGTAGCCGGTGGCTCCAGTAACTAAACAGAGTTTGCGCATAACTCAAGTTTGCGACAATTCGAGGCTCAACGCAGGATAAGCCCGAACATTTGAGGCTTAAGCAGTCTGAGTGTGGTTGCCAATACGTGAAACTTCACCATTACGCATGTACCAAATCACGCCATCGGTATCTTGTAACCGAGTTACGCGCAGCCCAACTTCAACCACTGTTCCAGTGACTGGCCCAACATCGATTACATCGCCTACACCGTACTGATCTTCAATAATCATGATGATGCCAGCAAGGTAATCCTTGACTAAAGTTTGCGCACCGAACCCAATCGCGACGCCAACTACTCCAGCTGAGGTAAGAATTGGGGCAATATTTAGCCCGAGAGTGGAAAGCGCAGTGATTGTTGCAATCGACCAAACAAAAATAGTGATGATGCTTCGCAGTAGTTGACTAACTGAGTCAGCTCGCTGGTCTTTGCGTGACTGGGCTGTCTCAAAATCTTGACGAGTCAGTTTGCTCATGCCTCTTGACGCATGCAAAGTGGTGGCACGGCGAATGAGCCGATCAGTTATCCGAACAAGCGTCGCCCTAACAATGATGGCGATTAACAGGATTATTGCTATTTGTAGCGGCTTGCCAATAAACCAATGAGTCAGCGTTTGCATGACACCTCCAAAACCAACGGTCCATCTGAATGCACCATTTGCAGGACCTTGTTCTAAACTATCGGTGTGTCAAAGAACTTTCGCAAAGCCGTATCCGTTTGTGTCGCAAGTGGCGTAGTTGCCCTTGCTAGTGCACTTCCTGTTTTAGCCGACAATAAGCATGATGATGGCGATCAGCCAGGTCAGGCTTTAGGCGTTCAAGGCGCAATCTTGTGGTTTGTTATTTTGCCATTAGCAATTTATGCAATCATCGCACTGCTTGTTATGGGGCCAGGTTGGGTAAGTGCAGCTAAAAAATCTGCAACCAACGGATTTCTAGATGACCCAACCGGCGAAAAGCCAGTTGGGTCAAAACCAGAAACTGCATCACTTACTTACGAATAAGTAGGTTGCGCTATTTGTTATTGCGCGTCCTTTGCCTGTGCCACTAGTGCACGCGAAACGTTGTCGCGAAGTTCGCGAACTAGTCGAGTCGAACCTGCATCGGTATCTGTAGCCAAGAACGCATCTGCTTTATCCAAGATATCTTGAGAAACCAAAAGTGATGGGAATAGTCCCATTGTGATTCCTTGGGCAATCGCATTTGTGCGGTTCTTCCAAACACCTGGTAGCGCAGCAAAGTACTTGTCTACGTAAGGGACGAGTAATTGACGCTGATCTGGTTGGGAGAAACCACCGATTGTAGATTCAAGAATCGCATTTGCTAGATCGTCGTTTTCAACCGTTGCGCTCCAGGCTGCAGCTTTTGCTTCCGCAGTTGGAATGCCTGCTCGTGCACCAGCAGCTTGGCGCTGACCACCTGCAGTGTTGTCCTTTTCAAGTTCACGATCAATTGCGCTTGGATCAAGTGCGTCCAATGCAACTAAGCGAGCAATGAAAGCCCAGCGCAGATCAGTATCTACAGCTAATCCAGCAGGCGTACCTGAACCATCGAACCAGCCTTCCAAAATCTCCACATGTTCATCGGTGCGAGCAACACTGATAGCACTGCGAACAAAAGCGAGTTGGTGGTCTGATCCGTCTGCAGCCTGTGCAATTTGTTCCAGAAGCCGCGAGAACAATGCATCACGGTATTCGCCGCGCTTGTAAGGCGTTGCGTACTGTTCGATTGCTGAGCGAGCCTGCAATAAGAGCTGCTGAGTTACGCCAACTTCGATGTTGTTGAAGTCAGCCGTATTGATCATGGTTAAGTATTCGCCTGCAGACATTTCAGCATCGCGAGTCATGTCCCAAGCAGCGCCCCAAATAAGTGCGCGAGCCAAGCTGTCATCAAGATCGTTCAAGCGGTGCACTGCAGTGCGAAGTGATAATTCATCCAAACGGATTTTCACATAAGACAAGTCGCCATCGTTGAGAAGTAGTAAGTCGGCTACTGGCTTTCCGGCTAGCTGTGGAATGTCTGTGTGTGTTCCATCGATATCTACTTCAATGGATTCAATGAGTGTTACTTCAGTTTCACCAG
Organism: Actinomycetota bacterium; assembly: GCA_947373075.1. Taxonomy (GTDB): domain Bacteria; phylum Actinomycetota; class Actinomycetes; order S36-B12; family UBA5976; genus UBA5976. Next base: position 1,720 of record CANBWF010000052.1, on the reverse strand, counting down.
CGTTGTAGAGACCAATGCGAATACGGTGTGGACGAAGAGTCTGATCTACACCCTCAGGCGCAACAGGTGGTTCCTGTAAAACTGCAACTGATTTGTAGTGGCCATCTTCAACTTCAATTTCTGGGCGAAGAGTGTTAACGCCAGCAGTCTGTAGCCAACGGGTTGTCCAGTCTTTAAGGTCACGGCCACTTGCAGCTTCAAGTTCGGTTAGCAGATCTGAAAGCTCAGTGTTACCCCATGCGTGCTTCTTGAAGTACTGACGTAATCCAGCCAAGAACTCATCCTGGCCAACCCAAGCAACAAGCTGACGCAATGTTGAAGCGCCCTTTGCGTAAGTGATGCCATCGAAGTTAACTTCAACTGCATCAAGATCAACCATGTCGGCAACAATCGGGTGGGTAGTCGGCAACTGATCTTGGCGGTAGCCCCAAGCCTTGCGCTGGTTAACGAAGTTAGTCCAAGCTTCGGTGTATTCGGTAGCAGATGCACTTGCATCGTGCGCAGCCCACTCGGCGAAACTTTCATTCAGCCATAGGTCGTCCCACCACTTCATGGTTACTAAGTCGCCGAACCACATGTGTGCAAGTTCGTGCAACACTGTGTTTGCGCGCTGTTCGTATGCAGCGCGAGTTACCTTCGAGCGGTAAACCATTCCTTCGTGGTGCGTTACTGCGCCAGCATTTTCCATTGCACCAGCATTGAATTCAGGCACGAATAGCTGATCATATTTGTGGAATGGGTAAGCAGTATCGAAAGCTGCTTCAAAGTACTCAAAACCTTGCTTAGTAACAGTGAATAGATTTTCTGGATCAAAGTACTGAGCAAGTGAATTACGACAGTAAAGCCCAAGTGGGTAGGTGCCGAACTTACCTGTGTATTCATCGCGTACTTCGTGGTACGGACCAGCCACAATTGCAGTGATGTAGGTAGACATAAGTTCAGTTGTTGGGAAATCCCATTGTGCTGTTGTTTCGGTTAATGGCACAGGAGTTGGTGTTGCGCCATTGCTGACAACCTTCCAATGTGATGGTGCCTTAACTGTGAAGGTGTAAACAGCTTTCTGGTCTGGCTGGTCGAAACAAGCAAACACGCGACGAGCATCTGCAATTTCAAACTGAGTGTAGAGATAAATCTCGTCGTCTACTGGATCGATGAAGCGGTGAAGACCTTCACCAGAGTTCATGTAAGCGCAGTCGCCAATTACAACAAGTGTGTTGTCTTCGGCAAGATCAGTCAGTGCAATCCGGAATCCGTCGTGTGCAGAAGTTGGAATTTCCTGACCATTTAAGTTGATTGAGATTGCATTTGGTGCAACGAAGTCAATCCAAGTCTCACTTCCAGCGGTACCGGCAAATCGCACGGTAGTTTCGCTGTGAAAAGTTTCATCGCGACTGGTTAAATCCAATGCGATGTCGTATGAAGCAACCTTTACGGTTTCTGATCGCTTTTGTGCTTCATCACGTGTGATGTTCATGCCGGCCATGTATAACTCCTTTGTTGTAACACGTCTCCCATATCTTGGCAGTTGCCTCAACTTGGCGCACATTTGGGTCGTATCCTGAAGGTATGAGTGAATCAGTAGAACGCGCAGATTTTTGGTTTGACCCTATTTGCCCTTGGGCCTGGATTGCCTCCCGTTGGATGCTTGAAGTTGAGCAGGTTCGCCCGGTTAAAACCTCTTGGCACGTGATGTCGTTATCAGTGCTAAATGAAGGGCGTG
>CANBWF010000051.1 GCA_947373075.1 Actinomycetota bacterium | reverse complement strand
CGCAGTGGCGTGAAGATTGTGCATCGGGAAAAATCACTGAAGTTTTTGCCTGCGGCACAGCAGCTGTTATCACGCCGGTTGGTCGTGTTGATAGTAAAAACTCTGGCTCATGGACAATCGCTGATGGTCAGCCTGGTGAAATAACGATGAAAATGCGCCAAGCTCTTGTTGATATTCAAACTGGCGCAGCACCTGATGTGCATAACTGGATGCATCGGGTGATCTGACATGGCATTAAATGACGATTTTCATGTGTACGACACCACATTGCGAGATGGTGCTCAACGTGAAGGAATCACGTATTCAGTAGAAGACAAACTTGCTGTTACCAAACTGCTTGATGAATTCGGAGTTGGGTTTATTGAAGGTGGTTGGCCAGGCGCGCTACCCAAAGACACAGAGTTCTTTGCTCGGATGGCAGCTGGCGAAGTTGAATTAAAGAATGCAAAGCTTGTTGCCTTTGGAGCAACTCGCAAAGCTGGCATTACAGCGGCTGAAGATCCTCAGGTTAAAGCACTTGTGGATTCGCAGGCGCCAGTAATCACATTGGTTGCTAAAAGCGATGTTTGGCATGTTGAGCAAGCGCTAAAGACAACTCGTGAAGAAAACCTTGCCATGATTGCTGATACCGTTTCGCATCTGACATCACTGGGCCGTCGCGTATTTGTTGACTTTGAGCACTTCTTCGATGGTTACAAACACGATGCTGATTATGGTGTCGCCGCAGTTCAAACAGCGCTTGACTCTGGCGCTGATGTTGCAGTTCTTTGTGACACTAACGGCGGCATGTTGCCAACCGGTATTCACACAATCGTTTCCGATGTTAAAGCCCGTACCGGCGGCCGTTTGGGTATCCATTGCCAAGACGACACTGGCTGTGCGATTGCCAACAGCATTGCAGCAGTTGAAGCAGGTGTTACACACGTTCAATGCACAGCAAATGGTTACGGCGAGCGCACAGGTAATGCGGATCTATTCTCTGTAATTGCCAACATTGAATTGAAGCTCGGCCTTCCAGTATTGCCTGATGGCGCGCTTAAAGAAATGGTTCGCGTTTCACATGCCATCGCTGAAATCGCCAACCTAACTCCTGATACGCATCAGCCATATGTTGGAGTTTCTTCATTCGCACATAAGGCTGGTTTGCATGCCAGCGCTCTTAAAGTGAACGCCGAGCTTTACAACCACATTGATGCAGCCGTTGTTGGAAACGATATGCGTATCTTGGTAACCGAAATGGCCGGCCGCGCTTCTATCGAACTTAAAGGTCGTGAACTCGGTTACGACCTGTCGACGAATCCTGAAGCAATCAGCGAAGTTGTGGAGAAAGTGAAACAACTTGAAGCTCGTGGCTGGTCGTTTGAAGCTGCAGATGCATCTTTTGAGTTGTTACTCCAGAGCGCATTGACCGGCGAGAGTACACACAAGTTTGACGTTGCTTCTTGGCGCGCAGTAACTGAGCAGCAAGAAGATGGTCAAGTTCTAAGTGATGCAACGGTAAACGTCCGTTTTGGTGAGACGCTGATTTCCGAGACTCGTTCAGGAAATGGTCCGGTTAACGCGCTTGATAATGCCCTGCGCGCTGTGCTTGTCCAGCAGTTCCCAGAACTTGAATCACTTGAGCTGATCGATTACAAGGTACGTATTTTGGACGGTGGTCAGGGAACTGGCGCTGTCACTCGCGTGCTTATCGAAACGGCCGAAGGCATTAAGCGTTGGAACACAGTTGGTGTACACGAAAATGTTATTGCTGCTTCTTGGTTGGCACTTGAAGATGCCATTAACTATGGACTACTTGGCCATAAGAACTAATTCGTAAGGGGTCTGCCCGATAGGGTTAGAACATGCGTTTTGTTCGAGTGATGATCCCAAATACTGAAACTCCGGTTTATGGAGTACTTGAAGGAACTCAGGTTGCCTTATTTAGAGGTTTGCCTTGGGGTGACCCTGAATTTGTCGGAGTTGCTGTTGAACTCGACGAGCTAAAGGTGCTGGCCCCTACGATTCCTAGCAAGATTATTTGCGTTGGTAAAAATTACGCGGACCATGCTGCTGAGATGAATAGCAGCGTTCCAGAAGAGCCAGTTATTTTCTTGAAACCTAATACGACTGTCATTGCTGATGAAGATGCAATTGTTCTTCCAGACCAGTCAAACGATGTGCACTACGAAGCTGAACTGGCAGTAGTAATCGGTGCAGTAGCAAAAGACGTGCCAGTAGAGCGTGCTGGTGAAGTTATTTTTGGTTACACCTGCGCAAATGATGTGACTGCTCGCGATTTACAAGCCAAAGACAAGCAGTGGACTCGCGCAAAGAGCTTTGACACATTCTGTCCACTTGGCCCTTGGATTGAAACTGAACTTGATCCGTCAACCTTGAATATTTCTTGTGAAGTAAATGACGAAGTCAAGCAGAGCAGCAACACTAAGGAAATGATTCGTGGCGTGCACGAGATGGTTTCTTGGATTTCAAAAGTTATGACGCTAATTCCAGGTGATGTAATTTTGACAGGCACGCCCGCTGGTGTGGGACCAATCGTTGCTGGCGATAGTGTGAGTGTGACGATTCAGGGGATTGGCACACTAACTAATCCTGTTGTAGCCCGCAGTTAATAAGGGAGTTTTGTGTCCAACGTAAGAGTTCGTTTCTGTCCTTCGCCAACTGGTAATCCACATGTTGGCATGGTGAGAACAGCATTATTCAACTGGGCTTACGCGCGCCATACTGGCGGCACTTTCGTATTTCGGATTGAAGATACCGATACTGCCCGCGATAGCGAACAGTCGTACAAGGATCTTTTAGATTCTCTGCGCTGGCTTGGTCTCGATTGGGATGAAGGCCCCGAAGTCGGTGGTCCATTTGGACCATATCGTCAGTCAGAGCGGATGGATATTTACGCAGACGTTGCGCAGAAACTTCTTGATGGCGGCTACGCCTACCATTGCTATTGCTCACCAGAAGAACTTGAAGAGCGCCGCGAAGCGGCAAAGGCGGCAAGTAAAACTCCAGGCTACGACGGCAAATGTCGAACACTAACTAATGAACAAAAGGACGCGTACCTGAGTGAAGGCCGCAAAGCGGTTGTGCGCTTCCGGATGCCTGATACCGACTCAACTTGGACTGACTTAGTTCGTGGCGATGTAACTTTCGCTGCTGAGCATGTGCCTGACTATGTGATTGTCCGCGCTACTGGTGAGCCGCTATACACATTGGTTAACCCGGTTGACGATGTTTTGATGGAAATTACCCACGTGCTGCGTGGTGAAGACCTTTTAAGTTCCACACCACGACAGCTGGCATTATTTGATGCGCTATCGGCGTTAGGGATCGCAAAAGGTCCTCGCCCGCTATACGGCCATCTTCCTTATGTGATGGGCGAGGGCAATAAGAAACTTTCAAAGCGCGATCCAGAATCTAGTTTGTTGATGTATCGCACTGAAGGTTATTTGCCTGAAGGTCTAATTAACTATCTAGCGCTTCTTGGCTGGTCATTTGGTGAAGATCGTGAGTTCTTCTCGAAAGAGGAAATGGCACAAGTTTTCGATGTAGCTCGAGTAAATGCAAACCCAGCTCGGTTCGATTTGCGTAAGTGCACAGCAATCAACGGGGAGTGGATGCGAGCGCTAAGCGCCGAAGATTTGGCTATTCGCCTAGTTCCTTTCCTAAAACAAGCTGGTGTGTTTACGGTTGATCCAACTGCAGAGCAATTGGCGACTTTGGCCTTAGCAATTCCACTTGTGCAAGAGCGTATGGAAACATTGCGCCAGGGTGTTGGCATGCTTGGCTTCCTGTATTACGACCAGGCTGGCAGCCCTGCATTTGCTGTTGATCCAGACGAAGCTGAAAAAGTTTTAACCGACGAGGCAACGCCAGTTTTACGGGCAGCTTTAAGTGCCTTGGAGTCTGTTGACCAGTGGAACACTGAAAACATTGAGCAAGCATTACGTGCTGCTTTAATCGATGGACTTGAACTAAAACCAAAGTTTGCTTTTGGTCCGGTCCGAGTTGCAGTGACTGGCCGTCGGGTTTCGCCACCGCTGTTTGAGTCCTTGGAACTCTTGGGTAAAGAGCGCTCGCTTTCCCGCATCGCGCACGCAGTCAAGGACTAATTTCACACCTGCCAATAGTGTCGGGTAGACTTTCGGAGTCGCTAGACCAAAGCCGATGGGGTATGGGGTAATTGGCAGCCCAACTGATTCTGGTTCAGTTAGTCTTGGTTCGAGTCCAGGTACCCCAGCTCATGGTGAGTAAGGCGATGTTAGCTAGGGCCCCGTTGTGTAGTGGCCTAGCACGCCGCCCTCTCAAGGCGGTAGCGCGGGTTCGAATCCCGTCGGGGCTACGAAATCTTATGGAATCTTCTATGGGATTTTGTGTTTAAAGGAGTATGACGTTGGGCCGCACACTTGCCGAGAAAGTCTGGGACGACCATGTTGTCCGTCGCGCCGATGGCGAACCTGACTTACTCTTCATTGACCTGCACTTGGTACATGAAGTAACCAGCCCACAAGCTTTCGATGGCCTTCGTGCTGCCGGACGTCCAGTGCATCGCACCGACCTAACTTTGGCCACTGAAGATCACAATGTGCCAACTATGGACATCCTCAAGCCAATCGCTGATCCAATCAGCCGGGCACAGGTTGATGCTCTTCGCAATAACTGCGCTGAATTTGGTGTACCAATCTTTTCGCTTGGTAATGCCGAACAGGGCATTGTGCACGTAGTTGGCCCGCAGCTCGGTTTAACGCAGCCAGGCATGACCGTTGTTTGTGGCGATTCACACACTTCAACACATGGTGCATTTGGCGCACTTGCTTTCGGTATCGGCACCAGCGAAGTTGAGCATGTTCTTGCCACGCAAACACTTCCACTTAAACCATTCAAAACTATGGCCATCACAGTCAATGGCGCATTGCCTGCAGATGTGACTGCTAAAGATTTGATCCTGACCATCATCGCCAAAATTGGCACTGGTGGCGGACAAGGTTATGTACTTGAATACCGCGGCGATGCAATCAAGGCGCTTTCGATGGAAGCTCGCATGACCATCTGCAACATGAGTATTGAAGCAGGCGCTCGCGCCGGCATGATTGCACCTGATGAAACAACTTTCGAATACATCAAGGGTCGCGAACATGCACCTAAGGGCGCCGATTGGGATGCCGCGGTTGAATACTGGAGCACTTTGCCATCGGATGCTGATGCTCGTTACGACGCTGAAGTAATTATCGATGCCACAACCTTGAGTCCATTTGTAACTTGGGGAACTAATCCAGGTCAGGGAGTGCCATTAGCAAGCGTTGTGCCATCTCCAGATGATTTTGATAACGAATCTGAAAAGGCTGCTGCTGCTAAAGCCCTTGAGTACATGGGACTTACTGCTGGCACGCCAATTAAAGACATCAAGGTCGACACTGTTTTCCTTGGGTCTTGCACAAACGGTCGTATTGAAGATTTACGAGCAGCAGCAGCGATCATCAAAGGTCACAAAATTGCTGATGGCCTGCGCATGATGATCGTTCCTGGTTCCGTGAAAGTTCGTCTTGCTGCCATGAGTGAAGGCTTAGACCAGATCTTTATCGATGCAGGCGCCGAATGGCGTGAGGCCGGTTGTTCAATGTGTCTTGGCATGAACCCAGACAAACTTGTGCCAGGTGAGCGAAGCGCATCAACATCGAACCGAAACTTTGAAGGCCGTCAGGGTCCTGGTGGGCGTACCCACCTTGTTTCACCACAGGTTGCTGCAGCTACGGCGCTTCGCGGCACTCTTTCTTCACCGGCAGACCTCGAAGAAAAGGTTGGTTAAGCAATGGATAAGTTCACAGTTCATACTGGAAACGCTGCGCCACTTCGTGCCAGCAATGTTGATACCGACCAGATCATTCCAGCTGAATACCTAAAGCGCATTACTCGTCATGGGTTTGAAGATGGCTTATTTGCTGCTTGGCGCAAAGACCCATCGTTCATTTTGAATCAGCCTACGTATACCAATGCAACCGTACTTATTGCTGGGCCAGACTTTGGCACAGGTTCAAGTCGCGAGCATGCTGTTTGGGCTTTGATGGATTACGGATTCAAAGTTGTTATCTCCTCACGCTTTGCCGATATCTTCCGCGGTAACTCAGGTAAGCAAGGTTTGTTAACCGCTGTTGTAGATCAAGACGTAGTTGAAAAGCTTTGGGCACTTGTTGAAGCAAATCCAGAGACTCAGGTAACAGTTGATTTGGAAAAATCACAAATTACTGCTGGTGATGTAACTGCGAAGTTTGAAGTAGATAGTTATGTGCGCTGGCGTTTGCTTGAAGGCTTGGATGACATCGGTTTGACCATGCGTCATGTTGATCAGATTGCCGAGTTTGAAGCAAAGCGTCCAACATTCAAACCGGTGACCACCGCTTAATTGTCGTTATGGTCTCGGTAACCGTTATTGGCGAAGTCGTTTTAGACTGCGTAGTCACTAACGGTCTCGTCGAAAAAGTTCCTGGTGGCTGCGCTGCTAACGAAGCTCTAGCCCTGGCAAGATTCGGCGCCAATGTTGATTTGCGAGCCCGTTATTCAGTTGATGAAAACGGGCAATTCCTAAAGCACTTCATAACCGAACACGGAATCAATGTTTCAAACAGCGTTGCTGCCCAAGAACCGGCCCTAGTCATCACGATCACTAAAGATGAAACTGGGCATCCCACATACAACTACGGTGAGTTGCTCGCATGCGCCGATTGGCAGTGGACAGAAACCGAAATTGATAAGGCTCTTCCACTCGAATGCGACGGCATATTGATTGGTTCGATGGCTAGTGTGTTCCCGCCAGGTGTTGATGCTTTGTTCAACTGGGTAAAAACACAAAAAGAAACCGGATTGCCAGTTTTCTACGACATGAATGCCAGGCCAGGATCATTTGCGGGGCTTGATGATCAGCAAGTACGAAGTGCGTATCAACGCTGGCTTGAATTAGCTACCGTAGTTAAGGTCTCGGATGAGGATTTAGTTTGGTGGGCGCCAAATCAAGATCCCATCGATGCAGCTGTGCGCATGAGTACACAAGGGCCAGAACTTGTGGCATTGACCCAAGGCGCAAGTGGTGTGACTATGTTTGCGGATGGCCAGCAGCTATTCACTATTGAGCCGCCACTCATTCAGGCTGCCGACACGGTTGGCGCGGGCGATACGTTCTTAGGTTGGTTGACTGGGGGATTACTTGAGCTTCCACCGGAACTTCGCTTTGATCCAGCCCTGGTTTATAGCGTCACTCGAGACGCAGTTTTTGCGGCAGCCTATAACTGCACTAAAACCGGCTGCAATCCGCCGACTCAGCAAGAATTTGCCGAGTTTTCCGCGTAATTGGCAAACCCTAAAATTGCCCAGCTGCTCAGTTAATCGTTGCTAAATTGCCGAAAATCGTGCAAAAAATGCAAAAAATGCCCAAAATTGCCTATTTTTCTAGGTTTTCACGGCGTGTTGTCGCTAAAACCCTTGTATTTGTTGCGTAAAGTCAGTGATGAACCGGGCGGGGAAGTCCGGTTCAACCGCAAGACATCATTGACTCCCGTTGATGATGAACCCAGCAAATCGGGGCCTTGGCCTCGGGTAACAATGGAGGTTCCACGTGAACAAGGCAGAACTTATTGATGCAGTTGCAGCAGCAGCTGACATCAGCAAGAAAGAAGCTACCGCAGCAGTTGACGCTGTATTCGGCAGCATCAGCGCAGCAGTTGCTAAGGGTGACAAAGTGTCACTAACTGGCTTCGGCATCTTCGAGAAGTCAGACCGTGCAGCTCGCACTGGCCGCAATCCTCAGACTGGTGCAACAGTTCAGATTGCAGCAACTTCAGTTCCGAAGTTCCGCGCAGGCGCAGAATTCAAGAAGAAGGTTTCAGGTAAGTAAAGCGACCTAGTTAATCGGGCTCGTAGGGGTGACCCTGCGGGCCCGATTGCTTTAGGTATGCAAAGATTTCCTTATGGGTCAACTCAAGCCACAGACAAAGCCAGGTGCGGCGTACCGAGTAGTTAAGGCACTGCTTCGTCCGCCGCTACAGGCCTTGACAAAACGTGATTGGCGTGGTGGCGAAAACCTGCAAAAGCCAGGTGGCGTAATTTTAGCCATGAATCACATGTCTTGGTTCGATCCATTAGCAGCCGCACATTTCTGCAATGACCAAGGCCGCCCAGTTCGCTTTCTGGCTAAAGCCGAAATTTTCAAAATCCCAGTTATAGGCAAGATGCTTAAAAGTGCTGGGCAGATTCCAGTCCATCGTGGCTCTGCCGATGCGGCGTCATCTCTTCATTCAGCAATAGCTGCGGTAAACAATGGCGAATGCATTGTGATTTATCCCGAGGGCACACTTACTCGCGACCCAGACTTGTGGCCAATGACGGCAAAGAATGGTGTGGCGCGAATTGCATTAGCAACTGGTGCTCCAGTGATACCGGCTGCGCAGTGGGGACCTCAAGAAGTACTTGCACCATCAGGTAGCAAAATTCCTAAATTCTTCCCGCGCAAAACCATGCACATTTTGGCAGGTCCAGCGGTCAACTTAGATGATTTGCGTGAGCA
>CANBWF010000050.1 GCA_947373075.1 Actinomycetota bacterium | reverse complement strand
AAGTCATTTGGTACCGAAAAATCACCAGGTTTCAAGTTGTTCGCCGTCTCTGGCCATGTGAACCGGCCAGGTATTTACGAAGCTCCGCTCGGAATCACAATGCGTGAACTTCTAGAGCATGCGGGTGGCGTTCGTGATGGCCACAGCGTAAAGTTCTGGTTGCCAGGTGGCTCATCGGTACCGATGCTTACTCCTGAACATTTAGATACTCCACTTACTTATGAAGACATTGCAGCTGCTGGTTCAATGCTGGGCACTGGAACTCCGATGGTATTCGACAACACCACATCGGTTGTGCGAGCAGTTACTGGTTGGCTTGCGTTCTACAAGCACGAATCATGCGGCAAGTGCACACCATGTCGTGAAGGTACTTACTGGATTAGTGATGTACTTCATCGCCTCGAAGAAGGTCATGGAACCGAAGCAGATCTAGAGACACTTGTTGAATTGTGTTCACAGATTGCTGGCCGTTCATTCTGTGCACTTGGTGATGCAGCAGCAACGCCATTCCCAGCTGCGCTGAAGTATTTCCGAGATGAGTTTGTGCAGGCAACCACAACACCAGCAAACGAGTCTTACGATCCAACAGCCGCTACCGTTTTCGCAGGAGCAAGCCGATGACTGTTACAACATCCACCGTGACTTGCACCGTTGATGGTGTAACTGTCGAAGTACCTGCCGGCACACTAATCATTCGGGTAGCCGAGATGCTTGGTACCGCGATTCCACGTTTCTGTGATCATCCACTTCTAGATGCAGTGGCAGCTTGCCGCATGTGTCTCGTTGAAATCGAAGGTCAGCCAAAGCCTCAGCCATCGTGCGCAATTCCAGTAACAGAGGGAATGGTTGTTAAGACTCAGCACACCAGCGAAGTTGCCGCTCAGGCACAGGCTGGCGTGATGGAGTTTTTGCTGATTAACCATCCGCTTGATTGCCCAGTGTGTGACAAGGGTGGCGAATGTCCGCTACAGAATCAGGCAATGACTAGTGGCCGTGGCGAGACTCGGTTCACTGGCGTAAAACGCACATTCCCGAAGCCAATCAATGTGAGCGCCCAGGTTCTGCTTGATCGCGAACGCTGCGTTTCATGTGCCCGCTGTACTCGCTTTGCAGATCAAATCGCTGGCGACCCGTTCATTGAACTTCTCGAGCGTGGCGCAAAGCAGCAGGTTGGTATCTCCGAAGATCAGCCATTCGATTCCTACTTCTCCGGAAACACAATTCAAATCTGCCCAGTTGGCGCCTTAACGAGTGCCAAGTACCGATTCCGTTCTCGCCCATTTGACTTAGTTAGCACGCCAACTGCCTGTGAACACTGCGCAAGTGGTTGTGCACTTCGCACTGATGTTCGTCGCAGCACAGTTATGCGTCGTCTAGCTTGGGATGCGCCAGAAGTTAACGAAGAGTGGAACTGCGATAAGGGTCGCTTTGCATTCCCGTACGTAACTCAGGGTCGCATCACCACACCACTTGTTCGCGATGAAGATGGAAATCTTGTTCCAGCATCTTGGCCAGAAGCAATTCGCGTTGCTGCAGCCGGCTTAGCTAAAACTGGTGCGCAAACTGGGGTAATTACCGGTGGCCGTTTAACTAACGAAGATGCATCGGCCTACGCAGCATTTGCTCGCGGCGTGCTTGGGACAAACGATGTAGATTTCCGTGCTCGCGCAGTAAGCGATGAAGAGACCGCGTTCTTGGCAAACCATGTTGCTGGACGTGGTTTGGATGTAACTTATGCCGATCTTGAAGCAGCACCTGCGGTTTTGTTGGTTGAGTTCGAGCCAGAAGATGAGTCGCCGATTGTGTTCTTGCGTCTTCGCAAAGCAGCGCGTACTCGCGGAACAAAGGTTTACGGGGTTGCACCTTATGCAACTGCAGGGTTAGGTAAAGTTGGCGGAACTTTGATTGCCACTGCGCCTCATGCAGCTCCATCCGCAGTAGCTGGATCAGCCAAACTAGTTGCCGAATCAGGCAGCGTTATTTTGGTCGGCGAACGTGCTGCCTCAACACCTGGATTACTTAATGCGGTTGCCGAGTTGGCAGCAGCAACGGGCGCACGCATCGGATGGATTCCACGCCGCGCAGGTGATCGTGGCGCACTTGATGCAGGTCTACTTCCTATCAATGGTCGCAACACTGAAGAAATCCTTGACTCAGTCGGCAGCGATGTCAAAGGTCTTGTAGTTGCAGGTGTTTCGCCTGAAGATTTGATGGCTGACCTTGAAGGCGCAATTGAGCGTGCTGAGTTTGTTGTGTCGCTTGAAACTCGTCACACCGATGTCACTGCAATCGCTGATGTGGTTTTCCCAGTCGCAACTGTGGTTGAAAAAGCTGGTACATTCCGCAACTGGGAAGGTCGCGATCGCAGCTTCACCGCGGTTGCGCCTAAGCAGGGTGTCATTAGTGACGCTGCAGTTCTTGGCGAAATCGCTCAGGCGATGGGCGCACAGATTGAGATCACTGAAAACTTCTGGGCAACAGCTGATAAGCCAGCGCTAACCGGCGTGGCTGTAGGCGCACCAGTTCTTGAAACCGGACAGGCCGAACTAAGTTCATGGCGCCACTTGCTAGATAAGGGAGCACTGCAAGATGGCGAGCCTTATCTAGCTGCAACTTCTCGAGTTGCTGTCATCCGCGTTAGCGCTGCGACTGCAAAGTCCCTGAGTTTGATTGACGGAGAATTAGCAACGATTGATTGTGCTGGAGCAACAGCAAGTGCCCGTGTCATCTTCACTCATGACATGGTTGATGGTGTTATCTGGATGCCGGCAAACAGCGAAGGTACTTCATTGAATCTGCCATCTGGCTTCGTCGTAACTGTAACCGCTGGAGGTCAATCGTGACATCGCTAGTACGTGTTGGACAAACAGCAACTGCTACTCAATTTGGCACTGATCCTATTTTGATCATCTTGCTAAAGGTTGTCGGAATTTTCGCAATCATGGTTGTAATGACTCTGATGACGATTTGGGCAGAACGTCGTGTGGTTGGTCGTATGCAGATGCGTATCGGTCCAAACCGCGTTGGTCCATTTGGTTTATTGCAGTCACTTATGGACGGCATCAAGCTTGCACTCAAGGAAGAAATTATTCCAAAGACTGCGCACCTAGCTGTTTACTGCATCGCGCCAGTTATTTCAGCAACTACAGCGTTCCTAACTTTTGCCGTTATTCCACTTGGACCTACTGTTTCAATGTTCGGACATCAGACCCCATTGCAGCTAACCGACTTCCCGGTTTCAGTTTTATACGTGCTAGCGATTGCATCGGTCGGTATTTACGGCATTGTGCTTGCAGGTTGGGCGTCTGGTTCAACATATCCGCTACTTGGCGGTTTGCGTTCAAGTGCACAGATGATTAGCTACGAAATCGCAATGGGCTTGTCATTCGTTGCGGTATTCCTTTATGCATCTTCGATGTCTACTTCAGTAATCGTAGAAAGTCAGCAGCACATCTGGTACGGCGTTTTGTTGCTGCCATCATTCGCGATTTACACAATTGCAATGGTTGGTGAAACTAACCGTGCACCATTCGATCTTCCAGAAGCTGAAGGTGAACTTGTTGGTGGTTTCCACACCGAGTACTCATCACTTAAGTTCGCACTGTTCTTCCTAGCTGAATACGTGAACATGGTTACTGTTTCAGCGATGGCAACCACTTTGTTCCTTGGTGGCTGGCGTGCTCCATGGCCAATTTCTGCTTGGTCGGGTGCAAACGAAGGCTGGTGGCCAATGCTTTGGTTCTTTGGCAAAATCTTCGCATTCCTATTCGTTTTCATTTGGCTTCGCGGCACGCTTCCACGTATGCGTTACGACCAGTTCATGAAGTTCGGTTGGAAAGTTTTGATTCCAGTTTCGATTGTTTGGATTATTATCGTGGCAAGCGCTCGAGAACTACGCAATGCAAACATGTTGGATACTCGTGCATTGCTATTTATCGCTAGTGCAGTGCTGTTCATCGGTGTAGTTATTTCGTACTACATGGAAATTAGAGCCAAGAAACAGCAAGCGGTTATCGATGATGAGCAGCGCGAACGCGAAGCTCGTGGTTTTGATCCATTTGAAGGTGGGTTCCCAGTTCCACCACTACCAGGGCAGAGCGCACAACCGTCGCGCTTGGCTGCACTTAAAGTCGCCCAAACACAAGCTCCAGTAGCGGAAGTGGAAGGTCAGTAATGCCACAGTTGCCACAAGTGATTCGCGGGTTTAGCGTCACATTCTTCTCAATGTTCAAGAAAGTAACGACTGAACAGTACCCAGAAGAGCGCGACATCTACCCACCGAAGCCACGCTTTCATGGTCGCCACCAACTAAATCGTCACCCAGATGGTCTAGAAAAATGTATTGGCTGTGAACTTTGTGCTTGGGCTTGTCCAGCAGATGCCATTTTGGTTGAAGGTGCGGATAACACCGAGGAAGAGCGCTTCTCACCAGGTGAACGTTATGGTCGCGTTTACCAGATCAACTACTTGCGTTGTATCTTGTGTGGGCTTTGCATTGAGGCATGTCCAACTCGCGCACTAACGATGACTAACGAATACGAACTTGCTGAGAATTCACGCGAAAAACTCATATACGAAAAGGCCGACTTACTGGCTCCGCTTTTGCCTGGAATGGAAGCTGCGCCACACGAAATGGCTGATGGTGCAACTGATCAGGATTACTACTTGGGCAATGTGACTGGACTAAATCAGTTAAAGGCGGTGAGTGAGTAATGACCGGTGAAGTCGTAATTTTTTGGGTGACCGCAATTTTTTCGGTGATCGGCGCAGTCGGTTTGGTTATCTCACGTAAGGCAGTGCATAGCGCGCTTTGGGTTGCTTTCACCATGATTAACCTTGCCGTGCTCTACTTCAGCCTTGGCGGTGCCTTCTTGGGCACAACTCAGATTGTTGTTTATACCGGTGCAGTAATGATGTTGTTCCTTTTTGTTTTGATGATTGTTGGTGTTGATTCATCAGATTCATTAATTGAAACAATCAAAGGTCAGCGTTTGGTCGGCACAATTTTGGCTTTCGCATTTGGCGCGCTTTTAACTTCAGCAATCACCACAACAGGATTCTCCGCTGCTGCTGGTGTTGCTGTAGCCAACGATGCTAACGGTGGCAACATCGAAGGTTTGGCTCAATTAATTTTCGGCCGTTATCTACTTGCATTTGAAGTAACGTCCGCTCTACTGATTACTGCAGCACTTGGAGCTATGGTGTTGGCGCACAACGAACGTTGGACACCTCGCAAAACTCAAGCACAGTTGCAGCGCGAGCGCACACTTGCAGGGCATCCAACACCATTGCCAAGTCCTGGTGTGTTGGCGTTACATAACTCCGTTGATACCCCTGCGCTTCTGCCTGATGGTTCACCTTCGCAAGAATCTTTGCCACGAATTTTCAAGTCAGTCGAACAATCTGATGATTCAACCAACAACGAGGTGACTTCATGAACCCGAACAACTATTTAGTTCTTGCCGGCATCTTGTTCACAATCGGTGCTTTTGGTGTATTAGTTCGGCGCAACGCAATCATTGTTTTCATGAGTGTTGAGATGATGCTCAATGCAGCAAACCTTGCTTTTGTTGCTGCCTCACACATCACTGGAACACTTGATGGCCAGGTAGCCGCTTTCTTTGTAATGGTGGTTGCTGCGGCTGAAGTTGTGGTTGGTTTAGCCATCATTGTTGTGATTTTCCGTACCCGTCGCTCAGCTTCAATTGATGAAGCAAGTCTGTTGAAGTACTAGGGGATTATTGATGATTTCTGCACTCATTGGCTTGCCATTATTTGGCGCTGCTTTACTGCTCCTTGGTGGCCGCCGCACTAATGCTTGGGGGCATTACTTCGCGGTGGCTATGTCGTCATCTGCGTTTGTAGTTGGAGTAACTCAGTTCATCGCTTTGCTTGGTAAACCCGCTGAAGAACGTCATATCCATCAGCACCTTTTTGATTGGATTTCTGTCGGATCTTTCAACGTGCCTTTTGGCTTGCACCTAGATCAGCTTTCAGTTGTATTTGTACTGCTAATTACCGGTGTTGGTTCCCTGATTCATGTTTACTCAATCGGCTACATGGCACACGATGAAAATCGTCGTCGGTTCTTCGGTTATCTAAATCTTTTCGTAGCAGCAATGTTGTTGCTAGTTCTCGCTGACAATTACCTGCTGTTGTATGTGGGTTGGGAAGGTGTTGGTTTAGCTTCATACCTACTGATTAGCTTCTACCAACACAAACCATCAGCAGCAGTTGCAGGCAAGAAAGCATTCGTTGTTAACCGCGTTGGTGACGTTGGCCTATCTGTAGCAATCATGCTGATGTTCGTTACTTTCAAAGATGTGACATTCAGTGGAGTATCCGAGCATGCGCAGCACGCATCAGGGCAAAGTTTGACCCTAATTGGTTTGGCCTTGTTATTAGCTGCCTGCGGTAAGAGCGCACAGTTCCCTTTGCAGTCTTGGCTACTCGATGCGATGGAAGGCCCTACTCCAGTATCGGCCCTGATTCACGCGGCGACCATGGTTACGGCTGGCGTTTATCTGATTGTTCGGGCGCACGCAATCTTCGATTTATCTGAGACTGCTCGCACTGCTGTCGTAGTTATCGGTGCAATCACTCTGCTACTCGGTGCATTCATTGGTACTGCAAAAGACGACATCAAGAAGGGTCTGGCTGGCTCAACCATGAGTCAGATCGGTTACATGATTTTGGCTGCCGGTCTTGGTCCAGTCGGTTATGTATTCGCAATCTTCCACCTGTTAACCCACGGTATGTTCAAAGCTGGTCTATTCCTAGGTGCCGGTTCGGTTATGCATGGCATGGAAGACGATGTGAACATGCGCAACTATGGCGCACTTCGTGGCGCGATGAAAATTACTTACATCACATTCGGACTTGGTTTCCTAGCAATCATCGGCATTCCACCGTTTGCTGGTTTCTGGAGTAAGGATGAAATTATTCACGCTGCTTTCTCGCAGAACTTAGTAGTAGGTTTGGCAACTTTGCTAGGCGCTGGAGTTACCGCTTTCTACATGACCCGCATGATGGCTATGACATTCTTTGGTGAATCACGTTGGAAGAAAGGTGTTCATCCACACGAGTCACCACTTGTTATGACTGCGCCAATGATTATTTTGGCTATCGGTTCAGTCTTCGGTGGCTTGGCGCTTAAGTTCTTGGGCGACATCGAGTTGTGGCTTGAGCCAGTTGTTGGAGTCGCCGCACCAAAAGATCCGGCATCTAACGCTGTGTTAATTCCAGTCACGCTAACTGTTGTTCTGCTAGGTGCAGGTTATGGCTGGCTTAAGTACGCCAAGACGCCAGTGCCTTCAGTCGCCCCAGAGAATGTTTCATTACTTACTCGCGCGGCCCGCGCAGATGCTTACGGCGATGCATTGAACGAGGCAGTATTTATGCGTCCAGGTCAGTACCTGACTCGCGCACTTGTTTGGTTTGATTCACGCGCAGTCGATGGTCTAGTTGGTGGCGTAGGCGCAACTGTCGGCGGTCTGTCTGCTCGATTGCGTCGGACCCAAAACGGTCTTGTTCGCTCATACGCACTAACTATGGTTGGCGGCGCTGTTTTGATTGCTCTAGTTCTACTCTTAGTGAGGCTCTAACTATGTTGTTAACCAGTTTGATGCTAACGCCACTAGTTGGTGCGATTGCAGTCTTCGCTTTACCAGCCTCACGCACTTTGTTGGCAAAACAGATCGCGTTATTTTTTGCAACAATCACCACTGCAGGCGCCGTTTATGTTGGTGTTTCGCTGGATCCAAATGTTAAAGGGATGCAGTTCACCGAAAGTCATGCTTGGATCCCGACCTTCAATATCAATTGGGCGCTTGGCGTAGACGGAATCGCAGCAGTCCTGATTGTGATGGCTACGATTTTGGTGCCGCTAGTAATCATCGCTAGCTGGAACGATATCGAACGCATTGGTCGTGGAACCGTAAAGGGATATTTCGGCTTATTCCTGCTTCTCGAAACTTTCATGATTGGTGTTTTCGCCGCTACAGACTTGTTCTTGTTCTATGTGTTCTTCGAAGCGATGCTGATTCCGGTTTATTTCCTTATTGGTCGTTTTGGTGGACCTCAGCGCGCTTATGCTGCAATGAAATTCTTGCTCTACTCACTCGTGGGTGGGTTGTTCATGTTGGCATCCCTTATCGGCCTGTTCATCGTCTCTATGCGAACCGGCGCTTCAGGCGGAAGTTTTGATTTCCAGACTTTAGTTGATCTGAATATCGATCCAGCAACTCAAAAGATGCTGTTCCTTGGCTTCTTCTTCGCGTTTGCTGTTAAAGCCCCGATGGTGCCGTTCCACACTTGGTTACCTGATGCAGCAGCTGAATCAACGCCAGGTACGGCAACACTACTTGTTGGTGTGCTCGACAAAGTTGGAACTTTCGGAATGCTGCACTTCTTGTTGCCGATTTTCCCGGAAGCAAGCAGATTCTATGCGCCAGTGATTATCACGCTCGCAGTTATCAGCATCTTCTACGGAGCGCTGCTGGCAATTGGTCAGACTGACATGATGCGCCTAGTGGCTTTCTCCTCAATTTCCCATTTCGGTTTTATCGTGCTGGGCATTTTCGTCTTCTCAGCGCAAGGACTTTCTGGTTCAACTTTCTACATGGTGAATCACGGCTTCTCAACAGGTGCATTGTTCCTCGTTGTTGGATTCTTAGCTAGTCGCCGTGGCTCATCTTTGATCGCTGACTTCGGTGGGGTGACTCGAGTGGCCCCAATTCTTTCAGGCGTAATTTTGCTTGCTGGTTTATCCTCGCTTGCGCTGCCAGGCATGTCGAGCTTCGTCTCGGAGTTCCT
>CANBWF010000049.1 GCA_947373075.1 Actinomycetota bacterium | reverse complement strand
ACAACCACATAAACCTGATGTCCTTGGGCAACTTCTTCACATACGCGCTCCCAGACCCGTTGCATGTGTGCAGGTTTTTCTGCCGCAGCCACAACGTGAGTAGTGATTGGCTGACGACCTTGTGGCAATTCAGTAAGCGTTGAAACATCTAATGCACCGAATGCTGTCATTGCCACAGTGCGTGGAATCGGCGTTGCTGTCATAACCAAAACATGTGGCCGGCGATCTGCCCCTGATTTTGAAACAAGTGTTGCGCGTTGTTCAACACCGAATCTGTGCTGTTCATCAATCACCACCAAACCGAGGTCGAAGAAATCGACGCGATCTTCCAGCAGTGCATGAGTTCCGATTACGATTCCTGCTTGGCCACTTGTGATATCTAGTAAAGCTTTACGACGTTGGGCAGTATTGAGCGAACCAGTGAGCAAAGTTACTCCTGTTGCTCCAGCTGCGGCGCCGAGTTCGCCACCTTGTGCCAGTGGACCTAGTAACTTTGTGATTGCCCGGTAGTGCTGCATAGCTAGAACTTCTGTAGGCGCTAGAAGCGCCGCTTGTCCCCCGCTATCTACAACAGTCAGCATTGCTCTAACAGCGATTACCGTTTTACCGCTACCAACTTCACCTTGCAGGAGTCGGTGCATGGGATGACCCGCAGCAAGTTCGGCTGCAATAGTTTCCGCAACTTCCACTTGGCCCTTAGTTAGAGTAAATGGAAGCAGCGCATCAAATGATTCCAATAGTCCTTGCGGCTTTGGCGTTCGAGGAATAGCTGGCCATTGTGCTTCCTCGTAACGCTGCTGGGCCAAAACTATTTGAAGTGCCAGCGCTTCATCCCACTTGAGTCGCACGCGCGCCGCCTCAAGCTCTTCCGTGCTTGCCGGTTTATGAATCGCCCGCAAACTTTCATTCAGGCCCAAAAGCTGATGTTCGTTACGCACTGACTCAGGTAATGAATCTTCCACATCGGCAAGTTTCATTAAAACCGCGTCTACACATTTAGCGATAGTCCAAGTGGGCACTTTTTTTGTTGCGCCATAAACCGGTAAAAATTTATCGGCGTAGTCATCGACAGAAACAGTGGCGAAGTCGCCCAGTAATTCATAGTCCGGATGTGTTAGTTGACGTTTGTTATTGAACACTGAAACTTGGCCAGCAAATAGGCCGCGAGTTCCTGGAAGTAGCTCTTTATCGCGCCAATGCTGGTTAAAGAACATCAACGTTAGCTGCCCAGTGCCATCACTAATAACTACTTCTTGACGAGTTCCGGGTTTGGACTGGTTTTTTAAACTCTTAAATGTAACAACTTCAGCTTGAACGGTGACATGATCGCCAATAGCCAAACTGTTCAAGTTGGTTAATGCGCCGCGCTGTTCGTATCGGCGTGGATAGTGGCGAAGTAAATCCTCAACCGACTTCATCCCAAACTCAGCCTCTAAGACTTTCGCGGATTTGGCACCGATCGCATCAACAAGTGATGTTTCTAAACTCGTCATGACTTAGCGATGTATTCCGGAAGTGGTGTTGTAGTTACCATCGACACTTCGCCCAACGCACCGACCGTATTCAAAACTTGATCCACTAAATCGGTGTGAATATGAATTTTGAAGTTTGGAGCAGCGCCTGCAATAGTCAAGGATTCCCCCAACCCAGATAGAGATGTTTTCAAAACTTCACGAGCATCAATCTGCGTGGTTAGCAACACAGTGAGCTCAAACTCTGGCCCACTGTAATTTTGCTGGACTGGAAAATTCGCCTTACTAGAAACAAATGAAATATTGATTTGGTGTCCGTTATAGAAACTCGAAACTGATTCATGAAACAGCACAAGTACACAGGCACCAGCATCAACAACTTGAGCTTGCTGGAGTTGCGGCAACTGGTTTGTGGTTTCTAGCAACGCAAGTTTTGCCACATGCGTAACATCACCTAGATAGGCAAACAACTCATACGGTGCTCGAACTTGAGCAATAGCAGAAGCCACAGTGAGGATAGTGCCTTCATAAGGTGTTAGCACTGCTTCATGTGCACACTTGGCTGCAAGGACCAAAGCCGACTGCCAAGTAGCTACGTCGGCTTGATCTGCAAGTCCAAGAGAAAGTCCTCGGAAATACTCAGCCAAAATAGTGCCAGAGTTACCGCGGGCATTTGTGCTGGCAAATTGGGCAAACTTTTGGGCAACTACTTTTAGAGAATCTTGTGCATCAATTGATTCCGCCAGTCCACTATTTCCGGCTTCAACTGTTAACAATGAATTTGTGCCGGTGTCGGAATCTGGAACGGGGAATACGTTCAGCGAATTGATATCAGATTCGTGAATCTGGAGTGCTTTCTGAAAATTTTGCAGAATCTGCGCAAAATCTGAGCCTTCGATTCGTCCTAAATCATGTGGGGATTGGCTCGGTGACACACACCAAGATTACCGTTTCCTTAGGAAATATAAGGATGCCTAGCCCGCTAGATTGCGAAAGGCTCCCCCGCGAATTGGTATTTCTGGCAACTGGCAGGTACAGTTGTGGGGCTAGTTCAATCTTTATCCGCAAGGAGTTTCATCATGGCTGCTAACTGCGACGTCTGTGGCAAAGGCCCAGGCTTTGGTCATGCCATTTCACACTCACATCGCCGTACCAAGCGACGTTTCAACCCAAACATTCAGACAGTGCGCGCCATCGTTGGCAAGACACCAAAGCGTCTAAATGTTTGCACCTCATGCATTAAGGCTGGCAAAGTAGCCCGCGCTTAATCAGCAAACTTCAAAAAGTCCTCGCATCTTGCGGGGACTTTTTATTTTGT
This sequence comes from Actinomycetota bacterium, assembly GCA_947373075.1. Classification (GTDB taxonomy): domain Bacteria; phylum Actinomycetota; class Actinomycetes; order S36-B12; family UBA5976; genus UBA5976. The sequence continues at coordinate 6,084 of CANBWF010000049.1, read as the reverse complement.
CCAAAACTAGAGCTACCCCAATACGGCTTACTTGAAGTGGTCCCAACCACTCTGGGCAACAGTTTCGCCATCTACAGTGACGCCTTCGCCAGCAGTAACAGCACCGATTACAACCCAACCTTCTGGAACTTGCGACGAATTTGAGAAAGTTGCAGCAAAGGCATGATCCTCCCCACCTTGCAATACCCATTCCAAAGCATTTCCGTTGAATGCCGAAGCCATAGCCTGCAGCTCTTCAGTGACAACAAGTTTTTGCGAGTCAATGTTTATCGCAACGCCTGAGGATTGTGCGATGTGGCCGACATCAGAAAGTAGGCCGTCGCTGATATCAATCATGGAGTTTGCGCTGTGTGCAAGCGCCGCGAGTTCATACGGTGGTTGCGGCACCCGATGAGCACTCACAATTGCTCTTGGTGATCTAAATCCACGCGATAGCATCATTAACCCTGCGTGCGCATAACCTAAGCGGCCTGCCACTGCCAATACATCATCGACTTGTGCGCCACTTCGAGTGATTGGTTTTGGTGCATCTAGTGAGCCAAGCGCGGTAACGCTAATCACGATTTGATCACTGCGAACTACATCACCACCGATAACTTGCGCGCCAACTAAATCTGCTTCAGCCTTAATGCCTTCTGCTAACTCAAGTACCCAAGCGACTTTAGTATCGGCAGGCACAGCCAACCCAATTAGCAGTGACTTTGGCGCACCACCCATGGCAAAAATATCCGCCAAGTTTGCAGCAACACTCTTTCGACCAATTTCATGCGCACTAGACCAATCGGTGCGAAAGTGAACGCCTTGGACTAATACATCAACACAAGAAACTAGCGGCTTGCCATCAGGTGCAGTGACTGCTGAATCATCGCCAAGCCCGACTATTACTTCTGCAGTGTCGCTTGAACGCAGACGTTCGCCGATTGCTTGGATGAGCGCAAACTCACCAATCTCGGAAACGCTCTGCATGCTGTTCATACCCTTAACGGTAGTGGGAGTTTAACTATCCCCGTTAAGTTAGGGCAGTTTTCTATAAGGTTGAGAGCATGAAACGAGTGCTCGCAATTTTGATGCTTAGTCTGGTTAGCCTTTCTGGATGTGGCGAAGCAAAAGTTGCCGTGCCAGTGCCAACTCCAAATGCTAAAGATGCGGCAATTTGCCAGCGACTTTCACCGACACTTCCTGAGAAAGTTGCCGATCAATCAAAACGTAAAGTTTCAGAAGCTCCCGACTTAACTTCTGCTTGGGGTGATCCACCCATCTCGCTTCGCTGTGGCGTGGTTAAACCGGCCGCTCTAGAACCAACTTCTTCACTTATCACGGTTAATGGCATCGACTGGTTTGCTGAAGAACTTTCGGCTGGTTGGCGGTTCACCTCAATGAACACGTTTGTATTTGTTGAAGTAACTGTGCCGAATGACTACAGTCCAGAAGCAAATGCGTTAGTTGATTTAAGTGAAAGTTTGAAAAAGTTTGTTACGTTAGCTGCAACAAATTAAAAGCTAGTGCAGACCAATCCCGCGATGCATTGCATCTGAAATTAGTTCGTCAATTAATTGTGGGTATTCAATGCCGCTATGCGCCCACATCCGAGGAAACATCGAGATTGGCGTAAATCCAGGCATCGTATTTAACTCATTAACCACGATGTCCTGATCCACTACGAACATGTCAACACGTGCTAAACCTGCACAGTCCATTACAGTGAAAACTTCTCGAGCCACAGATTGAGCTCGCGCTTGAACTACTTCAGACAAGTGCGCTGGAACTATGAGTTCAACAGCATCGTCAACGTATTTGGCATCGAAATCGTAAAACTCGTGGTTACCGTGCACAACAATTTCAGCGCAAACACTTGCACGAGGCCCGGTCTTGCCACCAAGTACACCGCATTCGATTTCGCGAACATTTTCCAAACTAGATTCCACAATAACTTTTGGATCATGGCTTCGCGCAAATTCGATCGCGTTGACTAACTCATCAGCAGATTTAACTTTTGTGATACCCACGCTTGACCCAGCTCGACATGGTTTAACAAATAGCGGGTATTGAAGTTTATTAACGAGCGAAATTGCCACATCTTTCTCATTTATCCACATTGAGTCTGCAATAACCACATATGAACCAACATTTAATCCGGCATCACGAAGGATTGCTTTCATGTGCGACTTGTCCATAGACGCTGCCGACGAGAAAACGCCAGAGCCCACATACGGCACATCTGCAAGCTCAAGCAAGCCTTGAATTGTGCCATCTTCTCCATATGGCCCGTGCAGAACCGGGAACACCACATCGATAGGAGTCAATACAACTGAACCAGCATCGCGGATTTCAAGGTTTGCTTGGCCATCAAGGTTTACTAATTGGACTGAACTGCCATTTGGTAAAACTGTTGGCTGCTCGCTGGCTGACATGCTCAAAATTGGGTTGTCATCAGAAACTAGTACCCACTGGCCACCAAGTGTTATTCCAACCGGGATTACCTCGTATTTAGCCCGATCAATCGCCCGCAGCACACTGCCTGCTGAAATGCAGGAAATAGCATGTTCACTGCTTTTCCCGCCAAATAGCACAGCTACTCGGATGCGACTTGTCATGAGTCCACGCTAGCCGAATGTGGAAGTAATGGCGAGGCACTACTCTCTTGTGTATGAACTCGTCGCAATCTACTGGACCTGATTACAACATTGACACCGTTGCTGTGCACGCTGGCCGACCTGCCCGCACACCAGATGGTCCGATTAATCCACCTATTGTTACTTCAAGCACTCTGCATGCTGGTGGCCAATACGGATATGGCCGTCAGTGGAATGAAACTCTGGCAGCCCTCGAAGAGGTTATTGGTTCTTTAGAAGGCGGAACCGCCACGGTTTACTCCAGCGGAATGGCTGCAGCGAACGCAGTGTTCGACATAGTGCCAATGGGTGGCGTAATCGTTGCAAGTTCTCACTCTTACGCAGCCGTTGGAACTCGTCTTGAAGAACTTGCAGCAAATGGTCGCATTGTGTTGCGTTATGCCGATGTGACAGATCAAGCTGACATCGAAAAGCAGATTGCTGGCGATGGCAAATCAGCAGATTTAGTTTGGTTTGAAAGCCCAACAAATCCACTGCTAGAAATTTGCGACATTCGCGCAGCGGCTCATGTTGCTCATGCTGTGGGCGCACTGCTTGCAATTGATAACACATTCATGACGCCAGCTCGCCAACAACCACTTGTGCTTGGCGCTGACATCGTGATGCACAGTGTTACTAAAGGTTTAGCTGGTCATTCTGACTTACTAATGGGCGCCGTTGTCACCGCAAGTCCTGAACTGGGCGAGCAGATGGTTGGTCGTCGCATTCTTTTAGGTGCGGTACCAAGTTCATTCGATGCATTCTTGGCGATCCGCGGCATTCGAACGCTTTCTGTCCGGATTGATCGCAGTGAAGACAATGCAAAGATTTTGGCGCAGCGGCTGGTGAATCACCCTGCGGTTTCTAAGGTCTACTACCCCGGCTTGGCAAGTCATCCAAATCATGAAGTCCACGCGCAGCAAGCAAGTGGGCCAGGCTTGATGATCTCGTTCCTAGCTGGAAACAGCGCTGAGGACGCCGACAAAGTGTGTGAATCAACACTGCTCGCTACTAATGCGACTTCACTCGGTGGAGTTGAATCCCTTATTGAACGTCGTCGTCGCTGGTCGCATGAAAATGTTGAAGTCCCCCAGAACTTGATTCGCCTATCCGTAGGTATTGAAAATGTTGAAGACTTGTGGGCCGATTTGGATCAGGCTTTAGACCAGATTTAGTCCCGGTATTCAGGCGCTAACTTAGCGAAAACTAAGCCGTCAGTTTGAGTTCCATCGCGATTAGTCATTGCCATGCGTTGGGTTGATTCAAGATAGAAACCAGCTCTGAGCAGAGTTTTCCGTGAGCCAATGTTTTCAGGCAAAGTGTCGGCACCAACTCGCCGATATCCCAGAGAGAAAAGGTAATCCACCAATACTTCAATTGCACGGGATGTGTAACCCTTACCCCGAAACTCTGGCGCAGTTGCGTAGCCAATTTTGATTATGTGCTCAAAAGCTATGGAGTCGAACGCCGAAAGTTGAACAGCCACTTTGCCATCAACTTCAGCCGCAAGTGCGAAGTCCGTTTTGTCTTCAAAGCCTTTGCGTTGTCGCGCGATCCATTTTTCGGCATCAGCATGTGTATACGGAATTGGCACAGTAGTGAAGTACTGCGTGTCAGGGTCCTGACAGATGTTATAAACCGCCGCCGCCTCATCCTCACGCCACGGCCGAATCGAAATATCTCCAGCGCTTAGAGTTGGAAGTTTATCCGGCCAAGTAATCATGAAGTCATGCTAGCAATCACGGATAGTTACACGGGCAAGTTCGATTAGATTAATGGGAACTTAAAACTAAGAATCGAGTAACTTCTCTGAGATTTCGAGCCACTTGTCTTCAAACTGCGACTTCTGCACATTGAGGTCTGTTAACTGTGGTGAAAGTTCAGCGATTTTCACAAAGTCAGTGGCATGCGATTCCATCTGTTCATGCAGCGCTTTGATTTGAGTGTCGATTTTGCCAATCGAGCGCTCGAGCTTGGCTAATTCTTTTTGCAGGTCCCGAATCGTCGAGCTACTGAGTTTCTCTTTCGTAGGTGACTGATTGAGCATTGATGAATCACGGTCTTGTAATGCTCGCAGTTCCAGGAACTCTTCCAAACCTCGAGGCAGGTCGCGCAATCCCCCATCGCCAAGAACCGCAACGAATGTGTCACAAACTCGCTCTAGGAAATACCGATCGTGAGATACCACCAAGAGCGTTCCTGAGAAACTATCGAGCAGATCTTCAAGGCTTGCCAAAGTTTCAACATCAAAATCGTTGGTTGGTTCATCGAGGATCAACACATTTGGCCCGCCCATAAGCAAACGAGTCAGTTGAAGCCTGCGACGCTCTCCACCTGATAAATCCCCTACTGGCGTCCACTGCGCTTCATTTGTGAAGCCAAGACGCTCGCAAAGCGAAGACGCACTAAGTTCTTTGCCCTTGCCGATTTCAACGCGAGCGGCCACCTGCTCCACTGCTTCAAGAACTCGCCATTTGGGATTGAGTTCCTCAAGATGCTGCGACAAGAATGCTGGCTTAACCGTTACTCCAGTGACCAACTTGCCTTGCGTAAGTTCAAGCTGACCAGTTAAGACCTTCAGCAAAGTTGTTTTACCCGCTCCATTTACGCCGGCGATACCAATACGATCGCCCGGACCAATGTTCCAATCCAGATGTTCGAACAGATTGCGTTCGCCAAGCGTTACCCGAGCATTATGAAGTTCGTAAACAGTGCGACCAAGTCGGGCATTTGCAAAGCCCAGCAACTCAACATTGTTTCGAGGGGGTGGCTCGTTGGTAATAAGTTCGTTAGCAGCATCAATTCGAAACTTTGGTTTGGTGGTTCGGGCTGGAGCACCGCGACGTAACCAGGCAAGTTCCTTCTTGATTAAGTTGTTACGCTTCTGATCCTCAACTGATGCTTGACGCATACGCTCTGCTTTAGCCAAAACAAATGCCGAATATCCGCCGTCGTACTCTTCAACATGTCCGTCTACAACTTCCCAAGTGCGATCGCTAACTTCATCTAGGAACCAGCGATCGTGGGTCACAACTGCAAGAGCTAGATTTCGCCGAGACTTTAAATGCTCCGCCAGCCACGCAACTGCTTCAACATCCAAATGGTTGGTGGGCTCATCTAGAAGCAACACATCCAGATCGCTAATCAACAAAGTTGCCAAGGCAACTCGGCGGCGTTCACCACCTGAAAGTGGCCCCATAGTTCGAGTAAGAATCTGATCGCCAAAACCGCCGAAAAGCCCAGTTAGAACATCGCGCACTAAAGCACTTGTTGCCCATTCATGGTCCGACTGAGTGCCTAAAACAATGTCACGCACTGTTGCATTTGGGTCAGCGCTATCGACTTGATTCAGCGTGCCAACCAGAATGCTGTTAGCCCGGGATACCCGACCACTATTGGGAGTTTCATCACCAGCCATAACTTTGAGCAGTGTTGATTTGCCGCCACCATTGCGACCAACAATTCCGATTCG
>CANBWF010000048.1 GCA_947373075.1 Actinomycetota bacterium | reverse complement strand
ACAAACTGGGCTTTCGAGCTGGATTTGTAGAGGTTTTCATTTAACGTACTAAAGTCATCGATGGCTCGTTCTCGGCGACCAAACACTTTTATTAGCGAATGCCCGGTGTGCATTTCTTCCACGTGACCGTTTAACTTTCCAGTCCAACTCCATTGGTCAGTGAATTCCTTCTGCGACTTCTTTGCAATGCGAGCAGAAACCAAAATACTTAATGGAATTGCGACAAGAGAGACTGCCGCAAGCGTTGGACTAATCCAAATCATCATCGCCAACACTGAAATCACGGTTAGCAATGAGTTAAGGATTTGTGAAAGACCCTGTTGCATTGAAGTTGCTATGTTGTCGATATCGTTTGTAACTCGACTTAATAAGTCGCCACGTGATTGCATATCGAAGTATTGCAGCGGTAGGCGACCCAATTTCTCTTCTGCTTTCCGACGGAGACGAAAAACTGTGCGTTGGGTAACTCCCGCCATGATGTAACTCTGCATCCACATGAACAAGCTGGAGACTATGAATAAGGCAATAACGATTAGCAAGATGTGCGTAATTGCTGGGTAATCAATTCCTTTACCAGGCACAATTTGGTTCGCAGCCACCATGTCTGCAAATTGATTTTGTCCTTTAAGTCTTAAGCCAGCAACCACTGCCTCCTTTGGCGCATTTGCCGGCAACTGGCTTCCTATGTAGCCGTAAAAGATGTAGTTGGTGGCCTTGCCCAAAAGTTTAGGGCCGAAGGTTCCCAAGGCAACACTGATAGAAATCAGAATTAAAACGAGACCAACCAGTTTTTTCTCTGGCCCAAGTTCACTAAGTAGTCTTCGCGTTGAGTTCTTAAAGTCATGCGCTTTTGCCGGCGGAATATTTCCAAGTCCACCCATTGGACCACCCATAGGGCCGCGCGGAGCCATTGGTCTGCGTTCGCTCATGATGCTTCCTGTGGGCTTAGCTGGGAGAGGACTATCTCCTTATACGTTTGGCATGCCTCCATTAATTGCGCATGGGTGCCGATACCAACTACGCGTGCTTCATCTAGTACCAGGATTTGATCAGCGTGCATGATGCTACTTACGCGTTGGCCAACAATGATTACCGTTGATTGAGTTAGTTCTGGCTCAAGTGCCATCCGCAGTTTGGCATCGGTGCTGTAGTCCAGGGCAGAGAAGCTGTCGTCTAGCAGGTAGATCGAAGCTTTCTTTACAAGTGCGCGGGCAATTGAAATTCGCTGGCGCTGACCGCCTGAAAGGTTAGTTCCACCTTGTGAAATTACGGTTTCAAGCTGATCGGGAAGATCTAGGACGAAATCCCTTGCTTGAGCAATTTCAAGTGCATGCCAAAGTTGCTCGTCAGTTGCATTGGCATCGCCATAGCGAAGATTCTCCGCAATAGTTGTGCCAAATAAGAAGGCTCGCTGTGGAACAAGTCCGATTTTTTGCCAAAGCCCTTCTAGGGATTGTTCGCGCACGTCGACGCCATCAATCAAAATCGATCCGCCTGATACGTCGATTAACCTGGTTATCAAATTAAGCAGAGTTGTTTTGCCACTGCCAGTACTTCCGACAATTGCCGTAATTTTTCCCGGCTGTGCAGTGAAAGAAATATTTTCCAGTACAGGATGTTGTGCTCCTGGGTAACGAAATTCAACATCACGAAATTCAATCAACCCGGTCGAGTTCTCGGTTGTTACGGGCTCAGGGTTATCAACGACTGAGGTGTTAGTTCGCAAAACTTCTTGAATGCGCTCGGCGCTTGTGGCTGCTCGCGGAATCATTAGCGACATCATCACAGCCATCATCACTGACGAAAGAATTTGCAGTAGGTATGCCAAGAATGCAGTCAGGCTTCCAATGGACATTGAGCCATTGCCCACTAGGTGAGCACCAATCCAAATAACAGCGACGCTAGAGAGGTTGAGGATTAAGCCCAGTAGTGGAAACATCACTGAAAATGTTCGGGTGACTTTAAGAGTGTTATCGAGTAAATCGGTGTTGGCGTCATTAAATCTAGATTCCTCGCGTTCGGTGCGCACAAACGCCCGAATCACTCTGATGCCGCTTATCTGTTCGCGTAATACCAAGTTGATTCGATCAATTCGAACCTGCATTAATCGAAACAGAGGGACCACTCGACGAAGCAAAATCCAAATAACCAGGGAAGTTATTGGAATAACTACTACCAAGATCCAAGACATTTGCACATTAGTTTTAACTGCCATAATTAGTGCACCAACACCAGTTATCGGAGCGCTAATCATCATCGTTAGCCCAGTAAAAAGTACCATCTGAACCTGCTGAACATCATTAGTGTTGCGAGTGATCAAAGATGGTGCGCCGAATTGGTTCAACTCTCGTGCTGAGAACCTTTCAACTGCAGTAAATACTTCATGGCGCACATCGCGACCGAAACCCATTGAGATCTGGGCACTTAAATAAGCAACAATTAATGATGCCACCAGAACAAGTACTGCCGAAAGCACCATCCACAAACCAATGTGCCAAATGTATGAGATGTCTCCGGTAGCGACACCTTTATTAATTAGGTCAGCATTCAGAGCTGGCAGATAGAGGTTGGCTATTGCCTGAATGGCAAGCAGGATGAGTGTGAAAACCACTAAGCGCTTATAGGGTCTAAGAAAATATCTCAGAGTATCCAGTAACAATTAGCACCTCTATGTGAATCGCTTCAAGTCTAATTTGAAATTTCAACTAGGTGTGCAAAATCCAATTTTGTGCCAAGAATTATCTAAGCGCCGTCAAAGTTGGCATTTCGCTCAGGAACGACCAAATAGTATCCATTTATTGAGCGGATGAGGAAACCCAATGAAAACAATTTTTAAGTATTTTTTAGCCACAACCTTATTGGTCGTTGGCCTGCAAGTTGCGCCAGCAAATGCTGTACAGGCAAACATAAATGGTGCACTAAGTAACTTCGATACCTTCAATGACACCGGCAAAGAAACACACGGTTTTGAAATTGAACTTGATGGTGTTTCTTCTGCTGATGTTCAATATTTCTTCGGCGCTCCATACAACCGATATGGCACACCTACTGTTACCGACTTCAGTGCAAATGGCGTCAGTGGCGTTAAAGTGCGCTGGATTTCGCAATACGATCCAGCAAAGGGCTATGCAAATACGACTGCTGTCGCCCCCGTAAATCCAACAGCAACCGATGGTCATTCCTGTTACTTAGGTGGCCCATCTGGCGCTACTACGCAGCTCTACGATGCAAGTGGTTGTGAACACTTTGGTCTGGGCACCATGAGTAACCCAACAAATGTGGTTTATCACTGGTTAGTGGACGATGGCACTAATGCAGGCCAGTTGGTTACAGCAGACAGTCCAGTAGCAATTCCTGCACCAGTTTGGACGATCAATAATGCAGGTAACGTAGCCGCGGCATTACCGGCTCCAGCGCAAGTTCCGGTTCCGGCACTTCCAGCTAAACCGGACTGTGCACTGTGGGGACCTGCAAAGTGGATGAAGGTTTATAAAACAGAATCACATGCTCCGGCTCAACTTGGTGCACTGCTAACTGACAATCCAAACGTGCCCCAGGACCCGGCTGAAGTGGAAACCGAATGGAAATTCATTCAGGCACGGCCTACTTGTGCGGAAGATGGCACGCCACTAGCTGTGCAACCCGACAACGAGGTAGTTAGTGAAGCTCCTGCGGGTGCGGGCGCAGAGTCAGTTACTCGCCGCTATGAGTTCTTTGATTACACCGGTACTTACGATGACACTGATGGTGGAAATCATGAAGCTTTGCCATTGTGTGATGAAGATCCATACAAACTTTCATGTTCAAGTGCGGCAATGGTGGATCCAAACTCAGATCTTGGTGCCTATGAAGGTGCGCAGATGGTCGCGGCAAACTTGGCGCTAGCGGGTGTACAAACACCAATTCTGAATGTAGGAATGTTTGGCGATGGCACAGGTTTAGTTAGCGACGGCAACGGTATTGGCTGTGGCGACTTGTGCAGTGGAGCATTCGCAGTTGGCGCAAGCGTTACTTTGACTGCCGTGCCTGATCAGGGAAGTCATATTGCCAGCTGGTCAATTCCTGCTTGTGGAATTTCACCTACCTGTACTTTCACGATTAATTCTGATACCAACATTGATGTTGAATTCACTACCGCGCCGCAGTTGGCTCCAACAGTTACTACATTCACTCCTAAATCAGCAGACGCCGGATCTGTAGTAACTATTACCGGAACAAACTTCTCATCAGAGGCCACTGTTTCGTTCAATGGAGTGCCGGCGGACATTAAGTCGATCTCTGCCACAGCAATCACAGCTGTAGTTCCATGTGCAACAACATCTGGTGTAATCACTGTGCAGACCGATAGCGGTTCCGCATCAAGTACCAAATTCACTCGCCTCGTGAATAAGCCGAAAGTTACGAGTGTTGCACCAACCACAGTTAAAGCCGGTTCGGTAGTAACTGTCAAAGGCACCTATCTTTACTGTGCAAGCGCAGTAACGCTGGGTGGGGCTGCGGTTGATTTCACACTTGGTACACCAACTCAATTGACCTTCGTAGTGGGTGCGCAATCGAATACTGGCACTGTCAGTGTGACATCACCTGGTGGACTTGCGACGAATGCAACAAAAGTTACTGTGATCAAACCGGCGCAGATTTCGTCGTTCTTGCCAAGTCATGGTCTGGCTGGATCCACCGTGACACTGACAGGTTCTGGATTTACGGGAGCATCCAAGGTGTTCGTTAATGGCCTTGCCGCAACTTCGTTCAAAGTAATTAATGACTCGACTATTACTCTGGTTTCAGCTGCTGCAGCTAGCACTGGTGCAATCTCTGTTGTGAACTTGGCGGGAACAACAGTCAGTGTTTCAAGTTACATTGTCGATATTCCAGCACCTTCCATAATTTCACTCGCACCAACTGCGGTGAAAGCTGGAAGTTCGGTCACGATTACTGGAAAGTACTTCGTCGGAGTCAGCAGCGTGAAATTAGGCAATCTGAATCTGCAGTACCGGGTAATTTCTTCAACATCCATAGTTGTAGGAATTCCTGCTGGAGCAGCAACTGGAAACATTACAGTGGCAACTAATTCAGGATCAGCAACTAAGTCAAAACTGACGGTGAGTGCCGGCGTAAACCTTCCAAAAATTTCGGCACTAAGTATTGCTACAGGTTCAGAAGGAGATCAGTTACGTATTACTGGAACCAACCTTGGCGCAACCACATCAGTAACAATGTCTGGTTTGCCGGTAACTTTCTCAGTGCTAGCAACTGGAACACTTTCAGTACGTGTACCTAACGGTGCAATGACTAACCGATTTGTCGTCACGACTCCAGGTGGATCAGTTAGCTCAGCGATATTTACAGTGATTGGTTCTGGTGACTAACGGGCTATTGTCCTATTAGTTGTCGGTGCCTTTGGACTTAAGTTAGTTACGATTCGAGTCCAAAGGCATCTCTGTGTCTACTATGATTTTGAGCGACTAGTAGTGGAGTTTTTATGGCCGATCAAATTATTCAAATGTATGGTGCCGACTGGTGTGGCGACTGCATTCGTTCCAAGCGTCAGCTGACAGAACTCGGTGTGGACTTTGACTACCTAGATGTTGAACACGATGACACATTGCGCGATGCGGCGATAGAAATTGCTGGCGTTAAATCTATTCCGGTTGTGGTTTTCCCGGATGGATCGCACATGATTGAGCCATCAAATCCAGCAATGTTAGATAAATTGCGCGAATTAGATCTGCTACCGACCGAATGAAGACTCTGATTATCGGCGGAACCCGTTTCGTGGGTCTAGCTATGACTAAGTACGCACTTTCACTTGGCCATGATGTAACCGTTTTTCACCGCAGCGACAATGTTCCGCCAGGAACTGAATCTGCAACACATGTACACGGTGATCGTCTAACTGATTTACACAAACTCACTGGCACTGTATGGGATCTTGTTATCGATGTTTGTGCTTATCGGCCAAATGAAGTTTCCATTGTGGCAGATGTGCTTGGTGATTCAACCAAAAAGTTTGTTTTTGTTTCAACAGTTTCAGTTTATGACGATGCGATTGGCCCTAACTGCGACGAACGGGCTCAGTTAACTTCAACTGAGGCGGTAAGCGCATTGGATGTAACTGCTGTGCCTGTGATGGAACACTACGGCGCTCTAAAAGTGCTGTGTGAACAAGAAACTGAAAAGCGCTTTGACAACCCGCTGATAATTCGCCCGACTTATGTGATTGGTCCGGACGATTACACAAATCGATTTACAGCATGGGTAGCCAAAATTGCCAGCGGTGGAATGGTGGATGCTCCTGAACCTAAATCAGCCTCGTTGCAATATATCGATGTGCGCGACTTAGCAAAGTTCACTGTTGATGCTGCGCTTGATGGGTTGAGCGGGGCATTCCATGTGGCCACCCCAAGTGGTGGTGCGGCATTCGGTGATGTTCTTGCGACGATTGCGGAGACTGTTGGTGGACCAGAGGCTGAATTGAATTGGATTGCAGTAGAGGAAGCACTTAAAGCCGACGAAGAGTTCCCACTGTGGGCGCAAGGGGAGAGTGTTGGAATGTTAGCGATGGATACAAGTAAGGCAATTGCCGCTGGACTAAAAGTTCGTCCGCTAGCTGAAACAGTCACTGATATTCGGGCCCAATTGCACGCTTAATCTGTGCCATAGTTGAGACATGACATTAGTGCTCTTAACTGGCGCATCTGGTTATATCGCAAAACATATTGCAGTTGATTTACTCAACTCTGGCTATGAAGTCAGAGCATCGGTTCGATCACTTGGGCGGGCGCCGGAAATTATTGAAGCAGTTTCCCCACATCTTATAGATGCAGGCAATTTGGATTCACGACTCACTTTTGTTGAACTTGATTTGCTCAGTGATTCCGGTTGGGTCGCTGCACTTACTGGTGTTGATGCCTTAGTTCACACCGCATCACCGTTCCCACTTGTGCAACCAAAATCTGAAGATGAGCTCATAAACCCTGCTGTACAGGGAACCCGTAGAGCGCTGACGGCCGCTCATAATGCCGGAGTTTCTCGAATAGTTCTAACATCGTCTATTGCAGCCATTTATGGGGGACAACCAGCGGGAATTGAATTGGGTGAGCATTTGTGGACTGATGTCACAAACTCAAGCGTTGATGCATACACAAAATCCAAAACTTTAGCCGAACAAGCCGCCTGGGAACTCGCAGATACTCATAATCTTCAACTGACCACGATTAATCCCAGTGTTGTAGTTGGTGCACCCTTGGATAAAAACTTTGGTTCATCAATCTCAATCATTGAACGTTTAATAAATCGCAAAGACCCAGTACTACCGAAACTAACTTTTGCCTATGTAGATGTAAAAGACGTAGCACATATGCATGTAGCCGCCTTAGGGAATTCTGCAACAATCGGTCAGCGCTATCTAGCTACATCTGACTCGCTGTCATTTGCTGAAGTTGTTTCGGTGATGCAAAGTGCCTATCCAAATCGCAAATTTATAACGCGAATAGCACCTAATTTCTTAATCAGACTCGTTGGGCTTTTTGACAAAACGGTGAAGGCGTCATTGGCATATCTTGATAAGCCAATGATCACAGTAAATGTTAAGGCTGAACAGGATTTCAACTTTAAGTTCCGCCCGGCTGGGCAGGCCATTGTGGAATCGGCAGAGTACTTGATCGAGAACGGTCTAGTTAGAAAGTAAGAAGCCATTTTTGACTTTTCTCATGACTTAGTCGATTTCTACTCTGCGGCAATGTTCCAATTGTTAGGCTAAGTGGCGCACTTAAAAGTTTTTTATCGTCACTCGGAGGCATCGTGGCAAACGTATCGACTTATTTGAATTTCCCATTGAAAACTGAAGAAGCATTTAATTGGTATCGATCAATTTTTAATCCGGATGCTCCGCTAACTTTAATGAGATTTTCCGATACTCCGATTGCCGAAAATTTGCCCGAAGAAGAACGCGACGGAATCATGCATGCAACGCTAGAGATTATCGGTGGGCATGTTTTACATGCAACGGACATGTTGGCTTCAATGGGACATCAAGTTCGAATTGGAAATAACACAACACTGCACCTGACTCTTGATTCCCGTGAAGATGTAGACCGTATCTATACCCAATTGTCTGAAGGTGCCACGGAAAAAGCTGATCCCCATGAAGAGTCTTGGGGTTACTGGGGTGTTTGTCTGGACAGATATGGCATCCGGTGGATGTTCAACGCCTAATTTGGCGCTGACACTTCAAGGTTATAAATGCAAAACGATTATGAATTCCATCAGCTGTTTACATCCCGATTGGAGTTGCGGTTAATCACGCCAGAACATTTATTGTCGCTGGCAGATGAAACTTTTGATAACTCACTGCTTGAGGAATTTGGATTCAGTAATCCATGCAATGTGCTGGTTGAAGGACCAAGCCCTGTGCGCTGGCGGGCACCACAAGTTAGTCAAGACGTAAAATTAAACCGCTGGTTCATTCGCTGGATCATTCTCCAGGAAACCAAAGAAGTTGTTGGATCCATTTCATTTCATAGCAAACCTGATTCAAATGGAATGATCGAAATTGGGCTTGGTATTGCTCCTGAATTTCAAAATAGAGGTTATGCAACTGAGGCACTTGTAGCAATGTGGAATTGGGTTGCAACTCAGCCTAAGGTAAAGACTTTACGCTACACAGTTAGTCCTGAAAACGGACCATCGCAAAAGATAATCGCGAAATTTGGTTTCACTCACGTTGGCGTGCAAATCGATGACGAAGATGGGCCCGAAGACATTTATGAGATGTCTGTAGATTCTTGGCGTGATTCAGACTTAAATTTCGGCTCTGGAAATGCCTAGAAGCAATATTTCTTAAGCGTTATCACGAACTGCAGGCGCATCTGCCCGGAGTCTTAAAGTGTGTCACTTCGTAGTTG
>CANBWF010000047.1 GCA_947373075.1 Actinomycetota bacterium | reverse complement strand
TCCATTGATCTAGAGCGCTCCTTTTTTGCTGAAGTTGAGTTGACGCAAGACGAGTTAATTCTTGTGTCATTGGCTACCGGCGCTTGGCGAGATGCACATCTGGGTCAGTCTGCAGCCGCTGGGGCCATAATCGCAGGGCCGGAATATCGCGGCGGCTCAAACATCTTTACCGCTATCGGCCGAGATGAACGTTACTTGAAGCCACTTGAGCAAGCCATCGTGGCGAAGCGAAATATCGAATTTGAGTATTACAGTCGCAATAGTAATGAGACCAAGGTTCGTAAAGTAGATCCATGGCGGCTAGTGCTGCACCAAGAACATTGGTATTTATTTGGATTCGAATACGAGCGAGAGGCTGAACTTCTATTTCGATTGAGTCGCATAAGCGGTGAAGTGAAGATCACAAAAGATGAGATCCTCAATCCAAGCCCGCAAGATAGTGATCCCATCGATATGATTCGCAGTTTCCAGCGCACGGAGTCCGAAGTACAGACCGCTAAAGTTCGAGTGCCAGTGGCAGACTGTGCGAATTTACGTTTATTGTCGAACAGTTTTGAAGAATCACCAACTGGAGATGTCTTAACCATCGAATATGACGATGCCTATGCACTCTCAAGGGAAATCTTATTGGTCTGTGATCGGGTAGAAGTATTGCAGCCTGAATCTCTGAAAGAGCGCGTTACTAATCTGGTCAACCAAGTTTTGGCGGTGCATCAATAGTGGCCGTTCAATTTGAAACAGCGGTACGGATGCTCGCATACTTACGAGCTAATAGTCCTGTTGAACTGCAGACTGTGGCAGAGGTTTTTAATCTAAAACCTTCAGAGGTGCGCCGATACTGCGATCTTTTGAATGATGCCCGCATTGGTGAGTTCTATGGAGAAAATGCTGACGTTGAAATTCAAGATGACGAAGATGGTGTCTGGATCGAAACCCGGGAATCACTTGGCCTAGACAAACAGATTCGTTTCACACCCGATGAATCAATTGCGATTATTGGTGGACTCAAATATCTTGAAGCGATGCCGTATCTTGTGGAGCAAAAGACGGTGTCCGAACTTCTTTTGAAATTACAGTTCACTTTTGCAACGACTGAATCAATTATTGAAATCGGCACAACCGAGGTGGACGAACAGATTGTTAACATCTTGAAAGTTGCGATTAATTCAAATAGTTGCGTTGAGATTAAATACGGCGCCGCTATAGATCAGAAAGTAACGCAACGAATAATTGAACCTATAGCATTGCAAGCGAACGAAGGCGTGGTTTATGTCCGTGCTTTCTGTAGAAGCAGTGAAGCCATGAGGACATTCCGAGTCGACCGAATTCTGCAGGCATCCGCGCTGGATGAGCCAGGCAATTCACAGGACTCTGTAAGTGCCGATTTCGCGATCAGTAGTCCGACTTTGGAAACGCGAATGCGTATGCTGCCCGAGATGCTTGAGAGTTTCGCTCCTGAAACGGTTTCCAATGTAACTGCAGTGGACAACTTGATAGAAGCTACGGTTAGTGTCACAAATGGCGCTTGGCTGGCTAGTTTGGTTTTGGCCAGTGCTGGCGATATCGAAGTGCTTTCTCCGCAAGATCTACGCGATCAAGTGGTGCAAAAGGCTAAGAAGTGGTTGCAGGCATAAGCCGAGATAGACTAGTAACTACCAGCAAACAAGGGGAAACATGGGCGATTTATTTGGCAAGGGCGGCGTAGTTCTTATTCTTATTGTCGTGGTGGTTCTTTGGTCTAAAAGACTGCCAGATGCAGCAAAAAATATCGGCAAATCAATCCGCATTTTCAAGAATGAACTAGATCCGCAAAAAGACGATAAATCAAAAGATTCTGATTCGTAACGGCCCTGCGCAATGGCAAGTACCGTTGAATCTTCCAGTATGACATTAGGGGAGCACCTTAATGAACTGCGTTCTCGAATAGTTAAGTGTGCTGCGGCCATACTTCTGACCACTGGTTTAGTTTGGTCACAATACGAGACCGTGTTTGGTGTTCTGCGCAGACCATTTGATGCAGCTCGACTAGAGCATCCGCAAACAATCCTGGCATTTACAGGTGTAACAAGTGGTCTAGCGATGCAGCTGAACATCGCCCTAATCGGTGGCTTGATCCTCAGTAGTCCGATTTGGATTTACCAACTTTGGCGTTTTGTCGCACCAGGGCTGCATCGTAAAGAAAAGAAATGGGCAGTAATTTTTACCGGAATTGCTGTTCCAATGTTTTTAACGGGCTGCTGGTTGGGTTATGTCGTTCTACCTAGAACCCTGAACACTCTTTTTGAATTTACGCCACCAAAAGTTTCAAATGTAACAAGTGTCGATAGTTACATTTCATTTGCCCTGCACCTCACTTTATTTTTTGGACTGGGTTTCTTGTTGCCGGTCTTAATTCTTATTCTGAACTTCTTTGGTATTGCTACTGGGCGAACAATGTTGCATAGTTGGCGCTGGATTGTTATCGGTGCTTTTTTCTTCGGAGCGATTGCAACGCCTAATGGCGATCCGTTTGGTATGAGCATCATTGCTTTGCCAATAATGGTTTTATGTTTCGGCGCTATCGGGATTTGTATTTTGAACGATCGCAGAGTTGCTGGCAAAACGACTGATGTCTAACTCTCCAGCGCAACGGTTTGCTGCAGCCAAAGCTCGCACCGCAATGCAGAAAACTCTACTTGGCGGATTTCGGGATTCGTTGCAGTTTGAGTTGGACCCATTTCAAGTGGATGGCTGTACGGCAATTCAAGATGGCAATGGAGTGCTGGTGGCGGCGCCTACTAGCGCCGGCAAGACAATAGTTGGCCAGTTCGCTGCTTATCTTGCACTGTCACAACAAACTCGATGTTTCTATACCACGCCAATCAAAGCCCTATCAAATCAGAAGTTCAACGAGTTTGTTGAAATTTTTGGCGAAGATTACGTCGGCCTATTGACGGGCGATAACTCAATTAATGGCGATGCGCCCATAGTTGTCATGACTACTGAAGTGTTGCGCAACATGCTTTATGAAGGTCAGCGCAATCTGGGTGACTTGAGTCATGTTGTTATGGATGAGGTGCACTACTTAGCTGATCGTTCCCGCGGCGCTGTCTGGGAAGAAGTAATCATTCATCTTCCGGAACATGTTCGGGTGGTGGCTCTTTCAGCAACAGTTAGCAATGCAGAGGAATTTGGCGAGTGGCTTTGCACAGTTCGTGGTCACACCCAGATCGTGGTTGAAGAAACGCGCCCAACGCCGTTACATCAATCAGTCATGGTCGGCAATACTCTTTACGAATTGTTCAATGACGGAGGCAAAACACAGGTCAACCCAGAGTTGATGCGCTTCGCCCGCAATGAGCGAACAATGCCGCGAACTCGTGGTTCACGGTTCCATAGTAAATACACGCCATCGCGTGTTTCTGTGATTGAGAAACTGCAAGAACATAATTTGTTACCAAGTATCACTTTCATTTTCTCTCGTGCCGCTTGCGATGATGCAGTGCAGCAGTGCTTAGCAGCTGGGCTCTCGTTAACCACTCATGAAGAGCAACTCGAAGTTCGCTCTGTTGTCGACAAGCGGTTTGCAGAAGTGTCCGTAGATGAGCTTCGTGCGCTTAATTTCCGAAGTTGGGCAGAAGCCCTTGAACGTGGCGTAGCCGCACACCATGCCGGCCTATTGCCAGTATTCAAAGAGGTAGTTGAGGAACTATTTCAGCGCGGTTTGATTAAGGCAGTATTTGCCACCGAAACTTTGGCACTTGGCATCAACATGCCTGCCCGAAGTGTGGTGCTAGAAAAACTGACTAAATGGAATGGCAGTATTCATACCCCGATCACTCCTGGCGAATACACGCAGCTCACTGGGCGTGCCGGGCGTCGCGGCATAGATTTCGAGGGACACGCGATAACTGTCTGGCACACCGATTTGGAGCCGCAGTCCTTAGCTGGTTTGGCCAGCGCCCGTACCTATCCGCTTAAATCTAGTTTCCGTCCTTCGTACAACATGGCAGTTAACTTGATTGGCAAGTTCGGCACTGTCAAAGCACGTGAATTGCTTGAATCGTCGTTTGCACAGTTTCAGGCCGATCGAGCCGTTGTAGGTATCGCAACTGAGTTGCGACGTACTCAGCAGGCGAGCGCTGATTATTTGAATTCAGCTACCTGTCATTTGGGTGACATTCAGGACTACATGAATCTGCGTCAACAACTTTCGGAATTGGAAAAAGGAACTAAACGTGACGAAGTGCGACAACGTCGTTTTTCCAACACAAATTTTCTAAACAGTCTGCATCAAGGCGACATTTTTGTGATGACTAGCGGCCGTCGTGAAGGTGTGCCACACGTGGTTCTAAATGAAGCACAGGACGTCAATGACCCAAGACCACGCGTTATGTCCCTGAATAAGCAGGTAAAGCGTGTTGGAGTATTCGATTTGGATGACGAGCCTCGACTCCTAGGCGCAGTGGCTTTGCCACCGAATTTTGATTCTCGCTCCGTTAAGAGTCGCAACTGGCTAGCGGATGAATTGATAAAACATGCGCGCTCTGGAAAAAGTAGTGAAGAAAAAGTGATGTCAGATGGTCGAGCGCAAATTGAAGTTGAACGTTTGCGTAAGGCGCTGCGAGCGCACCCGTGTCATGGTTGTTCCGATCGTGAAGAGCACGTGCGCTGGTTTGATCGCAATCGCGATACGCAGCGCTCAATTCGCAAACTCGAAGAGCGCGTTGAACAGCGGACAAGTTCGATCGCCCGTGAGTTTGATCGAGTGTGCGCGGTACTTACAGATTTGGATTACCTCACGATTGAAGATGGTTTACACAAGGTGACTCCTCGCGGTGAAGTGCTCCGCGGCATCTATTCAGACCGCGATTTGGTGGTAGCACACTGTATTGAACAGGGCGTTTGGCAAGGACTGCCTGCTGAGCAACTAGCTAGCGCTGTGAGCGCTCTGGTGTTTGATGCAAGGCGTGATGACGATACGCCAATTCAGTTACCTGAAGGTCAACTTGGTGATGTTTTGCTTGATATGGAGCAAATCTGGGGTGAACTAAAAGACGTTGAAGCACAGAACCGAATTGACTATCTAGCCGAACTTGATTTTGGTTTCATTTGGCCAACTTTGAAGTGGGCGAGAGGTCAGGACTTAGCTCGCGTTCTACGTAATCAAACTTTAGCGGCTGGCGATTTTGTTCGATGGATCAAACAAGTGATTGATTTGCTGAAACAGATTTCGATTGCCAGCCAGGACGACGAATTAGCAAGCACAGCAAAAAAATGCGCAGCAAGTTTGGAACGGGGGATTGTTGCATGGTGACCAGAGGGCTCTACTTCGATAGCGCAACACTTTATTACCGAGCTTTCTTTGCGGTGCCCAGTAGCGTCAAAGCGCCCGATGGAACACCTTCTGGTGCTATCCGAGGTTTCCTAGATATGGTTTCAACTCTGGTAACTCAGTTTCCTGCGGAGCACTTGGTGTTTGCTTGGGATGACGATTGGCGTCCACAATGGCGAGTGGACTTAATCCCGAGTTACAAAACACATCGCTTGGAACCTGATGCACGAATCGTCGGCACACTGGAAGAAGACGTTCCGGATGATCTGTCGCCACAAATCACAGCCATCGCTCAAGTGTTGGATGCCATTGGTGTTCCAAGGCTCGGGGAAATTGGATTTGAAGCTGATGACATTCTGGGTTCGTTAGTTGCTCAGTACGACCATCCGGCAGATGTGGTCACTGGGGATCGCGACCTGTTTCAATTAGTTAGCGACGCGGGGCAGACTCGCGTGTTGTCGATAACTAAAGGCATAAAGAATCTTGCAATCGTTGATGATGCTTACTTGGTCGAGAAATACGGAGTAGCCGGAAATCAGTATGCCGATTTTGCCGCTTTACGAGGTGATGCATCTGACGGACTTCCGGGAGTCAAGGGTATCGGCGAAAAGACAGCATCTGCGTTAATTAGTCAATGGGAATCTATTGAGAGATTGATGAACGCTGTAGGGCAAGGGAATGAGCAGGTTGGCAACAGCGCTCGGACCAAGCTTTTGGCACATGCAGTCGATTTAGCCAACATGCAAAAAGTTGTCAGGGTACGAACTGACGCCAAAGTGACTCGAAAGCTCAGGGCACACGAAACGGTTAAAGATGTCGAAGCTTTGTCGGATTTAGCTGTTGAATGGGGAATTACTAGGCAAGTAAATGCGTTGCTAAAGGCTCTAAATCTGACGCAATTGGATAGCGTTAACCCATGAGCAAAATCGATTACGCACAACGACTATCGCGAGTGCGCACTGCGTTAAGTAGCGACGGCGTAGATGCATTATTCGTCACCCCAGGTTCAGATCTACGGTACCTAACTGGTTACGACGCCCTGCCATTAGAGCGACTCACGTGTTTAGCAATTACCTCTGCGGCAACTGCTCGGATGTTGGTTCCACGTTTGGAGTTACCAGCTGCCGAGCATCACGAACTAGATCGTTTTGGCATTGAAGTTATTGCTTGGGATGAAACTGACGATCCGATTGCGCTACTAAATAAGGTAACCGGACCTATCAAATCTGCCGCAGTTAACGACGCTATGTGGGCACAAAAAGCACTCGGAATTCAGGAGAGTTTCGCAGCTCATTTAA
The DNA here is from genome assembly GCA_947373075.1 of Actinomycetota bacterium. Classification (GTDB taxonomy): domain Bacteria; phylum Actinomycetota; class Actinomycetes; order S36-B12; family UBA5976; genus UBA5976. The sequence continues at coordinate 2,496 of CANBWF010000047.1, read as the reverse complement.
AACCTGCAGGAAGGTTGTTGAGTGACATCCGCGCGGTTAAGGATGACGCCGAAATAGCAGCCATCGCTGCCGCCGGAGCTGCGATTGATGAAGTGCATCAGAACATGTCACTTTGGTTGCGACCTGGTCGAACTGAACGTGAAGTGGCTCGCGACATTGCTGAGGCCATTTTGGCTTCAGGCCATCAACGCGTGGACTTTGTGATTGTGGCTAGCGGCCCCAACGGCGCCAGCCCACATCATGATTCTTCTGACCGGGTGATTGGGATCGGTGAACCTGTAGTTGTGGATATCGGAGGAACAATGCCGAGCGGATATTGCAGCGATTGCACCCGTATGTATGTCTGTGGTGAACCGCCTGCAGAATTTGTCACACACTTTGAGACGTTGAAGGCGGCGCAGGTATATGCTGTCGCCACTGCGGCCGTAGGTATGTCTGGCGCCCAAGCGGATTCACTAGCGCGAGACATTCTGGAAGCAAATGGACTAGGGGAATACTTTGTTCATCGAACTGGTCATGGGCTAGGACTAGACACGCACGAAGAGCCGTACATCGTTGCTTCTAATCACGAGCCCCTAGTTGTTGGCAATGTCTTTTCAATCGAACCCGGTTTCTATATTCCTGGCAAGTTTGGCGCACGAATTGAGGATATTGTGGCGCTAACTACAGACGGGTTAGTTAATTTCAACAACACGTCACATGAACTTACAATTTTGAATTCATGAGTTCAACCCTGATAGTTGCGCGAAGAATTTATGCTCCTGGAATCCCGGATGCTCAGGCTTTACTGATAAACGACGGAGTGATTGCCTGGATTGGCGATCTCGCGACCGCGCAACAGTTCAAACAGGATGCGCAGTTTTTTCTTGACGCTGGCGAATCGTTTGTAGCGCCCGGGTTTGTTGATGCCCACGTACATCTGAGTGCAACTGGACTTAATCTTCTTGGCTTCAATGCAAGTTCGGCGACATCGTTTCGAGATCTCGCTAATTTGGTAAATGAAGCTGCGCTTAGTCAGTCCGGTGAACACATCTACCTACAAGGTTGGGATGAAACTAGTTGGACAGATACTTTGTCTGACTTCAATGAAGTGTTATCAACACAGGCTCTGAGCCGAACTTTTTACCTGTCTCGAATTGATGGTCACTCAGCGATTGTTAATGGGTCATGGTTCGACTGGAAGTCAGCAGAAATTGTTAGTGGCAGTAAACGTGAATCAATTTGGAATGATTTAACTCAGAGTGCATCGGACGAATTGGTTTCTGAATGTGTAAAGGCCGCCTTGCAACATGCAGCGAGTAATGGGGTAGTAGCCGTACATGAAAATGGCGGTCCAACTGTTAGTTCCGAGCAAGATTTTGCGATAGTTCAGACATTTGCAAATCAGCTGGATATGCCCGCGATTTATGCGTATTGGGCAGATTTAGACACAGGCAACGTCGTGCGATTAGCAGCGGCCGGAGCAGCTGGGGATTTGAGTGTCGACGGTTCAATAGGTTCTAGGTCAGCAAAACTTTTTGAATCGTATGCGGATGCGAGTGATAATTCTGGCCTGGCTTATTTAGAGATAGATCAAATTGCGAAACACATTGTTACAACGACCAATCTAGGCCTGCAAGCGGGGTTTCACGCGATAGGAGATGAAGCCTGCGCTCGGATACATGCCGGTTTTGTTCAAGCACTCGACCGAGTAACGGTTAGCGCGATTCGATCAAGTCGCCATCGCATAGAGCACTTGAGTATGCCTAGCGTCGACTCCATGGACCTCTATGCAGATTTAGGCGTGGTCGCAAGTGTGCAGCCAGCCTTTGATGCGACTTGGGGTGGACCAGCAGGGATGTATGAAAGCAGATTGGGAATCGACCGTCTAGCCAATACTCATCCATTTGCGGACATGGTTAAGTCTGGAATGGTGCTGGCCTTCGGATCAGATTCGCCGGTTACTGAAATTAAACCGTGGAACTGGGTTAAGGCGGCAAATAATCATCATCAAATGGATCAACGTATTACCTTGCGGGCAAGTTTTAATGCTGCAACTCGCGGCGGACATCGGGCCGCCCGTAATGATGAGTCAGGGGTACTAGCAATCGGAGCTCCAGCGGACATTGCTATCTGGCAAGTGAATGCATTCGCAGATACATCAGCGACCGAGATTGCAAGTTCGTGGTCAACAGACCCAAGGTCTGGGACTCATGCACTTCCGGACTTGTCCCAAGATTCACCTGTGTGCTTGGCTACTTTAAGAAATGGTCAAAGCATCTACGACCCTGAGGGTTTATTTAGTGTTTAAGTGGATCAGAAATTTCGTTATGCCAGCAATTATTGGGTTGCTGCTTTTTGCCTCATTTCGCTACAACTACTGGTTGCTTGCGCTGTTGGCGATTGCACTTTTCTATCGCAGGCTTATCGATAACCCAATCAAGAATCGTCTTATTGTTGCCTTCGCCTTTGCCGTGGGATTCTTTATTCCGCATTTATGGTGGGTGTCAGTGCTTG
>CANBWF010000046.1 GCA_947373075.1 Actinomycetota bacterium | reverse complement strand
AACTTGGAAATCAATCACAACTGGCACATCATTTGTGCTCATTGCTTTCTCGATTGTCTTATCGACATCCTCGGCTTTGTCACAACGCAGTCCAAGGCAACCATATGCATCTGCCAGTTTCACGAAGTCTGGAAATGAATGTGAGTGTAGATCTGTGTTGCTGTAACGCTCGTTGTAGAACAAGGTCTGCCACTGACGAACCATGCCAAGTGAAGAGTTATTAATCAATGCAACCTTGATTGGGATTTCGTTAATTGTGCAGGTAGCTAGTTCCTGATTAGTCATCTGGAAACAGCCATCACCATCGATTGCCCAAACAGTTTTGTCAGGGCAACCAACTTTGGCGCCCATTGCAGCTGGAACTGAATAGCCCATTGTTCCCAAGCCGCCGCTGTTAAGCCAAGTGTTCGGGTTTTCATAACCAATAAACTGCGCAGCCCACATCTGATGCTGACCAACACCAGCGGTGTAAATCGCATCAGGGCCAACAATTTTGCCAAGTCTCTCAATAACCAACTGAGGTGAAAGCGTTCCATCATTAGGAGTGTCATAGCCCAACGGGTAGTTATCGCGCAGGTGATTAAGTGTTTTCCACCAGCCAGTTAAATCGGCACGGTGGCCGGCATCAAACTCTGCGGTTATCGCTGGAATAAGTTGAATGATTGCAGCGCGAACATCAGACACAATTGGAATATCCGCATAACGGTTCTTGCCGATTTCTGCTGGATCAATATCAACATGAATAACCTGTGATTTAGGCGCAAATGAAGACAATTTGCCAGTTACTCGGTCATCAAATCGCGCGCCTAAGGTGATGAGCAAATCACTTTGTTGCAATGCACCAACTGCGCTAACAGTGCCGTGCATACCCGGCATACCCATGTGCTGCGGGTGACTATCCGGGAAAGCACCTCGAGCCATCAAAGTTGTAACCACTGGAATGCCAGTAAGTTCAGCGAGTTCGCGCAACTCTGCAGATCCACCGGCACGAATAACGCCACCGCCAACGTAAAGAACTGGGCGCTTGGCTTCAACAATCATGCGAGCAGCTTCTTTTATCTGACGAGCGTGCGGTTTGGTCGTTGGTTTGTAACCAGGTAAATCCAAAACTGTCGGCCAATCAAAAGTGGTCATGGCCTGCAGTGCATCTTTTGTAATGTCAACAAGAACTGGGCCAGGTCGCCCAGTTGATGCGATGTGGAATGCTTCTGCAATCGCGCGTGGAATTTCGGCAGCATCGCGAACTAAGTAATTATGTTTTGTAATCGGCATTGTGATGCCGCGAATATCAGCTTCTTGAAAAGCATCAGTACCAATTGCTGGGCCAGGAACTTGTCCAGTGATTGCAACCATTGGTACCGAGTCCATGTGTGCATCAGCAATAGGGGTAACAAGGTTTGTTGCGCCCGGACCACTGGTGGCCATACAAACACCAACTCGACCAGTTGCTGCGGCATAGCCTTCAGCAGCATGGCCAGCACCCTGTTCGTGGCGCACCAAAATGTGACGAACAGACTTGGAATCCATTAGGGGGTCGTAGGCGGGGAGAATCGCTCCGCCTGGGATGCCGAAAACTACGTCGACATCGGCATGCTCAAGTGAGCGAACCAGACTTTGTGCGCCAGTTATTTTGTCAGACATGTGTCTACTCCATTTCTTCGAAGGATCGCTTCGACGTCTCGCGCAATGCTGGCTGGCTGGATAGTGAATCTCTGCGCCGACCTGTGCCGACTTGTAACAGAAACCTGCCTGTAGTTCGCTCTTGGCTTGCTACCTGCGTACTATCCCCACCATTGCGGTGTTGATCGTGTTATGAGTTTATGCGATTACTGCTGAATCTGCCAATAATTATTTTTTAAATACAGGCAGCAGAGTAAGTAAGAACATTGAAAAGCAGCAAACCACCAACAAATAAAGTGCTTTCGATAAGCCGTACTCTGTTGCCAGCCAGCCGATAGTTGGGGGTCCGATGAGGAATCCAATGTATGAAATTCCGCCTACGACTGCAACAGCTTGGCTGGGAGTAATTGCCTGCGAATAATCGTGTCGTGCTGTTTCGGCTGCAGCGCTATACATAGACGGAATGATCACCGAAATGCCAGCACCCAATATTGTCCAACCCGCGACGATTGACCAAGGTTGATTCACTGTAAGTCCGATAAGCAGGCCAGCGCCAGAAATCAATCCCCCGAGCTGCAATACAGTTAAGCGACTAAATCTGTCTGTGATCGAATCACCGGTGAATCTGCCGATCACCATAAATGCTTGAAAGCACAGAAAAGGAAGCGTCGCCTGCACACCAGAAACTTGGAAGTTATCGCGCATGGTTATGGCTCCCCAGTCGGATGCTGCTCCTTCAGTTATCGCCCCAGCAAGACCAATCAGGCCCAAAATCACAAACGCTCGAATAACTCCTCTTGATTTCGGTCGTTCAGATTCTTGTTTAGGTTGATTATCTTCAGTCAATAGCCACTTAAGCATTAGTGGCGCGATACCAATTGCAAAAATGACCACGGGCACTTCCTGCAATTGGATGGAAATCTGAAATTTGATGCAAAGGGCTCCATAAGCACCGCCCAAAAGAGAACCAACACTAAACATTCCATGGAAACTATTCATCAAAGATGATTTAGTTAAATGTTCGAGTCTCCCACCTTGATCATTCATAGCTACATCGTGGGTTGCCGCGATGAATCCTAAAACAAATAGCATCCCAGCAAATTGATAACTATTAGTTGAGTTTGAAATTCCTACTAATGAAAGTGAAATAGCTGCGCCAGAGATTGCCACAACTCGACGGGTCCCAAAGCGCAGACTCCAACTAGAGACGAAGCGCAGCGCGGCCAAAACTCCCAGAGCGCCAAATAATAAGAGAGATCCAAGTTCACCATTCGAAATTTCTAATCGATCGCGAAATTCAGGTAATCGAACTACTAATGGCGCCCACATCAGACCATTAAGAAAGAAAGCTAAATTAACCGCTCGCCAAGCAGGCTCGAGTTCCAAACTACGAACTGAATTTGGCACTAATCGCAAACTGCGCCTTTAGATGCTGAACCAACAAGCTTTGAGTACTTGGCCAAAACTCCGCGACGGTATTTGTGTGGCACTGGCTGCCAGAGCGCTTTGCGCGCCTCTAGCTCAGCGGCATCAACCTGCAAATCAAGTGTTTGATTTGGAATGTCAATGCGAATTATGTCGCCATTCTTAACTAAACCAATTGGTCCGCCAGCCAAAGCTTCAGGAGCCACGTGACCGACACATAAACCGGTTGTACCACCGCTGAATCGGCCATCGGTAATCAACAAAACATCTTTGCCTAGACCTGCACCTTTAATAGCCGCCGTAATCATCAACATCTCACGCATACCTGGACCACCTTGTGGCCCTTCGTAGCGAATGATGACAACATCGCCGGCTTTGATACCGCCATTTTCTAGTGCATCCATCGCAGCACGTTCGCGTTCGAACACTTTGGCTGGGCCTTCAAAAACATCGACTGGAATTCCAGCTGCTTTACACACCGCACCTTCAGGAGCAAGTGAGCCTTTCAGAATGCGAATACCACCAACACCACCAAGTGGTTCGCTGATTGCATGCAAGATCGCGCCATCAGGATCCGGTGAATCAAGTTTCTCTAAATTCTCGGCAACCGTTTTGCCAGTAACTGTCATGCAGTCGCCATTGATTAGTCCAGCATCAAGAAGCGCCTTCATAATTACTGGAACGCCGCCAACAGTGTCGACATCGCTCATTACATAACGACCGAATGGTTTTACATCTGCAAGTAACGGAACTTTGGCACTGATGCGCTTGAAGTCATCAAGATCCAAATCAACTTCGGCTTCATGTGCAATTGCAAGTAAATGTAAAACTGCGTTGGTTGAGCCACCGAAAGCCATAACAATTGCGATGGCGTTTTCAAGTGATTCACGTGTGATGATGTCGCGAGTTGTGATGCCCTGACGGATAAGTTCAATCACAGCTTGACCAGAAGCATTTGCGAAACCATCACGACGACGATCTACCGAAGGCGGCGAAGCCGAACCTGGAAGTGACATACCCATCGCTTCAGCCGCTGAAGCCATAGTGTTTGCGGTGTACATTCCGCCACATGCGCCTTCGCCTGGACAAATTGCGCGTTCAATTCGATCAACATCATCTTCGCTCATTAAGCCACGGGCACATGCGCCAACAGCTTCGAAAGCGTCGATGATTGTTACATCGCGGTTGCTACCATCACTCAAAGTGACATTGCCTGGCAAAATTGAACCGGCATAAACAAAAACATTTGCGACATCAATACGGGCAGCGGCCATCAACATACCTGGCAGAGACTTGTCGCAACCAGCGAAAGTGACCATGCCATCAAGGCGTTCAGCTTGCATAACAGCTTCAACTGAATCAGCGATAATTTCGCGGCTAACCAGCGAGAAGTGCATTCCTTCATGACCCATTGAAATTCCGTCTGAAACAGAGATAGTGCCGAACTGGAGTGGGTAACCGCCAGCTTCAAAAACGCCTTCACGGGCAGCTTTCGCCAAACGATCCAGTGGCATATTGCACGGAGTGATGTCATTCCAAGAAGAAGCAATACCGATTTGTGGTTTAACCCAGTCTTCGTCGCCCATACCAACAGCGCGCAACATACCTCGAGCAGCAGTTCGCTCAAGTCCGTCAGTTACTTCCCAACTTCTTGGTTTCATTTCACTCATAAACACCAATTTACACGCTTATCGGTGGGGTTGATGTTACTAGTGTGACAAGCAGAAATTTCATAACGAATTTGAGATGACAGAGCCTGCTTTATCTGCCACGCTAGGCAAATGAGCGAGCCAAGCACCGATACAGCCGAATACGGATTTGCTACCGCAAGCGAACTTCTGAACGACATAAAATCTGGTGCACTCTCCAGTGTTGAGTTAACTGAAGCCCTACTTACTCGTATTCACGAACTCGATGATTCAACAGATGGTCTCAAATCTGTTCTCGCGATCAACACAAACGCCCTTGAACATGCAGCTGCGGCTGATGCTAACCCAACAGACTTACCGCTTCATGGTTTGCCAGTTCTAATCAAGGACAACATTGAAGCAGTGGGCTTGCCCGCAACATCTGGCTCGCTCGCGCTGGCTGGTCGAACTGTTGTTGCAGATGCGCCACTAGTGCAACGCTTACGTGAAGCTGGTGCAATCATTCTGGGGGCAACAAATCTTTCTGAATGGGCAAACATTCGTTCGGGTTCATCAACTAGTGGTTGGTCTGGCGTAAATGGACTCACTGCCAATCCGTGGAAGTATGCCCACAGTGCAGGCGGTTCGTCATCAGGATCAGGTGCCGCCATTGCTGCAGGGCTTGCGCCCTTAGCCGTAGGCACTGAAACAGACGGCTCAATCGTTTGTCCATCGTCACTTAATGGTGTTGTTGGCATCAAGCCAACCGTCGGTCTCGTTTCTAAACACGGCATTGCACCAATCTCAACTTCCATGGACTCCCCCGGCCCAATGGCTCGAAATGTTCCCGACATCGCTTTGATGTTGGAGGTACTTGCAGGTGTTCGCAACTTAGTAGATCTTTGCGATGATGAATCACCGCTTCGAATCGGCGTTGTTAACCAATGGCTGACCGGCGATGACAAAACGAACGCAGTTTTTGTTGACGCGGTATCCGAACTTGCTAAAGCAGGAATCCAAGTTACCCAAGTCGACGTAGCAAAGTATGCCGACCATATTGGCGACGCGGAACTTACTATTTTGCTTAGCGAACTTAAAGAAGATCTTTCTAACTACTTGGCTAATCGCGCTGGCGAAGGTGTTAAATCACTTGCTGATGTTGTGCAGTTCAATATTGATAATGCTGATGTGGAACTTCAACACTTTGATCAAGGGTTACTCGAACAGGCTCTTGCCACTAACGGTCGTGACGAAAAATATCGAGCAGCGAGAGATCTCGCTCTTGACTGGGCAGTTAATCAGGTCTTGCAACCTGGAATTGCTGATTTTGATGTACTTATTGGCGCTAGTTACGGCCCGGCTTGGATCAGTTCACTGACTGCCGGCGATGGCTATGAGGATGCGAGCCCAATAACTTGCGCACCTGCCTTGGCCGGTTGGCCAATCGGAAGTTTGCCTATGGGATTTGTCGATGGCTTACCAGTTGGCATGGGCGTTGTTGCTCGCCCCCGCAATGAAGCAGGTCTCGTACGAGCGATGGGTCAGCTAGAACGTGTCTTCGGTCTAAATGACTTACGACCGACTTTTATTCGCTAACGCCTAATCGCTCAAACAACAATTCACGAACACGAGCTGCATCAGCCTGACCACGAGTAGCTTTCATAACCGCGCCAACTACTGCTCCAGCTGCCTGCAATTTTCCACTCTGAATTTTTTCAGCAATTGATGGATCAGCAGCAAGCGCTTCATCGATAGCCGCCAGCAGCGGACCATCATCAGAAACAACAGCAAGGCCGCGCTTAGCAACAACTTCTGCAATTGAACCTTCGCCAGCAAGTACGCCTTCAATTGCCTGACGGGCCAACTTATCGTTGAGCGCACCAGTTGAAATTAGATGTTCAATATCCACTAAGTGCTGATGCGTAATAGCTAACTCAGAAAGTTCAACTTCTTCTTCATTCGCTAGTCGAGCCAACTCACCGGTCCACCACTTACGTGCCGCTGCTGAATCTACGCCGGCCGCAATACTTGCCTCAACCAAATCAAGTGCGTCAGAGTTAACCAAAGACTGCATATCAAAATCGCTGATACCCCACTCGGCTGCAAGGCGCGAGCGACGAATAGCAGGGTTCTCTGGCAATTCGCTACGAAGTTTCTCAACCCAAGCAGGATCTGGCGCAATTGGCAGCAAGTCTGGCTCTGGGAAGTAACGGTAATCTTCAGCATCTGATTTAGAACGACCCGAAGTGGTCACGCCAGTATCTTCATGCCAGTGCCGAGTTTCTTGCACCACTCGCTCGCCATCAGTTAACCGGGCAGCCTGACGAGTAATTTCGTAACGAACAGCGCGCTCAACTGAACGAAGTGAGTTCACATTCTTGGTCTCTGAACGTGTACCGAGTTCAGATTCTGGAGTATCGCGTAAAGACAAGTTCACATCGCAACGAAGTGAACCTTGCTCCATCTTCACATCGCTAACGCCAAGGTTGCGCAAGATGTCACGCAGAGCAGCAACGTATGCTTTAGCAACTTCGGGCGCGTACTTACCTGCACCAGTGATTGGCTTAGTAACAATTTCGATTAGCGGAATACCAGCACGGTTGTAATCAACTAACGAGTAATCAGCTCCATGAATACGGCCCGTTGCCCCACCCATGTGTGAGTTCTTGCCAGTGTCTTCTTCCATATGCGCGCGCTCGATATCAATACGGAATGTTTTGCGACCTTCATCGGTATCAACTTCAACATCAAGGAAACCTTCAAAACAAATTGGCTCGTCGTACTGTGATGTCTGGAAGTTCTTTGGCATGTCTGGATAGAAATAATTCTTACGAGCAAAGCGGCACCAAGTGGCGATCTGACAATTAAGTGCCAACCCAATGCGGATAGCTGACTCAACACCAATTTCATTAAGTGCTGGCAATGCCCCAGGTAATCCTAAACAAACCGGGCATACGTGAGTGTTTGGTGCGGCGCCGAACTCGGTGCTGCAGCCACAGAACATTTTGGTTTTGGTACCAAGTTCTACGTGAACTTCTAGACCAATAACTGGATCAAACTTGGTAATCGCCTCATCAAAAGGCATCACTTTTTCAGCCATTATGCACCTGCCAATTCTGGAGCATTACTTAGAAGTGGAGCGCCCCATTGCGCGAGCAAAGCACGCTCAAGAGCCGCACCAACGTTGTATAAACGATCGTCGGCCATAGCCGGAGCCATTATCTGCAAACCAACTGGCAAACCATCTTCAGGTGCCAAACCGATTGGCAAACTCATACCTGGCAATCCAGCTAGGTTCAGTGGAATTGTTGCAACGTCGTTTAGGTACATTGCAAGTGGATCATCTAACTTCTCGCCAATCTTGAATGCAGTAGTTGGCGCAGTTGGTGAAATCAGAACATCAACCTGAGCAAATGCCTTTGCAAAATCCTGCGCAATTAGCGTGCGCACTTTTTGTGCCTGACCGTAATACGCATCGTAGTAACCTGCTGAAAGCGCGTAAGTGCCAAGGATAATTCGGCGAGTAACTTCAGCGCCAAAGCCAGCAGCGCGAGTCATGCTCATAACCTGTTCAACTGAATGGTTTCCATCGTCGCCAGTGCGAAGACCAAAACGGATGCCATCGAATTTTGCGAGGTTACTTGAACATTCACTTGGCAAAATCAAGTAGTAAGCCGCTAGTGCATACGGGAAGTTCGGGCAGGAAACTTCAACAACATTTGCGCCCAAGCCTTCAAGTACTGCAACTGCTTCATCGAAACGCTGCTTAACTCCGGCTTGGAAACCGTCGCCGCTAATTTCCTTAACCACACCAATTGTCATGCCCTTGATGTCACCTAGTTTTGCTGCGGCAACTACATCAGGAACTGGTGAATTAATTGAAGTTGAATCCATTGGGTCATGCCCTGCTATAACACTGTGCAAAAGCGCGGTATCTAGAACTGTTCGAGCACAAGGGCCAACCTGGTCAAGAGATGATGCCAGTGCAACAATTCCGTACCTGCTCACTCCACCGTAAGTTGGCTTTACGCCAACGGTTCCGGTAACTGCTGCTGGCTGACGAATTGAACCGCCAGTGTCAGTACCAATAGCAAGCGGAGCTTCAAATGCTGAGATACATGCCGATGAACCGCCACCAGATCCACCAGGAATACGAGACAAGTCCCAAGGATTGCGAGTTGTTCCGTATGCCGAGTGTTCGGTTGACGAGCCCATGGCAAATTCATCCATGTTGGTCTTACCAAGAATTATGATTCCCGCTTCGCGCAACTTAGTGGTAACTGTTGCATCGTAAGGCGGCTTCCAGCCTTCAAGAATTTTTGAACCGCAGGTTGTTGGCACGCCTTTTGTGGCGACGATATCTTTTAGACCAAGTGGCACACCAGCAAGTACTGGCAGCGTTTCGCCATTTGCCCGACGTTCATCAATAGCTTTTGCACTAGCGAGTGCGCCATCACGATCAACATGCAAGAACGCGTGGACATCAGCATCAACTTGGTCAATTCGAGCAAGGTGCGCAGTTGTTGCTTCAACAGCAGAAACTTCTTTAGC
>CANBWF010000045.1 GCA_947373075.1 Actinomycetota bacterium | reverse complement strand
AACCGCGATGTGCCAACTGCAAGCCAGGAACAATGTCGCCAACAGCAAATACGTTTGGCACATTTGTGGCAAGACGTTCGTCTGTTAATACAAAGCCGCGATCCATGTTGATTCCTTGTGCTTCGTAGCCAAGGTTTTCCGTGCGTGGTCCACGACCAACAGCAACCAACAATAGATCAGCGCGTAGGGTGTCGCCAGATTCAAGCGTTACAGTCACGCCTTCAGCATCTTGCACTGCGTTCTGGAATCGAACGCCAACCTTGAAATCGATTCCGCGCTTACGGAATGCACGTTCCATCGCCTTGGAAACTGCTGCGTCTTCAGCAGGAACCAAGTTTGGCAAACCTTCAACAACAGTTACATCCACGCCGAATGAACGCCAAACAGATGCGAACTCAACACCAATAACGCCGCCGCCAAGAATGATGACGCTTGCAGGAACATAATCAATGGTGAGCGCCTGATCGCTAGTCATGATGCGGCCAGTGATATCTAGGCCTGGAAGTGTGCGGGCAAATGAACCAGTAGCAAGCACAATGTTCTTGCCTTCGTAACGCTCGCCATTTACTTCAATAACATTCGGCGCAACAAGTGTGCCTGTGCCTTCAACATAAGTAATGTCGCGGCTCTTAACCAAACCTTGCAAGCCTTTGTAGAGACGGCCAATTACGCCATCTTTGTACTCGTTTACTTTGGTCATGTCGATGCCATTGAATGTGCTGTGCACACCAAAGTTTTCGCCTTCGCGAGCGGTGTCAGCAACTTCAGCTGCGTGTAGCAAAGCTTTTGTTGGGATACAACCGCGGTGCAAACACGTGCCACCAAGTTTGTCTTTTTCAATAAGAACTACAGATAGACCAAGCTGAGAAGCACGAAGTGCACAGGCGTAACCGCCACTTCCGCCACCCAGAATCACAATGTCGTGCATTATTCCTCCGAGCAAAATCGCGCTGTTTGCGCATTGCCTTCTATTGTTCCACCTTTACTGTGCGCATGCCCTTTTGGGGTAAGGGCACAGAGGCGTTCGTACCTTGTTTCTAGGGCTTAGAACGAGATGTATTCTTCGCCGAGATCTTCAATCAAAGCGAGCAGAGTGCGCACACCAAAGCCAACGCCACCCTTTGGCACATAACCGTATGGTGCGGAAGGGTTGAATGCTGGGCCAGCGATGTCTAAGTGGCCCCATGAAAGTCCTTCAGCAACGAATTCCTTCAGGAATAGGCCGGCTGAAAGCATGCCACCTTCTCGCTGACCAATGTTTGCAATATCCGCTACTAGGGATTCCATTGGCGCACGAAGCTCGGCTGGCATTGGCATTGGCCAGAATGGTTCGCCTGCACGTTCAGCTGCGGCCATGACCGCATTTTGCACATCTTCATCACCCAACACACCAGCGGTGCGGTGACCAAGTGCAACAACAGCGTGGCCAGTAAGTGTGGCAATGTCGACTACCAAGTCTGGCTTGTCTTCAGCGGCGCGCACTAATACATCGGCCATTACCAAACGACCTTCAGCATCTGTGTTCAAGACTTCGACTGTGCGACCACCGTAAATAGAAATCACATCGCCAGGGCGTTGTGCATTTCCGCCTGGCATGTTTTCAGCACACGCAGCGTATGCAGTTACTTGAACTGGCAAACCTAGATCTGCTACAGCTTTGATGGTGGCAACAACTGCAGCTGCGCCACTCATGTCTGCCTTCATCTCGTGCATGTTTGCAGGGGGCTTAATTGAGATGCCGCCAGTATCAAATGTGATGCCTTTACCGATCAGCGCAATGTGAGCGACGGCGTTCTTTGGCGAGTAACTCATGCGAATAAGACGCGGTGGGCGAGCAGAACCTTGACCCACAGCCATGATGCCGCCGTAGCCATCTTTCAAAAGTGCCTTCTCATCAAGCACGGTTACTTTAACTTCGCTGTCAGCAAGCAAAGTTTTGGCAGCTTCTGCAAGCTGCGCAGGTGGTAAGTGAAGTGGTGAGTAGTTGATGAGGTTTCGGGAAAACGTAACGGCCTGTGCAACAACACGAGCACGCTCTAGCGCAGCACGGAAGTCTGCAGTGCGGGCATCATCAGCGAATAGCGTGATTGATTTAACTGGCGCCTTCGCCTTATTCAATGACGAGTGACGGTGATCGGTAAATGCGTATGCACCAAGTGCTGCGCCTTCAAGAATTGCGGCGGTGGCTTCGGCGTAACTAGCAGGTAGAGCAAGTGATACGCGTTTGAACCCAGCAAGACTGCGAGTTGCAGCGCCTGCTGCCCGACGCAAAGTTTCTTCAGAGATGCCGTCTTTGATCGAGCCAAGACCTACAGCAACGATCACCTTTGCTGATGCAAGAGTGCCTGCTGGAATGCGCACAATTTCTTCGCTACCGCCACTGGCGCCAACTGCAGTAAGGGCTGCTTTGATTTTGGTGAGAGCCGCTTTGGTTAGGCCGTTGGCAACAATATCGAACTTGTTATCCGAGGTAGTTGCAAGCACTAAAGCATCGGTTGCAGTTGTCAGCGGATTTCCTGATTTCAGGCTGAGGCTAGCAATTGTTGGGGTGGCATCTACAGACATGAAAACTCCTATGTGATGTGGTCATCCAAATCTAGTACTACTAGCGTTATCTGTATGCTGACTGTCCCATTAAATGACACCCATATCTCGCTTGGCGCAAAAATGTGCCCATTCGCGGGCTATCAAATGCCGATTGAATACCCAACCGGCACTGTGGCTGAACATACCGCTGTGCGCACGGCTGCCGGCATTTTCGATGTTAGTCATATGGGCAAGGTAAAAGTCATTGGCTCTGGCGCAGTTGCATTCTTAAATGGGGTTCTTGCCAACGATTTAGATCGCATCAGTGCTGGCCAGGCTCAGTACTCACTTCTTTGCAGTGACTCCGGTGGCGTTATTGACGATCTAATTGTTTACCGCGTAAGTGATGACGAGGTACGCATTGTGCCAAATGCATCGAATGCCCCACAGGTAGTTCAGATTCTGCGTTCACTAGCTCCAGATGAAATTGTTGTGCACGACTTACAAACTGAACTTGGCATCTTGGCCGTACAGGGTCCACAAAGTGCACAAATCATTTCGGCTCTCGGTTTACCTTCCGAAATGGATTACATGGCATTTGCCATCGCGCAGTGGCAAGGACACGAACTGACTGTTTGTCGTACTGGGTACACCGGCGAGCATGGTTATGAATTAATCGCACCGAACGAAATTCTGGTTCCACTGTGGGATGCAATTCTTGGTCATGGCACTGCGCTTGGATTAATTCCTGCTGGACTCGGTGCTCGCGATACGTTGCGTACTGAAATGGGTTACCCATTGCACGGTCAAGATATTTCGACCGACATCACAGCGGTTGCCGCCAAACTTGGTTGGGCCATCGGTTGGACTAAGCCGAACTTCCTAGGCAAACAACTACTGGACGCAGAAATGGCCGCTGGTTCACCGCGCACACTATTTGGTTTGCGCATGCTTGATCGTGGCATTCCACGTCCGCATATGGCTGTGCTAAGTGGTGATGTAGTTGTGGGCGAAACTACCAGTGGTACATTCTCGCCAACTCTGCAGCAGGGGATTGCCCTGGCATTGCTTGATGCTGGCACTCAATTGGGCGACGAGTTAATTATTGATGTGCGTGGTCGGGCATTGCGGGTTGAAGTTGTTAAACCACCGTTTGTTCCATCGCATGTGAAATAGTCGTTCGTTTATCGCTGTTTAAAGCGGGATTTGACGGCCATTTAGTCAGTAAACACAATGAATACCGGGCTCTGTGAAATAGATTTCACAGTCTTTCATAACTGAAGAAATTGAGAATCTTCTTTCACGGTCTTTCACGGGTTTTCAAGATGCCGTTTTGTTTAGAGGTACATAAGATTTGGGTAGAACAATCAAGTAAAACAAAGAGGGTCTAGGCGCACACCTAGACCCTCTTTATTTTTGAAACTATTTAGGCAGCTTTTGCTGGCTTCATAATTGTGTCGTAGGCAAAGGCTGCAACTAGTGCGCCAAGGATTGGACCAACAATCCAGACGATTGCGTTACTAAAATCGCCAGCAACTAGGGCTGGACCAAACCAACGTGCTGGATTCATAGCGGCACCGGTCAACGGACCTGACCACAAGATGTCGCCAACGATTACCAAACCAATTGGCAAACCAGCAACTGCTGCGAATGTTCCGCGTGAATCAACAGCAACACCCATGATGACAATCATCAATGCGAAAGTTGCGATGGCTTCAATGAGTATTCCTTGAGTTCCAGTGACTGCAGAGTTCAAGGCAGGGGTTCCAGCGGCAGCTAGATCACCATAGATGTATTTCGCAAGCGCTGCTGCAGAAAGGCCACCAAGTAGCTGGGCCACGATGTAAGCCAAAGCATCTAGTGGAGCAATGCGCTTGGTAGCAGCAAGTGCTGTGGTTACAGCTGGGTTGAAATGCGCACCTGAAATATGGGCAAATGCACAAATCGAAACAAAGATTGCTAGGCCGTGAGCCAGAGCAATACCTACTAGGCCAGTCTTATCGACATTTACGATCGCTCCGATGCCAAATAGGCATAGGAAGAACACGCCAAGAAATTCAGCGAGCAAGCGGGAAGGGGCATCCTTCATGGTCGTTCTCCTTTAGTTAGTGACCGCATTGGGCGGTCGGCTACGTTCCAACATATATGGACATAACAAATAAAAAGTGAATTGTGTTCGGAGTGTCGCTCGGGCTAAAAATCGGTTGGAACCACGATTGGGCGGCCAAAATCATTGAGAATACGCACTTTTGCCCCGTAATGGTTCAAAATATTTTCTTCAGTAAGTACTTCGGTGGCACTGCCAGCGACTTGAACTCGACCGTTAGCCATAAGTAGTAGGCGGTCTGGGTAAATACCCGAAGTTGTTAAATCGTGCATGGTTGAAATTACAGCTATCTTCTTTTCTTTGCGCAACTCGTTGATCAAAGTGAGTACTTCTTGTTGGAAGCCAATGTCGAGCGCACTGGTGGGCTCGTCAAGTAGCACGATTGGTGAAGCTTGGGCAAGCGCGCGGGCGATGGTTACTCGTTGGCGTTCACCGCCGGATAGTGATGCAACTTCACGGTTAGCAAATTCGCCAAGACCGAGTTCGTCCAAAACAAAAGTTGTCATGTCTAAATCAAATGCAGATTCACTTGCCAACATCTTTAAATGCGCTGTGCGGCCAAGCATCACGTAATCAAACACGTTCATCCCCGGCGGAATTACAGGAGTTTGTGCAACATAAGCAATCCAGCAAGCACGATCACGATGCGAAAGTGAATTCAAATCAAAATCGTTGACTCGAATGTTTCCATCACTAGGCAAAATGCCGGCCAGTGCTTTAAGTAGCGATGATTTGCCGGCACCGTTTGGTCCGATGATGCAGATCCAATCGCCAGTGGTGATTTCAAATGAAACATCTTGCACAATTGTTCGCGCACCAATTTGTACCGACAAGTTGTCGATGTTCATGGAAGTTTGCATTAGCACTTGGTTCATATCAACGAACCTTCTTTACGTGAGGCAAGTATGTAGAGAAAGAATGGTGCGCCTATCAGGGCAGTGACTACACCGATTGGAATTTCTGAAGGTGACATTGCGGTGCGAGCAATCACATCCGCGAATACTAAAAAGACGCCGCCAAAAATTACCGATAGTGGAAGTAAGCGGCGGTAAGAATTTCCAGCAATTAGGCGGATTGTGTGCGGAACAATAATGCCAACAAAACCAATGAGGCCAGTAACTGCAACTGCGGCAGCTGTGCCAAGTGAGGCAGCCAAGATGATTACTGCGCGTGCCCGGTTAACTGGTAAGCCAAGCGTCACTGCTTCTTCATCGCCAACTGCAAATACATCGAGCACTCGTCGGTAGCGAAGTAAAACAATTGTGCAGATCACCACGTATGGCGCAACCATTAAAACGTCGGACCAACCTGCAATCGCGAGGCGACCAAGGATCCATGCATAAACTTCCCGCACTTTGTCTGAGTTACGTTGTTGGACCAAAGTTTGAGCTGCAGTTAATAAAGCAGCCACTGCCACACCAGCAAGAACAAGTGAAGATGCGGAGCGCCCGGCAATAGACGAACGCCCAAGTGCGTAGGTTAGTGAAACTGCGACAAGTGAACCTAAGAAAGCGGCGACGGGCAATGACCAACGGGCAGGGGATTCGAAAACTACAATTTCTAAAGTCGCGCCTAATCCAGCGCCAGCAGAAACACCTAATAGGTAAGGATCGGCTAGAGGATTGCGGAATGTGCCTTGATAAGCCGAACCAGCGCTTGCCAACATCGACCCGACAATCAGTGCAAGTACCACGCGTGGAAAGCGCAGATCCCAAATGATTGCCGCATCAGATTCATCAAGCGAACTATGGATATGCAAGCCAGGGATGTGACTCAGAAGTTCCAATGCAGTTTGCGCTGGTGAGATTCCGACCGCCCCAACGCAGATGCCAATCAGGATTGTCGCGCACACAGCAACCGCACACGCAAACCACCAAAGCGGTGGGATGCGTGTGCTTGAAGTTGCGTGTGTTTTGCTCACTTACTTTGCGGTAACGGCGTCAACGATTTGTTTGAATAAATCGACGGTGCGTGGACCCCAACGTGAAGCAATGTCGTCATCAAGAATCGTGACTTTGCCGTTCTTTACTGCACTGATTGCGCTAAATCCTGGGCGAGCTTTTAGATTTTCACTAGTAACCGAGCAGCATTTAGTATCTGCCAAGAAAATCAAATCTGGATTTGATTTCACAATGTACTCAGCAGATAGCTGCGGGTAACCAGAATCTGAATTTGGCGCAGCATCGGCGATGTTCTTCACGCCAGCCATCTTGTATAGCGCGCCAATAAATGTGTTGCTAGTGACTGAGTAGTAGGTGTTATCTAATTCGTGATAGACAGAAAGTTTCTTTTCACCGGTGCTAATGCGCGCCTGTGCGTCTGTGATGTCTTGTTTCATCTTGTTCACAACACCGGTTGAATCGCCATCGTGACCGGTTGCTATGCCAATCTCTAAAATCTGGAAGTAGGCGTCATCCAGTGTTTTCGCAGCAGGTTCAATCAGAACCGGAACTTTAGCCGCTTTCATGCTGGCAACAATGTTGTTCATGTCATTGCTGATGATTACTAGGTCCGGTTTGTGTTGCAAGATAAATTCGATATTTGGCGACAGGCCTGAAGTTGTACTTTGCGGAGCTTCTTCTGGGTAATTCGACTGGTCATCAACCACCACAACTTTGTCGCCCGCGCCCACTGCATAAAGATCTTCTGTCGCAGTTGGCGAAAGTGAAACGATCCGCTGTGGTTCTTTATTGATGCGAACTTGTCCAGAGTACTTAGTGGACATAGTTACTGGGTATTTAACTGTGTTATCTGGTGCATCTGCTTTAGTGGTCGAAGTGCAAGCAGCTAAAAGGCTGACTGAAATCGCTAGCAGGATGAATTTTTTGTTCATTTTGTCTCCTGTGTAAGCGAAGAAAAAACCGGCGAATCACAAGATGTGTTCCGACGAACTCTTCCTCGAGAGTTGTTAAGGCAATCGTTTTGACAGGCGACCTGGCTGGTGGCGGACCACTTTACAGTTGCGGGACAGCGTCGGAATTTCACCGAACTTCGCTGTCAAAGCGAGTTAATGAACAGTAGCACGCGAGACCCGAGAATCTCCTGCGGATACCGAATTGTTAGTTAAGGGCGTGTTTTAGGCGATGAAGACGACTTTGGATCGCTAACAATGATGCCTTCAAGAACCTCATCGATAGCAAGCATTGTTGCTGGGCTGAGTTTCACACCACTTGCACCAACGGCTTCAGTAACCTGTTCTGGTCGTGAGGCACCAACAATCGCGCAAGACACATTGTCGTTTTGCAATACCCAAGCAACCGCAAGTTGAGCCATGGTTAGACCAGCATGTTCGGCAATCGGGCGAAGTTCTTGTACAGCAGTCAAAGTCTCTTCAGTTGTGAGCCAGCCCATGAAGCGTTCGCCCGCATCAGAGGCAGCGCGTGAGCCTTCAGGGAACTGATGGCCTGGCAAGTACTTGCCGGTTAGAACTCCCTGCGCCATTGGCGACCAAACGACCTGGCCGATGCCATGCTTGCGCGATGTTGGCACCACTTCGCCCTCGATTGAACGATAGATAGCTGAGTACTGTGGCTGGTTTGAGACGATGCGATCAAAGCCCATCTCTTTAGCAATCTTTACTGCTTTATTAATCTGCTTGGCCGACCATTCGCTAACGCCAACGTAAAGAACTTTGCCCTGACGAACTAGATCGTCGAATGCACGAAGTGTTTCTTCAAGTGGAGTTTCGTAATCAAAACGATGTGCCTGGTAAAGGTCAACGTAATCTGTGCCAAGACGCTTCAGGGATGCGTTGCATGATTCCATGATGTGTTTGCGAGATAGACCTGAATCATTGGGGCCACCAGGACCAGTTGGCCAGTAAACCTTGGTGAAGATTTCTAATGACTCGCGGCGAAGACCAGCAAGACCACGGCCAAGAACTGATTCAGCAGCGGTGTTTGCATAAACATCTGCCGTATCGAAAGTTGTGATGCCAACATCAAGCGCAGCTTTAATACATGCCTGCGCTGTGTCTTCGGCTACCTGTGAGCCATGTGTGATCCAGTTGCCGTAAGCAATTTCTGAAATCTTTAAACCGCTGTTACCTAAATACCTAAATTCCATACCGACAGGCTAGTCGGAATTTGTGACTTGGGCAGGTCGAATTTGATAACGAGCAGGTTAACTCTGGGGGCTAGCGCTTACTTTATTTTTTAGGTTCGATTGGTCGTCCACCAGATTTAACTGTCGCTGGTGGAATTCGGAACTTGCGAATCTGTAAGCCACGCATGATTGCGTAGAAGGTGATGCCTTTGCGTTCTGACTTTTCGGGGAAGTCGCGTTTGATAACTGCGTTCACTCGGAAACCAATAAAAATGCAATCGACAATCAGCATGATTAACATCACAAGCCAGGCTTGGGTCATCCATACACGAACTGTGTCGTTGCGGATCATTCCGCTGAGAATTACAACAAACGCCATTGGCACAAAGAATTCGCCAACGGTGCGACGCGAGTCAATGTAGTTGCGAACAGCCTTGCGCACTGGACCACGATCTTTAGCAGGGAAGTAGCGCTCGTCACCACGTAGCAACCCAGTACGAGCAGCAAAGCGTGCTTCGTTCTGACGCAAGCGTTCAGCTTTGCGGGCGGC
>CANBWF010000044.1 GCA_947373075.1 Actinomycetota bacterium | reverse complement strand
CCTGTTCCAGATCCCGACCGCGAACGTGACCGCGAACGCATCATCCTCACTGGCGATCTACCTAGCCCGAGCAACCCACCAAGTGGCTGTGTGTTCCGCACCCGCTGCTGGAAAGCTCAGGAGCGTTGCGCCACAGAGGTGCCTGAATTGCGCGAGATTGTGCCAAATCACCAGGTTGCTTGTCATTACCCAGAGACTTCTGGATTAATCGGGCTTAGCAGCCCTGCGGCAGCAACTGGAGTCGATTTTTCCATCTAGGTCGATGAATTAGTAAATTTCATTGCAACTAGAACGCAGAAACCTAATAAGTTTCTGGATTTTAGTAGGGCGGTAGAAAGCCCAAAAGGGGGCTTATAATTAAATAAATAGTTAGGTGTTCGTTAACGGTAAGCCAAAAAATGCGACTTTATCTTGGAAGTATTTTTGGGTTACAATTCACGAGTAACTCGTCTTAATTGGTTAAAGAGAAGGAAAAGGCAATGTTGAATAATTCCCGCAATGTGAGCCAGAAAGTACTGGTTGGTTTTCTTGGTTTGGCAATGGCCATTTCAGTAGCATCATGCTCCAAGAGCAAGAACTCGGCTGAACCATCAGCGTCAGCGTCAGTATCTGCGAGTGCGAGTGCAAGCGTAAAGCCAACACACAAGCCAACACACAAGCCAACACACAAGCCAACAGTTAAGCCAACAGTTAAGCCAACAATGAAGCCAACGCCAGAGGCTACTACTGATGAGCCAGTAAAGGTTGATCCAACAGTAAAGAAGCCAACTGTTCAAACGGTTAAGCCAAAGCCTCCAATCAAGTTAGATTCAAAAGAACAGATTTTTGAAAAGGAATTCACCCGCCTAACTAAGTTCGATCCAAAAGCTTGGGATCTCAAAGTTGATGAAGATCCATTGACTTACAAGATTCGCTACGCTGCATTACTTAAATATGCAAAGGGTGCGCTTTGCTCTTACGTCGCAACTGGTTTGGATGACTTCACGCTAGGTAGTTACATCGCCAATGAAGTAACTTACGATTCTGATATTCAGAGCGCGCTTATTAAAGCAACCCGTAAGGCATATGGTTGCAAGTCAGCTTAAAGTAAAGAACCTTTAAGTAGGGCCTCAGTCGTAATCGACTGAGGCCCTACTTATTTTTAAGTTATTAAATCTTGCCGCGAATTAACGCTTGTTTAACTTCGGCGATCGCCTGGGTTATTTGAATCCCGCGTGGGCAGGCATCAGTGCAGTTAAAGGTCGTACGGCACCGCCATACGCCTTCTTTTGAATTAAGTACTTCAAGGCGACTAGCTGCGCCAGAGTCGCGACTATCGAAAATAAATCGATGTGCGCCAACAATGGCTTGCGGGCCAAAGTACTGATTATCGGTCCAAAAGACTGGGCAGCTAGTTGTGCATGCCGCGCACAAGATGCACTTAGTGCTGTCATCAAAGCGTGCACGATCTTCCTGGGACTGGATACGTTCACGCTCTGGTTCTGCTCCACTTGGCATCAAGAATGGCAGCACTTCGCGGTAGGCAGCAAAGAATGGCTCCATGTCGACAATCAAGTCTTTTTCTAGTGGCAAACCTTTGATTGCCTCAATAATGATTGGTTTAGTTACATCCAAATCTTTCATCAGAGTTTTACAAGCCAGACGATTTAAACCGTTGATTCGCATTGCATCTGATCCACAAATTCCGTGCCCGCAAGAGCGGCGGAAACTTAGTGAACCATCTTGTTCCCACTTGATTTTGTGCAGAGCGTCCAACACTCGGTCAGTTGCGTACATTTCTACTTCAAAATCTTGCAGGTAAGTTTCTTGATCCACATCAGGGTTAAAACGGCGCACGCTTACCGTAACAGTGAATGATTGTGGAATTGATAAATCTGAATCAGTTGCCGGTGATTGAGTATTTACTACCGCTGTTTTTGATTTACGCATCAGTATTTACGCTCCATCGGTTCGTAGCGGGTGAACACAACGGGCTTGTAGTCCAAATCGATTTCCTCGCCTGTTTGGTAGGCCATTGTGTGTTGCATGAAATTCACGTCATCACGCGTTTGATAATCTTCACGGGCATGAGCTCCACGAGATTCTTTACGGGCTAGGGCACTAACCACAGTAACTTCAGCAAGATCAAGCAAGAATCCAAGCTCAATAGCTTCAAGCAGGTCTGTGTTGTAACGCTTGCCTTTATCTTGAATCGAAATGTTCGTCAATCGCGCCTTAAGGCCGCGCACATCATTAAGTGCCTGAGAAAGCGTTTCATCATTGCGGTAGACCTGAGCATTCATATCCATTGTGTTTTGCATTTCGCGGCGCAATGTTGCTACTCGCTCTTGGCCAGTGTTTTCTAGAACCCCGCTAAGCAGCGCTTCAACATCGGCTGTTGGATTTTCTGGTAATTCGACGAACTCCGCGCTAACTGCGTATTCAGCTGCTGCAATTCCCGCTCGGCGGCCAAACACATTGATGTCCAAAAGGGAGTTAGTGCCCAAACGGTTAGCGCCATGCACCGAAACACAGGCAACTTCACCTGCGGCAAAGAGCCCAGGAACAAAGTCAGTGTTGTTGCGCAGCACCTTGGTTGTGATGTCTGTTGGAACACCGCCCATTGCGTAGTGCGCAGTTGGGAACACCGGCACGCGTTCAGTTAGGGGATCCACGCCAAGGTAAGTACGTGCGAATTCCATAATGTCAGGCAGTTTGGTTTCGATCTGCTCAGCAGGAAGATGGGTTAAGTCCAGGTATACGTAATCTTTATGTGGGCCAGCGCCGCGGCCCTCACGTACTTCCATGACCATTGCTCGGGCAACCATGTCCCGTGGAGCCAAATCTTTAATGGTTGGCGCGTATCGCTCCATGAAGCGTTCGCCGGAGGCATTGCGCAAAATGCCGCCTTCTCCTCGGGCACCTTCAGTTAACAGAACACCTAGTCCAGCCAAGCCTGTTGGATGGAACTGGTAAAACTCCATGTCTTCAAGCGGCAGACCTTTGCGAAGCACGATACCCATGCTATCGCCGGTAAGTGTGTGGGCATTAGAGGTAGTTTTCCAGACCTTGCCGTAACCGCCAGTTGCCAGAATGACACTCTTTGCCTGAAATACATGAATTTCGCCAGTCGCGAGTTCATAGGCAACCACGCCCGCTGTAATCGGGTTGCCATCGCTATCTTCATTGAACAGTAAATCAAGGACATAAAACTCGTTGTAGAACTCAACATTTTGTTTAATGCAGTTCTGGTACAAGGTCTGCAAAATCATGTGGCCTGTGCGGTCGGCTGCGTAGCATGAGCGACGCACTGCAGCTTCGCCGTGGTTACGTGTGTGGCCGCCAAACCGGCGCTGATCAATCTTGCCTTCAGGTGTGCGGTTAAACGGTAGCCCCATTTTTTCAAGATCAATTACCGCGTCGATAGCTTCCTTACACATAACTTCAGCAGCATCTTGATCGACTAAGTAGTCGCCACCTTTAATGGTGTCGAAAGTATGCCATTCCCAGTTGTCTTCTTCCACATTGGCAAGAGCGGCGCACATTCCGCCTTGCGCAGCACCGGTATG
This sequence comes from Actinomycetota bacterium, assembly GCA_947373075.1. Taxonomy (GTDB): domain Bacteria; phylum Actinomycetota; class Actinomycetes; order S36-B12; family UBA5976; genus UBA5976. Next base: position 6,097 of record CANBWF010000044.1, on the reverse strand, counting down.
TGAGCGAGTTGGGTACAACTTAGTTAGAACTGCTGTGTGTGCTCGCGAACTTGATTCAAGAGCAGCACGCATGCCTGCGCCACCGGCGCCGACAATGATGACATCGTACTTATGGATTTGCATCTTGCTCCTGAGTTAAGAAATGTTCGGGTCAAATGTGAAAATTACGAGCGTGCCAAGCAACACGATAAATACCACGGTTACTAGCAATAGGTATTTAAGGAATGAGCGAGTGCGATCATTCTCGGCATAATCGTTAATGATGGTGCGAAGTCCATTACCACCATGCAACATAGCCAGCCATAGTTGCAACAAATCCCACACTTGCCAGAATGGGCTAGCCCAACGACCAGCCACGAAGCCGAAGTTGATGCGCTGAACTCCACCATCGAGGATGTTCATGATGAATAGGTGCCCTAAGACAAGGAAAACCAAGATGATGCCCGAGATGCGCATGAATAACCATGAGTAAAGTTCATAATTATTCTTGCCGCTACGAGCAGAGCGTGGATTCAGTAAAGCTGGTGCTGGAGTCTGATTGTCACTCATTAGTTACCACCAAACATTTGCTCAAAAGTATGTTTGGTCATGAAGTAGAAACCTGGGATCATAATGACGATCCAAATAACACTGATAACCCACAACATGACGCGGTGATACTTCGGACCTTTGCTCCAGAAGTCCACCAAGATCAAGCGGATGCCATTTAGCGCGTGGTACAAAACTGCGCCGGTTAGGCCAACTTCAAGGAAGTTAACGATTGGGGTTTTATAGGACTCGATAACTGCGTTGTAGTCCTCTGGCGATACACGCACTAGAGCTGTATCTAACACATGTACAAACAAGAAGAAAAATACGGCCACGCCAGTTATACGGTGGGCGACCCAAGACCACATGCCTTCACGGCCACGGTACAAAGTGGCTGGTATTGGCGCCATGTTATGCCCTCTCAAAAAGCAGTAAATCTACTTAAATCGTAGTAGAGACAAAGGAAAGTGCCTAAGTGAGCAACAACATTGTCAGCAAGGTCACATCTTGCTCACGAGAGCGTAACGGCTAACTAATCAGTAATCTCGAGCAGAACTGTGCCGCTGGTGACGGTAATGCCGATTTCGGCAGAAATTCCCTTGATTATGCCTGCTTTATGAGCGGTGAGTGGCTGCTCCATCTTCATCGCTTCTAGAACAACTACGAGTTCACCGACTTCCACACTTTGCCCTTCTGCAACGGCAATTTTCACGATGGTTCCCTGCATTGGTGCAACAACGGAATTTCCTGTGGTTGCTGCTACCGACTTTTTACGACGAGTAGCTTTGCGCTGCTTAGGACTATCGACGCTAAATGAGGAAGGCAAAATAACTTCAACGCGGCGGCCGTTAACTTCAACAGTGATTGGCGCACGATGATCATCAGATTCTTCAGCTGAGCCGATACCAGCGTAGGCAGAGATGGTGTTATTAAATTCAGTTTCGATCCAACGAGTATGTACCGCAAAGTTACCGTCAGTTGGTGCGAATGCAGCTTCAGTTAAAACAACTTTGTGGAATGGAATTACGGTTGCAATTCCATCAACAAAAAATTCCTCGAGTGCGCGGCGAGAACGAGAAATAGCTTCCTCGCGGGTAGCGCCAGTAACAATCAACTTCGCTAGAAGTGAATCGAAGTTTCCACCAATTACATCGCCTTGAACGAAACCTGTATCAACACGAACACCTGGTCCGGCCGGTAGCACCCACTCGGCCAAAGTTCCCGGTGCAGGTAAGAAACCGCGGCCTGGATCTTCGCCGTTGATGCGAAATTCAATGGAGTGTCCAGTAACTTTTGGATCGTCGTAACCGAGTTCTTCACCTTGGGCAATGCGGAATTGTTCGCGAACTAAGTCAATTCCAGTAACTTCTTCCGAAACAGGGTGTTCAACCTGAAGGCGAGTATTTACTTCTAAGAATGAGATTGTGCCATCCTGGCCAATCAAGAACTCACAGGTACCAGCTCCGACGTATCCTGCTTCCCGCAAAATAGCCTTACTAGACGCATAAAGTTCAGTAATTTGAGCGTCGCTTAGATATGGCGCTGGCGCTTCTTCAACAAGTTTTTGGTGACGGCGTTGCAAAGAACAGTCACGAGTTGAAACCACAACTACGTTTCCGTGCTCATCAGCAAGACATTGTGTTTCCACATGGCGTGGCTTATCTAGATAGCGTTCCACGAAACATTCGCCGCGACCGAAAGCGGCAACCGCTTCACGCACTGCTGATTCGTAAAGTTCTGGAATCTCTTCAAGGTTGCGGGCAACTTTAAGGCCGCGACCACCACCACCGAACGCAGCCTTAATTGCAACTGGTAAGCCATATGCTTTTGCGAATTCAACAACTTCATCGCTGGTTGTTACTGGATCAGGGGTGCCAGGTACCTGAGGTGCACCAGCTTTGGCTGCAATGTGGCGAGCAGAAACTTTGTCACCCAAATCGCGAATAGCAGCAGGTGGTGGGCCGATCCAAATTAAGTCGGCATCGATAACTGCCTGAGCAAAATCCGCATTCTCTGACAAAAATCCGTAACCAGGATGAACTGCATTTGCGCCAGACTTTTTGGCTGCGTCGATGAGTTTGTCAATAACAAGGTAGCTTTCGGCCGCTGTGCTGCCGCCCAATGAGAATGCAGAATCGGCCATCTTCACGTGTACAGAGTCGCGATCAGGTTCGGCATAAACAGCAACGCTTGTGATTCCAGCATCGCGACAAGCTCGAATTACCCGTACCGCTATTTCGCCACGATTGGCGATTAAAACTGAGGTAATTTTCTTTGGCTGTGCCACGCGTTACTCCTTGCTGATGCTCGTCGCTAATGCTCGTCCAATTCTATTGGCTAGCAGTCGATTAGGGGATTCCCTAGTGCCACAAGGAAGTCCAAGCGATTCCCATGTCTCGGGTTAACTCGCGCAATAGCAACATGGACATGCCAGCAACTGCTGCAACATCTCCATCAATGCGAGTTATGAACGCACTGCTTCGACCTTCATGGGTGAAACCGCCAGCTACACCTAATGGTTCGCCGCTGGCGACATAAGCTGCAATTTCAGCGTCTGTTACATCGCCAAAGTGAACATGAGCACCAGCAATGCCTGTGCGTACTTCACCAGTAACTAGATCTTTTACCCAGTGGCCACTGTGTAGGTAACCACTTTTGCCGCGCATTGCTTGCCAACGCCCAGTAGCAATTTCTGGTGTGCCGGGTTTGCCATAGCCCACTCCATCAAATTCCAGCATCGAATCTGCGGCAATCATCAAAATATTTGTCGAAGATGTGACCGTAATGTTTTGTGCAACAGCCTCACCTTTTGCCTTTGCTAGCGCAACAACTAACTCCGACGTTTTAGGCAGGGCAAGTTCAGCAGCAATAGCATCCTCGTCAACATCACTTACCTGGACCAAAGGTGTGATTCCAGAATCGATTAAAAGTTTGAATCTAGATGTTGAGGCAGAAGCAAGGAGTACCGTGCGCGACATAAGCGTTACGACGGCAAACTTGAGCGACGCCAGCTGTCCTGGCTTCGCACTACCGGTTTACGCACAACATGTTCGGGTTTATTCCACTCAGGGTGACGACGGTCTGCAGCTGTTAAAGCAGCCAAACGGCGAGTGAGCACTGCAACTAAGGCGGCCAACTCATCCGCGGTTAGCTCACCCTTAACAACTTTGAAGTCCTTCATTACAGCGGAATATTTCCATGCTTCTTAGGTGGCATTGTTTGACGCTTGCCACGCAAGCTACGTAATGCCTTAGTAATACTTACGCGAGTTTCGTGCGGTGCAATAACTGAATCGATGTACCCGAGGTCTGCCGCTAAATATGGGTTAGCCAAAGTGTCATCGTAGTCAGCAATAAATTCTGCGCGAGCTGCTGCTGGATCAGTTGCTGCAGCAAGTTCTTTGCGATGCAAAATGTTAACTGCGCCTTGTGCACCCATAACTGCAATCTGCGCTGTTGGCCATGCAAGGTTAATGTCTGCGCCTAGGTGCTTTGAGCCCATCACGATGTATGCGCCGCCGTACGCCTTGCGAGTGATCACAGTGATTAGTGGAACCGAGGCTTCCGAGTATGCATAAAGCAATTTAGCGCCACGACGAATGATGCCCTGATATTCCTGATCAGTTCCTGGTAGGAAACCTGGCACATCAACAAATGAAATGATCGGGATGTTGAAGGCATCGCATGTTCGCACAAAGCGAGCCGCTTTTTCACTGGCATCAATATCTAGTGCGCCAGCAAATTGCATTGGCTGGTTCGCAATTATGCCAACAGATTCACCTTCTATGCGACCAAGTCCAGTGACAATATTAGGTGCGAAAAGTGGCTGTGTTTCAAGGAAATCGCCATCATCAAGCACGCTTTCAATCAACTTGTGCATGTCGTACGGCTGGTTCGGTGAGTCTGGCACAAGTGTGTCCAACTCGCGGTCTTCGTCGCTGGTTTCCAAATCTGCATTAACAGCCAGTGAAGGTACATCATCAAGATTGTTACTTGGCAAGAATGAGAGTAGGTGTTTCACATAATCGAAGGCATCATCTTCGTCGTGCGCCATGTAATGTGCAACACCTGATTTAGTGCTGTGTGTTAGTGCGCCACCTAGTTCTTCAAACCCAACTTCTTCACCGGTAACAGTTTTGATTACATCCGGACCAGTGATGAACATCTGCGCAGTTTTATCAACCATGATGATGAAGTCAGTAAGTGCAGGGGAGTAAACCGCACCGCCGGCACTTGGACCGACCATGAGTGAGATCTGCGGGATTACACCTGAGGCGCGAGTGTTGCGCTTGAAAATCTCGCCGTACATTGCAAGTGAAGCAACGCCTTCTTGAATTCGAGCGCCACCTGAATCGTTGATGCCGATGATCGGGCACCCGGTTTTAATGGCAAGATCCATAACTTTGACAATCTTTTGACCCATGACTTCGCCAAGTGAGCCGCCAAAAACTGTGAAATCTTGTGAGAACACGCAGACAGGCCGGCCATCGATAGTGCCAAAGCCAGTGATAACGCCATCACCGTATGGACGATTGGCTTCCATGCCAAAGTTGGTGGAACGGTGACGGGCAAGTGCATCGATTTCCTGGAATGAATCTTCATCCAACAAATGCAGGATTCGTTCCATGGCAGAAAGTTTGCCTTTGGCTTGCTGCTTTTCGGCAGAAGCGACCTGACGCTGTGCGATGTGCTCGCGATGTTCTTGTAACTTCGCCAACTTGCCAGCGGTTGTGTGCTTATCTTGCTCGGAGCTCACCCAATACCTCCACAGTTATCTCTAGTGTTCTACCCTAGCGATATGACACCTAATGTTGAATTTATTGGCGCCGAACCGCTTGATGCCCAAGTAATTAGCGATTTTCTGCACCAGTTTGGCGGTTCTTGGGATCAGTTGCGAGTTTTGCCTACTGTGGATTCAACGAATACCGAATTGGCCCGAGATGTATCTTCGGTTAGATCTGGTTTGGCGCAAATGCTCGCCGCCGAGGAGCAAACCGGTGGACTCGGGCGACTCGGGCGTAACTGGAGTACCGCAACCGGTAAAGGAATCGCACTGAGCATTGCGGTAGAAACTAATGATGTTAGGCAAGACGTAACAGCATTGCCACTGATAGTTGGTCTGGCGGTTATTAAGGCATTGGGCCTGGTGGGAGTATCAGCCAATTTGAAGTGGCCTAACGATGTCATATTTGAAATTGCCGATGGTCCGGTTCGAAAGTGCGGGGGCATTTTGGTGCAGCGAGTTGAGCATGCCTTTGTAATTGGCATCGGGATAAATGTTACTCATCAGGATCAGGAACTCCCAACGCAATTTGCAACCTCGCTATTGCTAGAAGGATTCGAAGTTTCGCGTAACGAGTTAACCGCTCGAATTATTAATCAAGTTGAAATGTATTTACTGGGATCAACTAATTGGGCAGATGAATACCTGGCGGTTTGTGCATCAATCGGAAGAGAAGTATTAGTGCATCAACTAAATGGCGAGAAACTCGAGGGTAAAGCAATTTCGGTATCGCCAAATGGCGCATTAGTTCTGGCAACGGATGATGCGCAAATTGAAGTAACTATTG
>CANBWF010000043.1 GCA_947373075.1 Actinomycetota bacterium | reverse complement strand
GGTTTGGGGCAGACGTTACTTTTGCATCAGCGACTAATCCAGTCGGTTATGGGTGTTGTCGTTATTGTTCTTGGGCTTGGTTTCTTAGGCGTCATTCCAGCATTGCAACGGGAAGTGCGCTTACATCATCGACCAACTGGAACTCTAGTTGGCGCATTTCTACTCGGATCAGTTTTTGCAATTGGCTGGACTCCATGTATTGGCCCAACTTTGGCTGCCGTACAAGGAATGGCACTGCAAGAGGCAAGCGCGCTTCGGGGCGCGATTTTGAGCGCTGTTTATTGTTTAGGTCTGGGATTGCCATTTGTGATCATTGGCCTGCTGATGGAAAAAGGTGTTCGCGCAATTAAAGTGCTGCGAACTCACTCTCGCTTGATCATGCACATCGGTGGCGTGCTGCTAATTATCATCGGATTACTTTTGGTAACTGGTTATTGGAACACAGTGAATATTTGGCTGCGTAGTTTGTTACCAGTGTGGGCGGTACCTTTTTAATGCTGAGTTTTACTGCATGGTTACGTTGGTTGTGGCGACAACTTACAAGTATGCGCATTGCGCTGTTTTTACTTTTCCTCCTGGCATTAGCCAGTGTCCCTGGTTCAATTTTCCCGCAGCGAGGAACTGCGCCAGCGAAAGTTAGTCAGTACATCCGCGATAATCCAAAGTCTGGTCTATTTTTAGATCGCTTACACATGTTCGATGTTTTCGCCTCACCTTGGTTTGCTGCAATTTATTTATTGTTATTCATTTCGTTAGCGGGTTGTGTAATTCCACGCTTATTCGAATACTGGAGAGAATTACGCAGCCAGCCACCGGCAGCGCCCAAGAACCTCAGCCGTCTTGGTGTTTACCAAACCTGGCACAGCGTTGCATCCGCAGAGGTCGCTCTGCAGGACACAGCCAAAAACTGGGCGAAAAAAGGTTGGCGGGTGCGAACCGGATCAGACTATGTCTCAGCCGAGCGCGGTTACGCTCGTGAGTTTGGCAATCTGTTATTCCACTTCGCGTTACTCGGTTTGTTAGTGGCTGTTGGAGTTGGCAGCTCGTATGGTTTCCGAGGCACAGTAATTGTTCGTGAAGGTTATGGCTTTGCAAACAATGTCACGCAATACGACAGCTTCACTCCGGGTCGCGCATATTCGGTAAACGAATTAGCTCCGTTTTCATTCTCTTTAACAAAGTTCCATGCTGCTTATCAAGTAGGTGGAATGCAATCTGGAGCAGCGCGCGAATTTCATGCTGATGTTTCGGTTAAATCATCGCCAACTGCGCTGCCTAAAAAAGTGCGCATCGAAGTTAATGAACCGCTTCGAGTCGCGGGAGTAACTGTTTATTTGGTAGGGCATGGTTACTCTCCTGAATTCACAGTGCGCGATTCAAAAGGCAATGTGGTTTGGAAAGATGCCGCCATATTTTTACCGCAAGATGCAAACTTCACATCAAACGGAGTAGTCAAAGCTCCCGATAGTGTGCCGCAGCTTGGTCTACAGGGTTACTTCTTGCCGACAGTCACATCTGATTTCAGCATGGGACCGCGTTCTATTTTCCCGGCCGCGGATGATCCCGAGGTGTACATGAGTGCTTGGCAAGGAGATCTTGGGTTAGACAGCGGTATCCCACAAAGTGTTTACCAATTAGATACAACAAAGATGAAACGCATCGGCATTGAAGAACTAGCCCCTGGCGAGAAATGGGTTTTGCCAAATGGGCAGGGTGTCGTGGAATTTACGGGATTCAGGCAGTGGGCTGCGTTTTCACTAGCGCACGACCCAGGCAAAGGATGGGCGCTCTTATTTGCCATCTTGGCTATCGCTGGGTTAACCATGTCACTACTTATTCCACGCCGTCGCGTTTGGCTGCGGATTACAGAAACGCCGGATGACGGTAACCTGTATGAAGTTGGTGGATTAGCGAAAACTCAAGCTCCAGGGCTACCAGCAGATGTAACAAAACTTGCTCAACTCGCACTTGCAATTGCACCGGAGGTAACTCGTGATTAATGAATCACTTGCGCACACCAGCAACATCCTTGTCTACGCAGCCATGACCGGATTTGTTGTGGCGATGGTTGCTTTTGCGATATCACTTTCCAAGAGTCGACGCATTGAGTCACTTGAAGATTCTGTTGCTCGCACTAATTCCATTTCTCCCGCTGCCCGTCTTGGTGGAACTGCCACGTTAGAACAGGCAACAGTTTCAACTGCGGTAACTGATGGTGATGAACGAGGAGCGGGTCGACGTGCAGGCAACATCGGCATGTCTCTCACTTGGCTTTCTACACTTTTGCTAGGTGCATCAATTTTGTGTCGCGGTATCTCGGCGCACCGTTTGCCTTGGGGAAACATGTACGAGTTTTCACTTGCTGCAGGTTTCGCGATTTCAATCTCTTACTGCGTACTTTCAGTAAAACGCGATTTGCGTTGGCTCGGTCTTTTCATTGTTGTGCCAGTGCTACTTGATTTGGGTATTGCCACAACAGTGCTCTACACCGACAGTGAAGACTTAGTACCAGCTCTTCATTCGTACTGGCTAGCAATCCATGTGACTGCTGCAACCGTTTGTGTTGGCGCATTCTCGGTTGGTGCCGCATTGTCCGCGCTTTACTTAGTTGCTGAGCGCGCTGAATCTCGAATTCTGGCAGGTCTTGAAGTGGGGCGCACAGGAGCCTTAGCAAATCGGCTACCTTCTGCAGATCGCCTAGATTTAATGGCTTATCGAATTCACGCGTTCATGTTCCCACTATGGACTTTCGCAGTAATTTCCGGAGCGATCTGGGCTGAAGCTGCGTGGGGTCGTTACTGGGGCTGGGATCCAAAGGAAACTTGGGCCTTTATTACTTGGGTTATTTATGCGGCTTATCTGCATGCACGAGTTACGGTTGGCTGGCGCGGTCGCAAAGCTGCCTACATTGCACTCGCTGGTATTTCGGCGATTCTCGTGAACTACTTCGTAGTCAATATTTTGATCCCAGGATTACATTCGTATTCTGGCGTTAAATAAACCGTCAACCCGAATAGAAATTCGGTTAGCCTAACAACCCAAATCGGACTTTAGACTTAACTTATGAAACCAACTCTGATCTACACACTTTCCCGACTTGGACTTCTTGGCCTTTGTTTAGGGCTTGGGTATTTAGCGAGTCTGCGCGGTGTCATCTTGTTGGTTGCAGCATTTCTAGGCTCAGGCTTATTGTCGTTTGTGTTGTTAACGAAACAGCGCTCAGCGATGGGTGAAAAAATCGGTGGGGCTTTGTCTAGCATTAACGAAAGAATCGAAGCTAATACAAGTAAAGAAGATATTGATTAAGAGTTTGCGATTGCAAAACTAACGATTAAGGAAAATACAAAAAGTGTTTTCCCGGTTCCAGCTAAAACTGGAATCAGCGCTTTGCCTTCTGCACCACTTCGAATCACTTTGATTGGTTCAACAGCAATGAATCCCGCGCTTATTGCTACCCAAGCAAGCGTTGGCCCATTTTCAATGAGCGACATCGCAGTAGAAATTCCAATTCCTACGACAACCATAAACTGATAAAGTGCTCGGGTTTTTTTGTCACCCAAACGAACAGCCAATGTATTTTTGCCAGCACCAAGGTCACTTGGAATATCCCGAACGTTGTTTGCAAGCAAAATTGCAGTTGAGAGCAATCCGCATGAAATTCCGCCCAGAATAGACAGCGAAGAGATATTTCCTGTTTGGCTGGCACTAGTTCCAATTACTGCGACTAATCCGAAATACGTGAAAACAAAAACTTCGCCTAATCCCAAGTACCCGTATGGCTTAGAGCCACCCGTATAAAACCACGCGGCTAACATTGCAGTGATTCCGACTGGTAACAGGATCCAAAATCCACTGACAGCAGCCATTATTAGGCCAGCGATTCCAGCAATAGCGAAACTCAAAAATGCAGCACGCTTTACTTGCGTTGGGGTTGCTAGTTTTTGCCCAACGAGGCGCACGGGACCAACTCGCACATCATCGGTGCCTCTAATCCCATCGCTATAGTCATTCGCAAAGTTAACACCGACTTGCAGAGCTAAAGCGACCACCAATGCACACAGTGCAATGCCAATGCGAGCACTGCCTTCAAAGTCAGCGATTGCGGTTCCAACCAGCACAGGTGCAATTGCTGCTGGCAGTGTGCGTGTACGGGTGCCCGCAATCCATTGCGCTCTTGTTGCCATTATTTGCCTGCCTAGACTTCGCCAGGATGATTTAACTGACCATCCGAAATTTCTTGATTCGCTTGGAGCCTTAAACCAAGTCGATCAATCTTTCCACTATCGAGCATAGGCAACTGGTCTACGAACGAAACAGTGCGGGGAGTAGCAGCTCTGCCAATTCGCTGAGCAACTGCTTCCTGAATTTCATGTCGCAACTTATTTTTAGATTCCTCCGTATGTGTTTCATTTGCCCGCAAAACAACATATGCCAATGGCAATGAACCCCAAAGTGGGTCAGTGATATCGATTACGGCGACTTCATCAATATTCGGATGATGTCGAATGGCTGCTTCAACAGCCGATAGTGCAACGTTGACTCCACCAACTGTGACTATGTCATCAAGGCGTCCGAGTATGTGGATTAGTCCTGCTGGATCAATTGCTCCTACATCATGAGTAATGAAACGTTTATCAATGAATGAAACACCGTCTAGGTCGGGACGCAATCGGTATCCAGATGCGACTACAGCTCCAGCGATGCTGATGCGACCTGGTTGTGCATCTTGTTCTGAGGCAATTGAAATCTGCACGCCGTCTAGTGGTCTGCCATCGAAAACACAGCCACCACAAGTTTCACTCATTCCATAAGACACTGAAACTTTGATTCCGAGTTGTCGTAACTTTTCAAGAAGCGGTTGTGGAGTTGCTGCCGCGCCACTTAACACTAGGTCGTACGCCTGAAGTGCCTCGATTCCAACTTTGCCTGAATCAATGAGTCGAGAAATTTGAGTTGGCACCAAACTCACCATAAGTGGACGACCATCAGCTCGCGAACTTCGTACTGCGCTTTGTGTGGTGGCCCAAAAAGTTGGTGCACTAAATTGTCGCGCTCCACCAATTGATGGATCAATCACGATTGGACTGCTATTGAAATGTGAACGCACCAGAACCATCAGCCCAGCAATCCGATGTATTGGCATGGCAAGAACCCAGCGGGCATCCGTGCCGAATCTGGTACCGAAGGCAGTAGCTGAGGCATGTAGAGCTGTTCGCGAAAGTAGTGTGCCTCGTGGAGTCCCTGTGGAACCAGAGGTTGAACAGACAATCGCTATGTCGCCAGATTCAATAGGGAAGTCAGGGTCGTCTGCTCGAATAACAGATTTGATAGTGGACGCAATATTTTCTGGCTCAGTTGGAATCGGCGCAATTGTTGGCCCGGTTCCATCAAGCGCTCGACGCAGAGCTGGCTCGATTTGCGTCAGCCCGCCAGCACCAGGTGAAATCAGCACAGATGCGAGCACCTGAGTGCTTGCCTGATTGCCGAATGTGTCAGAAGTGCTCATTGAGACTAGCCTAGAGCGAGAAGCAACTAAAGATTTCAAGGTATGCCATGGATACACGTAATCAATACCCATTAGAGCCGATTGCCCCTGCTGGCAGTCCCGCTTTAACAGAACCAGCGCATTCATCGATGATTCCTGCTTGCGAGTGGCAAAGTATCGGAGATTACTCCGACATCAGACTAGAAACCTCAACAGGTGAGGCAGCAGGCATCGCGAAAATCACAATTAACCGTCCGGAGAAACGAAATGCTTTCCGCCCACAGACGGTAACTGAATTGCTACATGCATTCGAAGTGGTTCGAGATGATCCAACAGTTGGCGTAATCATTTTGACTGGACAAGGCGATTTAGCGTTCTGCAGCGGTGGCGATCAGAGTATTCGTGGTGATGATGGTTACATCGGTGATGACTCGGTAGCACAAGCCGGTGTTGGGCGACTCAACGTCCTTGATTTACAGATTGCGATTAGACGAATTCCAAAGCCAGTTATTGCAATGGTCGCCGGTTTCGCAATTGGTGGCGGGCATGTTCTACATGTTGTTTGTGATTTAACAATTGCAGCAAGTAATGCTCGATTTGGTCAGACTGGCCCGAAGGTCGGTTCATTCGATGGTGGATACGGATCCGGTTTGTTAGCTAAGCACATTGGCCAAAAACGTTCACGTGAAGTTTGGTATTTATGCCGTCAGTACGGAGCCGCGCAAGCTTACGACTGGGGTTTAGTAAACCAAGTTGTTCCAATCGAAGATTTGGAACTTGAAACCGTAACTTGGGCGAACGAAATTCTTTCGATGTCTCCACTTGCATTACGCATGCTGAAGGCAAGTCACAATGCAGTTGATGATGGCTTGGCAGGTGTGCAGCAACTGGCTGGCGATGCCACACTTTTGTTTTACATGAGCGAAGAAGCACAAGAAGGTCGCAACGCATTCAAAGAAAAGCGTGAACCAGACTTCAACCGCTTTCCAAAACGTCCTTAATCTGTAGGCGCATCTGTAATGTCGATTGAGTCTTTGGCCAATGATGCGGTGGCATTTTCTGTGCCGCTTGCGATGGAGTTTCGGTCAACCCAAAATCGCGAAGGATTAGTTTTTCAGGGCCCAAGCGGCTGGGGAGAGTTCGCGCCATTTCCTGAATACGATGATGTAATCGCAGGTCGCTGGCTTGCAGGAGCATTAGAAATGGCATTCGGAAAATTTCCCAATTTGGTGCGCAGTCAAGTTCCAGTAAATGCCATTGTTCCGGCTACTGATGAAATGACTGCTTACGAATTAGTCGAACGCGCAATCAAACGCAGCAGTATTTCAACAGTGAAAGTTAAAGTCGCTCAACCTGGGCAGTCCTTAGCTGATGATGTTGCTCGAGTTCGCGCAGTTAGAAGTGCACTATCTAGTAACGGTATCGCCGACGGAAAAATTAGACTCGATGTAAATGGTGGTTGGTCGTTAGAGCGTGCCCAAAAAGAATTGAACACTTTGGTGGACTCAGCTAACGGCCTTGATTATGTGGAACAACCATGTGCAAATTTGAGTGATTTAAAGCAATTGCGTACACACACTGATGTACCAATTGCGGTCGACGAAGGATTACGTTTAGCAGCTGAGTTTGATGTCTTAGCCATTCGAGATGCAGCAGATATTTTGATTGTTAAATCACTTCCTCTTGGTGGTGTTGTTCAGGCCCTGCGGTTGATTGATCGCATCGGGCTTCCAGTTGTTGTAAGTGGAAGTATGGACACTTCGGTCGGATTAGCCAGTTCATTGTTTTTAGCTGGCAGTGTCGTGGAACTTTATGGTGCTTGCGGGTTGGGAACTGGTCCACTGCTGGCTTTAGATTTAGTGCACACAACGAAATTGGCACACAATGGAGTCATGGATGTCGAGCGCACAAATCCAGATTTGGATTGTTTAGCTGTTGCACACGCATTAACTTCGCAGCATCAGCAAACAAGTTGGCGCGACCGCATGGTTAATGCATGGTACGCCAGTGCCCAAGACTTAGTTTCGCCAGAAGTGAAGCATGCGGTGTTGGCATGTTAGATAAATCCACATCTGTAGCGCGAAGTGTCGTTACAACTCTGATAAATCAAGGCGTTCAGCATGTTGTTGTCGCGCCTGGTTCGCGCAGCGCTCCACTTGCGATTGCATTTATGCAAGCTGAAGTTGCTGGTTTGATCAAGGTTCATGTGCGCATTGATGAGCGTGACGCTGGTTTTCTAGCACTTGGTCTGGCAAAGGCAAGCTCAAATCTTGTCCCGATAGTTGTGACATCTGGAACAGCGGTTGCAAATCTTTTGCCTGCAGTTGTTGAGGCTTACCAATCAGGCATATCACTTTTAGTTTTGAGCGCTGACCGACCAGATAGCGCTCGGGGCAAGAGCGCGCCGCAGACCATCGCCCAATCAAACATTTTTAATTCGTTTGTAAAAGCAAATTACGATGCAAGTTGTGAATCTTTTTCTGTCGATTCTTTTGTAGAACTCATAGGTCTCGCGCGCACTAACCATCGCGGCCCTATTCATGTCAACATCCAGTTTGAGATGCCCTTAGTTCCATCGGCTGAAAATGTTGCTTGGACACCTCAGCATTCCGGTGTCGATTTACATGCAGGTCAAGAGCCACTTCGCAAATCCCTTGAACTCCCAGCACATGGGGTGATTGTCGCTGGCGACATTGTAGACATTGCGCAAGCTGGTGAAGTTGGAAAACTTGCACAACAATTGGGCTGGCCGATTATTGCGGAACCATCTTCGAATGTGCATTCAGAATTGAACGCATTGGCTCACGGGGTTTTAGTTGTGGCAAGTAATTCAATACCAAATCCCGAATGTGTATTGACGGTAGGAACCGTTGGGCTATCTCGTCCCGTTTTGAATCTGCTGAAAGTAACTCCGAGACACATCGCGGTACACCTTGCTGGAAATGGTCCAGACTTACCTGACCCAGTTCAAAGTGCAAGCGAAGTATTGGATGCCCTGCCTGTTGTCGAAGTCCGAGTTGATAGTGAATGGCTGACATCTTGGCAAAAGGCAGATTCGCTTATTGGTGAAGTTGTCACTCGCAACTTGCAGGCACAAACTCTTAGTGGTCCGTCTGCAGCGCTGCAAGTCTGGAACCATGCAGCGGACTCAGATCAACTTATGGTCGCGGCATCTTGGCCAGTGCGCCACATCGAAGCGTTTGCACCTAGGCGCGCCGGCTTACAGATTTTCGGTAACCGTGGAGCCAATGGCATAGACGGCTTGATCTCAACTGCATGGGGGATTGCTGATGCGACACTTGGACGCACGTACCTCTTAATCGGTGATGTGGCCTTCTTGCATGACATCGGCGGATTGAATGTTGGGGAAGAAACCGAGCAACCTAATTTGACTGTGGTCGTGTTGGATAACGATGGGGGTGGAATTTTTAGCCAACTTGAACAGGGTAGAGCAGAATTCGAACCATACTTTGAAAAAGTGTTCGGCACCCCACACGGCAAAGATCTTTGGCAGATTGCTGAGAGTTTCGGTTTCGCAACAACTCGTGTGACCACGCAAAAGGAATTAGAAAGTGCCTTGCAGCGCACTTCATCGATTCCCGGGGTCCACATCGTTATTTGTCTTACGGGAGAGCGGGCGGTAGAAAATGCCCTAATCCAGAACATAAACCGCGAAATAGTGCAAGCACTTTTAACTTCTGCGTAAGTCGCCAAACCGTCGTATGGTTTTAGCAACGGGCGTTAAATTTATTTCACCGTTGCCGAGAGGAAATATCATGACAAATCCAGAAGAAGCGACCATAACTGTAAAAGCTAATGGTTCACTACAGGTAAAAGGCGCCACGGTTATTGGTGCTGACGGTGTTGTGATTAGTACCGAAGAGGCTGTTTTCTTGTGTCGCTGTGGTCAATCTCAAAACAAGCCATTCTGCGACGGCGCACATCGCGCGGCCGGTTTTGAAGATTCAGGTTGCCACGCACCAACCGGTTCTTAATTTTTTGTTGCTAAAAGAATTTATTAGTTTTCTGGCTCTTGTCGGGTGCAAGGTGTAGCGTTTAAGCACCAAAGTAGAAACCGAGAGTTCCGTGACTAAGTCATTACGCGTAGACGTAATCCAGCCCGAAGGCGCTTCATTGCCGCCACGAGTTTCTTACTCGCAACTTTCTAAATACAACCAGTGTGGTCTTCGT
>CANBWF010000042.1 GCA_947373075.1 Actinomycetota bacterium | reverse complement strand
CTGTCCGCGCAGCGCTTCCAACATCGGCATTGCATCTTCATCGGTGTAGGTGTGTGGATCCCAAGCAGTTAAATAGGCATCTAACCCTTTTTGATGTTCTGGGCTAGAGGTATCAATGCCTGCTTCGATAAACAAATCTTCCAGGACTCCAGTGCCAACTTCACCCATCGTGTTTAGTTGGTGCGACCAGCGTGATTGTTCACCATGATGTAAAACTTCAGCTAACTCTTCAACCCGTGATGCGTCGTAAACACTTGCGTAGGCGCGCCACTGGTCTCGCAGGTCAACTGGATGCCAAGGAGTTAACGTGCCGCCCCAATCGAAAATGACTGCCTTGATTGACATTGCTAAGCCGTGACAACCTGATGAATATGCGATACCGCATCGGCAACAGCCACATTTTCTTGGTTACCCGTTACGCGATCGCGAAGTTCAACAACGCCCTCGGCCAAACCTTTACCAACCACAACGATGGTCGGGATGCCTAGCAATTCAGAATCGTTGAACTTAACGCCTGGTGAAACGCCTTTGCGATCATCAAGCAGCACACGTACACCGAGCGCCTCTAGTTCTGTAGCAATTTCATCAGCCTTGGCGAAAACCTCATCATCTTTGCCAGTGGCCAAGATGTGCACATCGGCTGGCGCAATTTCGCGTGGCCAAATCATGCCCTTTTCGTCATGTGATTGTTCAGCGATGGCAGCTACTGCGCGCGAAACTCCGATTCCGTAAGAACCCATAGTTACAGTAACGAGTTTGCCATTCTCATCAAGCACTTTCAGGTCTAACGCTTCGGCGTATTTACGACCCAGTTGGAAGATGTGGCCGATTTCAATACCGCGAGCAATGTTAAGTGGTGAACCACAAGCTGAACACAAATCGCCTTCGTGAATTTCGGCCGCATCGACAACCGCGTCCCAAGTGAAATCACGGCCCGCTACCAAATCGTAAACATGGTGATCTCGCTTGTTAGCGCCGGCAATCCAGCGAGTTCCGTTAACAACGCGCGGGTCAACCACAAAGCGAATACCACTTGCAGATTTTTCGCCGAGTGCTTCTGGGCCGATAAAACCTTTAACTAGTGATGGAGTCTTAGCGAAGTCGACTTCTTCAAATGCGCGAACAGTAGCCGGATGCACTGCAGTTTCTAACCGCTTGACATCGAGTTCGCGATCGCCCGGCAATCCAACCACAAGTGGAGTTTGCGAGCCATCAATATGGGTCAACATCACGACAACACACTTCAAGGTGTCTGCGCCGGTCCAGGTGTTACCAAAGTGTTGATTTGAAAACGCGACTAGATCCGCAATGGATGCTGCGCCCGGTGTAGATTCCACGTGAGCGGTGCCAATCGCAGAAGCATCCTGTTCAGCTGGAACTGGCGTAACAATTGCTTCAACATTGGCAGCTAGGCCACAAGAACCACAC
Organism: Actinomycetota bacterium; assembly: GCA_947373075.1. GTDB lineage: Bacteria > Actinomycetota > Actinomycetes > S36-B12 > UBA5976 > UBA5976. The sequence continues at coordinate 8,788 of CANBWF010000042.1, read as the reverse complement.
TGCACATAAGTGTCTTCACCAACTTCACAAGGAGCCAAGAACTCTTCACTTGCTGAGCCGCCCATTGCGCCAGAAGTTGCCGAAACAATTACGAACTCCAAACCCAAACGGTTGAATGTTGCGATGTATGCCTGGCGGTGACGTTCATAAGAAACGGCAAGTCCGGCTTCATCGATATCGAAAGAGTATGAATCTTTCATCACGAATTCCCGACCGCGCAAAATACCTGCGCGTGGTCGTGCTTCATCACGATACTTCGTCTGAATTTGATACAGACTTACAGGCAAATCTTTATAGGAAGAATATTCACCCTTAACCATGAGAGTGAACATCTCCTCATGTGTTGGGCCAAGCAAGAAATCAGTCCCTTTGCGATCCTGCAAACGGAAAAGGGTTGGACCGTATTCATTCCATCGATCTGTCGCTTCGTAAGGCTCACGTGGCAAAAGTGCTGGAAAGTGAACTTCTTGGAATCCAGCCTTGTCCATCTCTTCACGAACAATGCGTTCCACATTGCGATAAACCTGATAACCAAGTGGCAACCAAGAGAAAACACCAGGAGCTACTCGACGAACAAAGCCACCGCGCACAAGGAGTTTGTGACTGGGCACTTCAGCATCTGCTGGGTCTTCCCGAAGTGTTCGAAGGAACAGGGTAGACATGCGTAACACTGGCAATCTCCTTTAATAATGCTGTGCAATTATCGTACCGACTGCACCGCCAGACTTAGTTCACCCACCGCTAGAACAACACTGTGGCGAAGCTATCTACCTGCTTGAATCCAACTTTTTCGTACATCGCTATTGCATTGCGATTGAAATCATTCACATACAGGCTCACGGTTGGCGCGATGTCTTGCAGGACATACTTCACAACAGATGCCAGTGCGTGTCGACCAACGCCTTGGCCACGCAAATCTGGATTTACCCACACACCTTGCAGTTGAGCCACATCTGCACCAACACAGCCAACTTCCGCCTTGAATGCAATTTGATCATTGTCGATGCGAACAAACGATCTGCGATTTGAAATCAACTCGTTTATTCGATTTCGATAACTCATTCCCCCACCCTTAGCCAATGGCGAAAGTCCGACTTCATTTGTAAACATCTCTACACAAGCCGGGAACAAAATATCTAAATCCATCAGCGTGGAATAGGTAACCCGATCATCAGCCATCAATTCACTTAGGTTTTGCGTCATCATCACTGGCTGATTTCCCCGAATTGCTCGGGCAGTTCCCCAATGCGGCTCTAACATTGCCCAAAGTTGCAGTACTTCATTTGCTGGTCCAACTATTGATGAGCATCTGCGCCCCTGCCTGGCTAAAACTTCTGCGAACAATCGTTGCGACTCTTGGGAAGTTTCAATGGGAATTAAGTTCGCACCAAACAACATTGCCGAGTCCAGGCGTTCGCCGTCAAAGGCCCCAATAATTTCTAATGTGCGACGGGTAATGCCAGCGAGCCCGTGCTGTTCAAGTCTGGATGCCACATATGAATGACGGACCGGATTTGCCTTTATGACCGACCACAATTGGGCGGCGCTATGCGCATCGATTGGGCGTAGTTCTAAGCCCATTGTTACGGGGTAGAAACGCTTGGCTTGCCTGACTCACTCATTTCGGCCGCAAGTTTGTGAGCCTCTTCGAGCAATGTCGCAACAATGTCGGCTTCAGGAACCGTTTTGATAACTTCACCGCGGACAAAAATCTGACCCTTGCCGTTTCCGCTAGCGACTCCAAGATCGGCTTCGCGAGCTTCACCTGGACCGTTAACAACACAGCCCATAACAGCGACGCGCAGTGGCACATCGAAATCTTTCAAACCTTCAGTCACTTGTTCGGCCAATGTGTAAACATCTACCTGAGCGCGACCACATGACGGACAAGAAACAATCTCAAGTCCGCGCTGACGCAAATTCAGTGATTCCAGAATCTGGTTGCCGACTTTAACTTCTTCAACAGGTGGGGCGGAAAGTGAAACACGAATTGTGTCACCAATTCCTTGCGCCAGCAGTGCGCCAAATGCAACTGCAGATTTGATGGTTCCCTGGAACTGTGGACCAGCTTCAGTTACACCCAAGTGCAACGGATAGTCGCACTGTTCGGCCAGCAAACGATATGCCTGCACCATAACAACTGGGTCGTGATGCTTAACTGAAATCTTTATGTCGCGGAAACCGTGCTCTTCAAATAACGAACATTCCCAAAGCGCAGATTCAACAAGTGCTTCTGGGGTTGCTTTGCCGTACTTTGCAAGTAAGCGCTTATCCAGACTGCCTGCGTTCACGCCAATACGAATAGGTGTGCCAGTTTCGCCAGCAGCTCGAGCGATCTCTTTTACTTTGTCATCAAACTGCTTAATGTTTCCTGGGTTAACCCGCACTGCTGCCACGCCAGCATCGATAGCCGCAAAAACATATTTTGGCTGGAAGTGAATGTCTGCAATGACCGGGATACTGCTCTTCTTCGCGATGATCGGTAATGCGTCGGCATCATCTTGACTTGGCACTGCAACTCGCACAATCTGACAACCCGATGCGGTTAACTCAGCAATCTGCTGCAAAGTTGAATTGATGTCTGCAGTCAGGGTTGTTGCCATCGACTGCACACTCACTGGTGCGCCACCGCCTACCAAAACTGGATGCGTGTTGTGACGCAAAAGTAGCTGACGACTTTTACGACGAGGCGCTAAAACTGGCGGTGGTAATTCTGGCATTCCGAGCGTTGCTGACATACCTCTATTATCAGGCACAACTACCCATTACGCCTGTCACAGGTACCTAGAACGCAATCGGTTTTATCAAGTCGGCAACGATTGAGATTATGGATAGCCCGATCAGCAGAACGCCCATCACATAAGCGACTGGCATCATTCGCACAGTATCAACTGGTCCTGGTAATGGCTTGCGGCGCAATCGTGCGACTTGACGGCGAGAACCTTCGTAAATTGCTGCCGCTAGGTGCCCACCATCTAGTGGCAAAACCGGCAACAAGTTGAACATGAACAAGAACATGTTCAGCGATGCGATCATCATCAAGAATGCCCAAGTTTTATCGGTTGTAGTTGCGCCTTGATCTGAGGCAATCTGGCCACTTATCTGGCCGATACCAATCACACTTACTGGACCTTCAGCTGCGCGTGGCTTGGAGGTGAACACTGTCTGAGCCATAGTGACCGCTGCTTTTGGAAAAGACAATATTGCCGAACCTGTGTCTTTAACCTGCTGCCAAATGAAACTTGGCATAGAGCCAATTGAATTAGTCTGCGTTTCAAACTGCGGACGAACGCCAACGAACCCAACCATATGTGTTTTGCCAGTGTCTGCTCCAGCCGCGTCATAAACCGGAATTTCCCGTGCGGGCAAAATTACAGTGACTGACTTAATCTGACCGTCTCGCTCAAATTTCAGAACCGCCGACTTATCTGCAAGTGAACTAACGGCATTGGCCAAATCTTCCCAAGCCGTAAGTTGTGCACCATTTACCGCTAAAAGTTTGTCACCTGCTTTTAAGTCAGCCGAGTGGGCCGCAGAGGCAACGCCATCCGCACATGTTCCATCAGTTGATTCGATACCTGTTGGATTATCAGCTGTTGGTACGCAAGCAACAACTGCCGCAACACCAGTTGTCGGCACTGAGGTGCCTACAAATACACAAGCGATTGTGAACAACACACAAGCAATCAAGAAGTTCATGAATGGTCCGCCAAACATCACAATGAACTTTTTCGGTGCTGACAGGTTATATAAAGCGCGCGCTTCTTCGCCTGGCCTGATTTCTCGCACTGAACTTTGGCGAGCGCCTTCGATGAGTGAGCTAAAGAAACTCCCGCTTTCTTCGTCTTCTAGGTCATCATTTGCGTCTGTATCAGATCCATCGGACGCAGCAGCTAAATCTGTTTGCCCAAGTTCAGCCTGCTGCTTTTTGCCAGGACCAAACATGCCGATCAAGCGCACATACCCACCAAGCGGAATGGCTTTTAGACCATATTCAGTTTCACCACGGACTCGCGACCAAAGAGTTGGACCAAATCCGATCATGTATTGACTGACTCTTACGCCAAATTTTTTGGCCGGAACCATATGGCCAACTTCGTGTAAGCCAATTGATGCCAAAAGTGAAAAAACGAAAATCAGAACGCCAAAAGACCCTGACACCTAGAAACCTCCCTGTTCAAGTAACTGCTGTGCATATTGCATAGACCAGTTACTTGCAGCCAATACATCATCAATTGTCATGTCTTCATCTGAGACAAAGCCATTCAAAATGTGTTGCTCGACAACGGCCTGCACTAAACGCATGATGCCAAGGTAAGAAATCTGACCAGCTAGAAATGCAGCTACAGCAATTTCGTTCGCACCGTTCATTGCCGCAGGCGCGGTGCCAGCAAATTGACCAACGCGTTTTGCCATTCGCACTGCTGGGAACAAATCGTCCTGCACTGGCTCAAATGTCCATGCGCTAGCTGTTGACCAATCGCAAGCATTGCTTGCATTTGCTACTCGGTCTGGCCAACCTAAGCCAAGGGCAATCGGCAAGTGCATATCTGGCGGACTTGCTTGCGCAATTGTCGAGCCATCAACAAATTCGACCATTGAATGCACAACCGATTGTGGGTGAACCACAACTTCAATTTGCTCAAATGGGATATTGAAAAGCAGATGGGCTTCAATAATTTCAAGTCCCTTGTTGAACATGGTTGACGAGTTAACTGTGACAACAGGACCCATTGACCAAGTTGGATGTTCCAACGCTTGCGCTGCCGTAACAGTTTCTAATTGCTCGCGAGTGGAATTTCTAAATGGACCACCACTTGCAGTGAGTACTAGCTTTCGCACTTCAGAGAAACTGCCCGCACGCAAACACTGTGCAAGCGCTGAATGTTCGGAATCAACCGGCACAATCTGATCAGGTTTAGCAAGTGCTGTAACTGCTCGCCCACCAATAACTAGCGACTCTTTGTTGGCAAGCGCCAGTTGTGTGCCTGCCTGAAGTGCTGCAACAGTTGGCATGAGGCCAGCGGCTCCGGTAATTCCGTTTAACACAACGTCGCAATCAAGGGCCGCAACCTGGGTAGCTGCATCTGCTCCAGCCAAAATCGTTGGCAAACTAGTGACTCCGAGACGCTTTGCAGTTGCGGCTAATAATTCTGCAAGTTTTTGCTCGGCATCTGCATCGGCAACCGCAACAGTTTCAACACCGTACGAAATAGCCTGCTCTGCTAACAGATCAAGGTTGCTGCCACCAGCTGAAATCGCAATCACCGAAAACAGATCAGGGTTATCGGAAACGATGTCGAGTGCTTGTGTGCCAATAGAACCTGTGGACCCCAGAATTACTATGCGACGAGGCGAACTAGAAATTTGCAGTCACCTTCTAGAGTTCCAGGCCAGTTAGCACCATGATGCGCTCGTGGGTTAAATCTTCCATCGCCCAACGAACGCCTTCTTTGCCAACACCCGAGTTCTTCAAACCGCCGTATGGCATTTGATCTGCGCGAAATGCCGGCACATCACCAATGATTACGCCGCCAACTTCAAGTGTGCTTTGGGCAAGAAACGCAGTTTGAATGTCGTGCGTGAAAACACCTGCTTGTAGACCGAAATCAGAATTATTAACTGCATCGAAAGCTTCTTGCGTTGATGAAACTTTGGCCAGCACGATGACCGGACCGAATACCTCACACGCCGCAACTTTTGCATCTACTGGCACATCGCTAAGCACCGTTGCCGCATAGTAAGAACCATCGCGAGTTCCACCTGCTAATACCGTTGCTCCTGCTGTTACAGCCTCAGCAACCCATTCTTCAACGCGTTGCGCCGCTGCTTCATTGATTAGCGGACCAACAACAGTGCTTTCGTTGTAGGCATCTTCAAGAGTTAGCGCTTTAGTTTTTTCAACGATCTTGGGCACAAGTTTGTCGTAAAGCGAATCGTGAATAAGTACTCGCTGCACCGAGATGCAGGATTGTCCAGCCTGTGATGCACCAAACATTGCAATGCGCGTGGCGGCAAATTCGATGTCTTCTACACTTGACCAGTCATCAAGAACTACAGCAGCAGCATTGCCACCGAGTTCCAAAATCACATGCTTGTGTGGAACCGCTTTTTGGATTTCATAACCGACTGTGTCTGAGCCAGTAAACGAAAGAATCGGTAGGCGCTCGTCCGTGGTGATTGCTTTAGTTGCTTCACGAGATATTGGCAGGATCGACCACATACCTTCAGGCAAATTGGTTTCACTTAAAATTTCGCCAAGAATCAATGCACTAATCGGCGTGTAATTGGCTGGCTTGATGATGATCGGAGCTCCAACAGCCAAAGCCGGGGCAATTTTGTGTGCTACTAGATTCAGCGGGAAGTTAAACGGTGCAATTCCTAACACGGGGCCGAGTGGAAATCTGCGAATGATGCCCAGACGTCCAACACTTGTTGGGTCGGTATCAATGCGCTGCAGTTCACCAACGAAACGTCGAGCTTCTTCTGCTGCCCATCGGAATGTGCTGATGGCCCGGTTAACTTCTACGCGCGACCACATAAGGGGCTTACCGCCTTCATCAGTGATGATGCGTGCTACTTCTTCATGACGTGCCTGCAACTGTGTTGATACGTGCATAAGAGCTTCGGCGCGAGTTGCTGCAGACGTTGCAGCGGCCTCATGACGTACCGCCCAAGCGGCAGCAATTGCCTTTTCAACATCAGCCTGAGTCGGCACGTAATGCTGAGCCACTAACTCGCCAGTGGGATGTTTTACCCGGGCAATTTCGTCGCTGACAGTGGACTTTCCAGCGATCCAAAACGGATAGGCAGTTTTCATACTCCTACGCTACGCCTGTCGGGGATACGATTGCACCATGACTGCGATAAATGATGACAGTGCCGTTAATGGAATCATGCAAAAGCGGGTACTAGCTACCGCAATTCCAGGTCCACAATCCCAGACTTTGCACCAGCGAAGAACTACTGCTGTGAGTGCTGGCGTTGGAGCGACTTTGCCGATTTTTATCACTAAGGCTGCCGGCGGAATCGTTGTTGATGTGGACGGCAACCAACTTATTGATTTTGGTTCGGGCATTGCGGTAACTAGTGTTGGTAATTCTGCGCCTGCAGTTGTCGATCGCATTACCGCCCAGGTTAAAGATTTCACTCACACCTGTTTCATGGTGACCGAGTACGAAGAATATGTTGAAGTTTGCGAAGCACTCAATCGCCTAACCCCTGGTACCCACGAAAAACGCTCGGCACTATTTAATACCGGCGCCGAGGCAGTTGAGAACGCAGTGAAGATTGCCCGAAGTGCAACAGGACGCCAAGCGATTGCTGTTTTTGAACACGGCTATCACGGTCGAACAAATCTGACTTTGGGTATGACAGCAAAGAACATGCCATACAAGCACACCTTTGGCCCGTTTGCTCCTGAGATTTATCGCTTCCCTACCTCGTATCCGTTCCACGATGAACTATCTGGTAGCGATGCGGCGAAGCTCGCGATTAGTCGCATGGAAAAGGAACTTGGTGGCAGCAACATCGCGGCAATCGTCTTGGAACCAATTCAAGGTGAAGGTGGATTCGTTGTTCCCGCTCCTGGCTTCATGTCAGCACTCGCAGATTATGCAAAAGCACAGGGCATTTTGTTTATCGCCGATGAAGTTCAGACCGGTTTCTGTCGAACCGGAAACTGGTTTGCTAGCGAGCATGAAGGTATCGTGCCTGATCTGATCACGACCGCTAAAGGTATTGCTGGCGGAATGCCGTTAGCTGGTGTAACCGGGCGAGCCGACATCATGGATGCAATTCATGCCGGTGGGCTTGGTGGAACTTATGGCGGAAACCCAGTTGCTTGCGCTGCCGCAATGGGCTCGATCGAAACTATGGAGCAGTTTGATCTAGTTAATCGCGCTAAAGAGATTGAAGCGATTATGGTGCCAAGGCTCAATGCGATTGCAGCACAAACTGGAGTAATCGGTGAAGTGCGTGGCCGTGGCGCCATGATTGCTGTTGAAGTTGTGCAGCCAGGCACTAAGAATCCTGATCCTGAACTCACAGCCAAAGTCGCTAAAGCTTGCCACGCTCAAGGTCTCGTAGTGCTAACTGCTGGCACTTACGGAAATGTGCTTCGCTTCTTGCCGCCGCTTGTGATTCCAAATCACTTATTAACTGAAGCACTAGCCATAATCACTGAACAGTTTGTTGCAGCAACCGCATAGAACTTCGCACCAGTTGCACCTTTACGACACACTAGTTACATGACCAAACAGCTGGTGGTTCTGGATACGTGGACTGTTGCGCCAAAACATGTTGTACGCGCATTCCTGTACATGGGATTACATCGCAGATCAATGCGCAAAGTTGTCGGTCTTAGTTTCTGGAAACTTTTGGGCACTGGCTCTGGACGCACTTTCACAATGCGTGATGCCAACCCAAAACAGTGGGCAGTATTAACGGTTTGGACAAATGAAGCTGACTACAAATCTTTTACCAACAGCAAAATGTTCAAAGCCTGGAAATCAATTGCGACAGTCTCTGCGCATGCAGAACTTGAACCGCTAAGCACTAAAGGTACTTGGGCTGGACAGACTCCTTTTGTTCCGCATGATGTAACCCGCTGGACGGGTCCAACCGCTGCTCTAACGCGGGCGCGAATCAAACCACGCTGGTGGATTAGTTTTTGGCGCAGCGTGCCGCCAGTGTCAATCGACTTGCACAACACTCCGGGCTTACTTGCAACGCTAGGTATCGGCGAAGCTCCGGTTGGCTTACAAGGCACCTTTAGTATTTGGCAGAA
>CANBWF010000041.1 GCA_947373075.1 Actinomycetota bacterium | reverse complement strand
GCGCGGCGACCAAAAGTTAGTCCCAGGACATTTTCGGGATTTAGTTTGTCGGAACCAGTCAGACGCTCGGCCATTGCTTCCACAAGAGTTGTGGTTTTGCCAGTGCCCGGGCCGGCTAACACCCGCATAGCTCCGTTGCGATGTGCAACAACTTTTAGTTGCTGTGGGTCCAGTGGTTTGGACTTGTAAGGATCAGCTTTTGTGCGGTCAAGGATTAATTCAGTCATTGCCCACTATTTCACCATGTAGCACTGACACTTTTGGCTTTATCGGGCAATTTCTTGGCATTTTAGGAAAACCATTTGCTAGTTGTGCTTGTTGTTTTTCACATCAACGCTATTTCAAGGCAAGATTAGAGGGCAAGCAACTTTTAGCACTAAGGATTTCAAAGATGCCCGGCACTGCGCGCCAGACTTTGGTTATCGAGGACGCTGTCCTTGAGCGCCGTTTGCGTCGCCCTGCTGACTTAGCCCGCTTTGCCACTGTGGCTTTAAGTATCGTTGCTGTTGGCCTCCTGGCCTATATCGCTCATCGCACCACAAGTGGAATAGATCAAGACATCACACAAGGCGCGAACACCCTGCCAAAACCGGTACTACTGCTCGCCTCAATCGTGAGTGGGTTTGGCGCGATCGTTTTCCCGGCTGCTGTTTCGGTGGACATGCTCTTGCGTCGTCGTGGCCGACAGTTGATCGAAGCACTTGCTGGAATGCTTGCAACGATTGTCTTACTTGTCGTTGCAACTCACGCGTTATCTACACTTGGTTCGGTTCGTTTAATCACGGCCTTCGCAGGTTCGAGTCACTTGCACTCGCCAACACCTTTTAATGTGCTTCTTGGCGGCTTAGCCACACTCGTCACAGTTTCTCGCATGATGTCGCGCCCTAGATGGCCAATAATCTGCCTGATCGTTTTATTCTCGGTTGGTCTTGGCGACATCATTAGCGGCGGCGCTACGGTCGCAGGTTTAAGCGTCTCGGTATTAACCGGCTGGGCTGTTGGCCTGCTAATTCGCTACTTCCTTGGCACTGATACAACTAGGCCTTCCGGAAATGAAATTGCTGCAACATTAGCGAGCATCGGCCACCCACTTACTTTGCTAAGTGCAGCCAAAGTGCTTAGTTCCGGCCGTAGATACGACGCAACCACAGTTGATAATGAGCGTCTAGACCTAGTTGTTCTTGACCGTGATCTTGAAGGTGGCGGGCTTGCAACATCTGCCTATCGCTCCATTCGCCTTCGTGACGAAACCGGCAGTGCCGGCACCTCAATGCGTCGCCGACTCGAACGAACCGCGTTAAATAGTTGGGCGATCTCAACAGCTGGCATCAATACTCCGCACCTGATTTCAGTAGCAGAAGTTGGCCCGGACTCTGCAGTTCTTGCTTTTGAACACGTACCAGGGCGCACGTTTGCAAATCTGCCAAAACCTATTGGTGATGCTGAATTAGTTGGCGCTTGGGAAATTGTGCGCGACCTACAAGCAGCTCGAATTGCGCATCGGTCGCTTACTGACGAACACCTATTGCTTGGCCGCGACGGCAAGGTTTATGTGATCGGTGTTGAAGACGGTGCCATTGCTGCTTCGGATGTGTTGCTACGAATCGATTTAGCTGAAATGTTTTGTACATTGTCATTACTCGCTTCTCCTGAACGGGCAATGGCTGCAGGTCGTATGGTTCTTGGCGACGCTCACCTAGCAAAAGCTCTTCCAGCTCTGCAGCTTGTCGCATTTTCAACCGAGACCCGAACTGAACTCAAAGAGCATCACGAACTTCTAGTCCAAATCCGCGAACAACTCATCACACTTTTCCCGGAAGCGGAAACCGAGCAAATTGAAATCGAGCGCATCAAACCGCGCACGCTATTAACTATCACCGGTGGAACTATCGCTGGCTATCTTCTACTGACTCAACTTGCACAGGTAAATCTGAATAATTTAATTGCGCAGGCAAATCCAATTTACTTATTGATCGCACTAGGTTTATCGGTTTTGACTTATGTCGCTGCCACGCTTTCGCTAACTGGAGTAACTCCCGAGCGACTATCATTCTGGAAAACTTTTCAAGCACAGTGGGCGGCATCGTTTGCAACATTGGTTGCTCCACCAACACTTGGCTCAGTTGCCGTCAATGTTCGATTTTTAACTAAACAAGGAATCAATAGTGCTCTTGCTGGCGCGAGTGTTGCTGTTGCTCAAGTATTAGCGTTCTTTAGCCACATAACTTTGCTACTCATTGCTGCAATTGCCGCTGGAACTGCCAACGACTTATCGTTTGCCCCACCAAGAACAGCAGTGTTTATCGTTGGAGTTTTAGCGATGGCGATTTCAATTGCCTTGAGTTTCACTTCTGTACGCAAACTTCTAATTGGTCGAGTGCGGCCAATTATTGAGCAAGTGATTCCACGTCTTGCTGCACTTATTAATCAGCCACGCAAACTTAGCCAAGGCATCGGCGGTGTGCTGATGCTGAATTTGTGTTACTGCTTATGTTTGTATTCCTGCGTTCTTGCGTTCACCCCACATGCATCGATTGCTGGAATCGCACTCGTTTATTTGGGCAGTAGCGTTGTTGCGCAAGCAGCTCCGACACCAGGTGGCTTGGGCGCAGTTGAAGCAGCTTTGGCTGCTGGTTTAACCGCCACTGGGATTCAAGGCGAGATTGCTGTTTCGGCAACGCTGCTATTCCGATTAGGGACTTTCTGGCTACCGACGATTCCAGGCTGGATTGCTTTTGGTCGCTTACAAAAATCTGGCGACCTTTAACTAGTAAGTCGGTTTTTCTGGCTCGATTTGATTAACCCAAGCGATAACTCCGCCACCAACGTGAATTGCATCAGCAAACCCAGCGCCTTTGACCACTGCTAAAACTTCAGCCGAACGGCCGCCAACTTTACAGTGCAAAACAACTTGCTTGTCTTGCGGCAAACCAGCTAATGCATTGCCCATCAAGAATTCGTTCTTTGGAATCAGAACTGATCCTGGGATGCTGACGATTTCAAATTCGTTTGGTTCGCGCACATCGATCAAAACAAAATCGCGTTCGCCACGTTCGCGTTCATCAAGCATCTGAGAAAGTTGCTTCACATTAATTGTGGAGTCAACAACAGCGGCAGCAGCCTCGTCAGATACAGCCCCACAGAATGCTTCATAGTCAATCAATTCAGTAACAGTTGGATTCGTGCCACAGATTGCACAATCAGGATCTTTGCGAATCTTGATTTTGCGATACGTCATTTCAAGTGCGTCATAAACCATCAATGAGCCAACGAGTGGTTCACCGATTCCAGCTAAAACTTTGATTGCTTCGTTAACTTGGATAGAACCAATAGCTGCACAAAGCACACCAAGTACGCCACCTTCAGCACAAGAAGGAACCATGCCTGGAGGTGGTGGCTCTGGGTAGAGGCAGCGATAGCAAGGCCCGTGTTCCGACCAGAACACACTTGCCTGACCATCGAAGCGGTAAATAGATCCCCAAACATAAGGCTTGTTCAACAACACACATGCATCGTTAACTAAATAGCGAGTAGCAAAGTTGTCAGTGCCATCAACAATCAAGTCGTACTGGCTAAATAGATCCATCACATTTGTGGAATCAAGTCGCAGTTCGTGAATGTTTACCTGAACATAAGGATTGATTTCGCGCACGCTATCTGCCGCGCTTTGCGCTTTAGGTCGACCAATGTCGCTATGGCCATGAATGATTTGGCGTTGCAAGTTTGATTCGTCTACAACATCGAATTCAACAATGCCAATCGTGCCAACACCTGCAGCAGCAAGGTACATGAGAGCAGGGCTACCAAGACCACCGGCACCAATGCACAAAACTCGAGCATTCTTAAGGCGCTTCTGCCCATCCATGCCAACATCAGGAATGATGATGTGTCGGCTATAGCGACGAACTTCATCAACACTTAGCTCTGCAGCAGGTTGTACCAACGGTGGCAACGACATGTTTGCTCCCTTTTATGTGCGTTACTTTAAGTAACAGTTTCTCGCATATCTATGTTCCCAGCCAAATGAGCCCATATGTGCACCGCTTGTCTGCTGGCAGGCGATAATAAGTAAGTAACAGATTCTCAAGAGATCGGCAGAAACCGTGGAAATTCGCATAAATGTTCAGGACGCAACTCGGGAAATTGTTTTGGAAAGTAACCAAACACCTGAAGATGTTGCAAAGTTAATCAACAAGGCTGTTGATTCCGGCGAAATTCTGACTTTGGTTGATGAAAAAGGTCGTCGCGTTATTGTCCCCGGTGACAAGATTGCTTTTGTTGAAATCGGTGCTCACAGCGCTGGCCGCGTAGGTTTTGCAACCGACTAATTAGGCAGCTAGACCCAATGCGTCCATGCGACGCGAATGCCCAACTGTAAGGCGACTTACTAATGTTGACATGTTGTCGATGTCTACTTCAACACCTGCAGGTGGATTTAAAAATAATCCAGCAAGAGCTGGTCGAGTTTTAGCAACTAATGAAGCTTGCGAAATCATTTCACCCATAAGCCTGCGACCCCAAAGCGCTAACTTGCCAGCGTTTTTCGGATCGTTCGCAATTGCTTGCTTAATGTGATCTACCGCAAACTCAGCAATGCCGATGTCGCCTAAAACCTCGTTAACTAAAGTTGCGGTTTGTGGATCTAGATAAACAGAAATCTCGCGATAGAAATCAGCGGTAATACCATCACCGACATAGGCCTTAAGTAATCCCTCAAGCCAGTTGCTTGGTTTCATGGTGTTATGGAACTGATTGAGTGGTTCGACAAATGGTTCCATTGCAGCAATTGGATCTGCGCCTAATTCGATAATGCGCGCTGAAACAGCTTCGTAGTGTCGGTATTCATTAGATGCCATTCGGCCAAGAGTGATTTTCTCGCTTACTCCTGGGGCAAATTTGGCATCATTTGCGGTGCGCTCAAAGGCAACTAGTTCACCAAAAGCTAGTACGCCAAGTAGGTCAATTACTGCAGGATTGCTCACAGCATTTAAGGTTACGCTAGTTCGGCGGTACGATGGGCATAGCCCTGGTATTTCTGGGCCATCCATGAAACTGGGAGTTATCATCTCGACTTTTGCTGAACTCGGTGTTCCCGAAGAAATCTGCGCCGCGCTTGGCGAACACGGAATTATTGAGGCATTCCCAATTCAAGAAATGACCTTGCCCATTGCGATGGCAGGCCAAGATCTGATCGGTCAAGCTAAAACTGGAACCGGCAAAACTTTAGGATTCGGTATCCCGTTACTTACCCAGGTCCTTGAAAAGAAGACCTCTGATGTGGGTCGCACTCCCCTCGCTTTAGCTATCGTGCCAACGCGTGAACTTGCAATCCAGGTAGCCAGTGACTTGTCCCAAGCTGCTGCAAAATTAGATGTCGAAATTTTGAGCGTTTACGGTGGCAAAGCTTACGAACCACAAATTGCAGCTCTTGAAAAAGGCGTTGACGTAGTTGTCGGTACCCCAGGTCGCCTGATTGATCTGATGAAACAGCGTCATTTGAATTTAAAGAACGTTCGAGTACTTGTTCTCGATGAAGCTGATGAGATGTTGGACATGGGCTTTTTGCCAGATGTTGAAAATCTAGTGAGCAACTTGCCAACAAGTCGTCACACTATGTTGTTCTCGGCAACTATGCCTGGACAGATTGTCGCTTTGGCACGACGCTACATGTCACAGCCAACACACATTCGCGCTAGCGATCCAACTAATGAATCTTCGGTGGTTGATGCGATCGAACAGCATGTTTGGCGCGCACACCAGATGGACAAACCTGAATTAGTAGCTCGCGTTTTACAGGCAACTGGTCGCGGATTAACCATTATCTTTTGCCGCACTAAACGAGTTGCTAGTTCGCTCAGCGAAGATCTAAGTGGCCGTGGCTTTGCGGTTGCATCTGTACATGGCGATTTAGGACAGGGCGCTCGCGAGCAAGCATTACGCGCATTCCGAAATGGCAAAGTTGATGTCCTAGTAGCAACTGATGTTGCTGCTCGCGGTATCGATGTTGCCGATGTAACACACGTAATCAACTATGAGTGCCCAGAGGACGACAAAACTTACGTGCACCGCATCGGTCGTACTGGCCGTGCTGGAAATGCAGGCGTAGCAATCACTTTGGTCGACTGGCCAGATACCAATCGTTGGCAAATGATTAACCGCACTTTAGGTTTGCCGTTCAACGATCCACTTGAGACTTATTCATCAAGCCCACACGTGTACACAGGATTGAACATCCCTGCAGGCATCACTGGTCAGCTACCTACTTCGCAGCAAAGTCGTGCGGGCCTTGGCGCTGAAAACCTTGAAGAACTTGGTGAAACTGGAAAGCGCAAAGGTGGCAATAGCCAGCAACGCACTAACAAACCAACCCGGGATAACAAATCTGGTGGCCAAAAATCAGGTGGAGCTAGACCGGCTCGCACTTCTGATTCAACACCTAAAGATGCACCTAAAGAGCGGACTGCGCGCCCACCACGTAAACGTACGCGTGGAACTAATTCGCCTGAAACAACAAGCGACTAATCAAACACAACACCAGAGCTTGCTTCTTGCCAAGCCTGATCCAAAGCTGCTGAAAGCAACTCGTTCACTTCTTTAGTGTTTTTTTGCGCCAATTCAAATGGCGAAACTGGCTTACCAATTCGCATCCGAATAATTGGCACTCGAAGCGCGCCAGTAAAACTCCACAAAACACTTTTGGCAACTGAACCCGAACCTAAAGTTCGACTGTCATGATGCGCAATTGGCACAACGGTTACCGAAGCTGACTTTGCTAAGCCTGCGGCTCCTGGTCGCCAATCACGAGGTGAACCATCTTCGTGAACTTTGACATCGCCTTCAGGATAAATAAGAACGCACTCACCGGCGCGCAATGCTTCAAGAGCTGCGCGATATGCGGCGCGACCATCGTGTTGATCAACTGGGATGATTCCGCTGTTAGTACATGCTTGTTTGGTAACTGGATAGTCCCATAAATCTGAAGTTCCGATTGGACGAATGTGTCTGCGATGTGTGCATTCGTCTTCGCACGGCAAATCACAAGTGAAACCCATGTTGTGCAGTGTGCCTAAAACAACGATGACATCTACAACTGTGGTGTGATTCACCACAATCAAAGCTGGGCCCGGCTGATCTAAAGCATCTAGATTGGCTCGCCCGTAAACTGAGACGCGACAGAGCGAACGCACCATCTTGCCTAGTAACGAACCAGCGCTAATCACGCGAACTCCCTTGTGTTTATTAGGGAAAGTCTACTGGACTCATTTTTTGGGGTAATCTTCACAGGTGACTACTACAGCAACCCGCGTATACCTAGCCCGATTGGCTGGGACAGCGGTTTTTGATCCAGCGGGTGACCGTGTGGGCAAAATCCGCGATATTGTCGTGCTCGCACGCGATACGGGTAAAGCGCCAAATGTCCTAGGTCTAGTAGTTGAAGTCGCGCCACGTCGTCGTATTTTCGTGCCAATGTCACGAATCACCGCAATGGACCCTGGCTCAGTAGTGACCAGTGGCATGGTGAATCTACGTCGGTTCGAGCGTCGCAATGACGAGAAATTAGTAATTGCTGAATTACTCGATCAACGGGTCAACCTAATAGGCACTGGCGAAAAAGCCACTGTCGAAGATATTGCAATGACATCGGGTCGACTACATGACTGGCATGTCTCACGTCTTTTCATTCGCAAGGGCGAAAGTCGTTTTGGTCGTCGCGGTCCAACCGTGACTGTTGATTGGAATGAAGTAACAGGCTTGTTCGCTGAATTCGAACCACAAGGTGTTGATTCACTGCTGAAGTCAATCGATTCAATGCGCGCGGCAGATATTGCAAACGTATTGCAAGGCCTAACACCTAAGCGCCGCCTAGAAGTGATTGCACAACTTGATTTGGAATTACTTGCTGACGTTGTTGAAGAACTTCCGGAAGATGATCGTGTTGAAATAATTTCTGAACTCGGACTAGAGCGAGCAACGGATGTTTTGGAAGAGATGGATCCGGACGACGCTGCCGACTTGCTAAGTGAACTTCCACCCGAGCGTGCGCAAGCATTCCTGGAAGCTATGGAACCAGAAGATGCTGAAGACTTGCGTCGCCTTTTGGCTTACGACGACTTCAGCGCCGGCGGCATGATGACAACCGAACCAATCTTGGTTTCCTCAGATGCCACTGTGGCCGAAGCTTTAGCCCGAGTTCGCATGCCCGAACTATCTCCTGCTGTTGCCTCTCAGGTCTATGTCGTGCGCCCGCCAATTGAAACACCTACTGGTCGTTATATCGGTGTGGCCCATGTGCAGCGACTGTTGCGTGAAGCACCAGCAACGCTTGTTTCCGCAATCTTGGATAGTTCCCTTGAACCCATTGGTCCAGATGCACCTTTAGGTCAAGTGGCCCGTTATTTCGCGACATACAACTTGGTTGCATTGCCCGTTGTAGACGAGAATGGACACTTGTTAGGTGCTGTCACCATTGACGATGTTATTGACCACATGCTGCCTGACGATTGGCGGGAAAACGAGAACGATGAGGAGGGCTGATTATGGCACGCGAAGAACGACGTGGTCCACGATTGGATCAGCCATTAGAACGCTCACGCTCACTACGCCCAAGCGTTGATTCAGAAACAGCTGGTCGCTTAAGCGAACGAGTAGCACGGTTCTTGGGTTCATGGCGTTTCCTGGGATACATGACCTTTGCAATCGTTGCCTGGTTGCTCTGGAATATCTTTGCCTCAAAAGATGCGCAACTTGATCCATTCCCATTCTTGTTTTTAACTTTGGCGCTCTCACTTCAGGCATCATATGCAGCTCCCCTGATTTTGCTTGCCCAGAATCGTCAAGCCGATCGTGACCGCGTGCAATTCCAAGAAGATCGCGATCAAACTGAGCGTCTATTGGCTGATGCTGATTACTTAACCCGTGAAGTTGCCGCGCTTCGAATGGCGATTGGCGAACTGGCAACTCGCGACTACCTGCGGGGCGAGATAAAGTCATTATTAGAAGAACTTGGTGAACTCGCTCATAACGATGACAAAGACTCACCTGCAAGCAACTAATCACTAAGGACAATTCGTGAGCATTTCACGCGATGCAGTTCAGGCTGCACTTGCCACCGTTATCGACCCAGAAATTCGTCGACCGATAACTGAGATTGGCATGCTCAAGGGTTTTGAAATTGCTGGATCAACAGTCAATGTTGATGTGTACTTAACCATTGCGGCTTGCCCGATGAAAGATGCGATTACAGGCGGTGTGCAATCTGCTGTTGGCGCCGTTGAAGGTGTTGCCGAGGTCAACGTTTCACTTGAACCTATGAGCGAAGAACAGCGCGAACAACTACGCAATTTGTTACAGGGTCCACAGAAAAAAATTGCTTTCACCCAACCGGATTCACTTACCCGAATTTATGCAATTGCCTCAGGCAAGGGCGGGGTTGGCAAGTCTTCAATCACGGTCAACTTGGCTGCAGCCCTTGCGGCACAAGGGAAATCCGTTGGCATTCTTGATGCAGATATTTACGGGCACTCAATTCCAGACATGCTCGGACTCACTGGTGGGCCAACACCGATTGACGGCATGATGTTGCCACAATCGGCGCACGGGATCAGCGTGATGTCGATGCTGTCTTTCAAACCAGGTGGCCGGCACGAGCCGATCGCAGCGCGTGGACCAATGCTGCACAAATACGTTGAAGCATTTCTGACTGATGTGTACTGGGGCGACTTAGATGTCCTTCTTTTCGATATGCCACCTGGTACCGGCGATGTACCCATGAGTGTTGCCAGACTTCTGCCACATGCTGAACTCATCGTCGTGACAACCCCGCAACTAGCTGCGGCAGATGTGGCAATTCGTGCAGGCATGTTGGCGCCAGCGTTTGAACAAAAAGTTTTTGGTGTTGTCGAAAACATGTCAGCGCTTACCTGCCCACACTGTGGAGAGGCGATGGAGCTATTTGGCAGTGGCGGCGGTGAATCAGTTGCTACAACTCTTACTGAAAACTTGGGCTACGAGATTCCACTTCTAGCGAAAATAGTTTTCGATCCACGTTTGCGTGAAGGTGGAGACAATGGATTGCCACTAGTGGTTGATCATCCTGAGTCTGAAGTAGCAGTTCAACTTGGTGAACTTGCAAAGCGGATGGTCAATCGCCCGCGTGCGCTAAGTGACCTGCGGCTAACTGTTATTTCTTAAGTAGCATCCTGATCGAAGTCAGTTCGCAAATTACTGCGACTAATTCGAACCTGGGGAATATCACTATTTTTTATCGCTGAATTTTCTGGCGCTA
This sequence comes from Actinomycetota bacterium, assembly GCA_947373075.1. Classification (GTDB taxonomy): domain Bacteria; phylum Actinomycetota; class Actinomycetes; order S36-B12; family UBA5976; genus UBA5976. The sequence continues at coordinate 106 of CANBWF010000041.1, read as the reverse complement.
ACACTTGGTTCATAATGCCTCTTGGAGTAAGACTCTGAATCTCAGAAGCAAAATTTGTTATGCCCTTAGCATCTTCATCGAGCGAGTCCATAGCATTAGCCAGGAA
>CANBWF010000040.1 GCA_947373075.1 Actinomycetota bacterium | reverse complement strand
TTCAGCTCAGTCTGACTTAGCTGACTTAATTTTCGCGGACACAACTGCGCAGGCACTTGCTGGAGTAGATTTAGTGTTTCTAGCGCTCCCACATGGAACTTCTGGCGCGTTAATTGCCGAGTTACCCAGTTCAGTAAAGATTGTTGATCTTGGCGCTGACTACCGGCTAACAGATGCAGCCCAGTGGGAAAAATATTACGGCGGCTCGTACGCAGGTTCATTTGTATATGGGCTACCTGAACTACCGGGTCGCAGATCCCAAATTGCAGCAAGTACTCAAATTGCAAACCCTGGTTGTTATGCCACCGCAATTGAGCTAAGCCTCGCCCCGCTTATTGCCAGTGGCTTAGTCGATGCAAGTGACGCAGTTATTGTTGCTGCATCTGGAACTTCCGGTGCGGGTCGTCGAGCCACAGCCAACCTACTTGCAAGTGAAATTGCTGGTTCAATTTCCGCCTACAAAGTTGGTGGAACACATCAGCACACTGCCGAAATTGAACAAGAATTACAAAGTCTGACTGATTCGCCAGTTGCGGTGAACTTCACACCGATGCTCGCTCCGATGCCTCGAGGAATTTTGGCTACCATCAGTGTTAAATCTGCAGCATCTGAAAGTGAGTTGCGTGCAGTTTTAGCCAGTGCCTATGTTGATGAGCCATTCGTTCAAGTCCTGCCTGAAGGACAACTTCCAGCTACAGCAGCCACACTTGGTAGTAACGCAGTGCACTTGCAAGTCGCTAAAGACGATCGCACGAGTCGAGTCACGATTATTGCTGCGATAGACAATCTGATCAAAGGTGCTTCTGGGCAAGCAGTGCAAAATGCAAACTTGATGTTTGGTTTCAGTGAAACTGCTGGTCTAACTGCAATTGGAATTGCGCCATGAGTGTGACGTTCCCAAAAGGTTTTGTGGCAGCAGGAGTGGCAGCTGGATTGAAAGTCTCTGGTAATCCTGATGTAGCCCTTGTGGTAAATACAGGTGCAACCAATGTAGCTGCAGGCGTTTTCACATCGAATCGCATCAAAGCGGCTCCAGTGCTTTGGACTCAACAGTGCTTAACCGGTGGAGCATTCAAAGGTGTGGTTCTCAATTCTGGTGGCGCAAATGCTTGTACTGGCCCTGATGGATTCGCCGATACTCATCGCACTGCTGAACTTGTTGCCCAGTTACTTGAAGTTGGCGCCATTGAAGTCGCAGTGTGTTCAACTGGTTTAATTGGCAAACGGTTACCAATGGACAATCTGTTCAGTGGCATTCGTGACGCACATTCGAATCTCTCTGAAACTGGTGGAGAAAACGCCGCAAAGGCAATCATGACCACGGATTCAGTTTCAAAAACTGCGACTTTTGAATCACCGAATGGTTGGCGTATCGGCGGTATGGCCAAAGGTGCTGGAATGTTGGCACCAGGGCTTGCCACAATGTTGGTTGTTCTCACGACCGATGCCGTTATCAGTCAAAAAGATGCTGATGCTGCGCTCAGGAATGCAACTCGAGTAAGTTTCGACCGAATTGATTCCGACGGCTGCATGTCAACCAATGACACAGTTCTGCTTTTGGCATCTGGCTCAACTGATGTAGTTGCAGAAGTGTCTGAATTCACGGCTGCATTGACTGAAATCTGTTTTGATTTAGCTCGTCAGTTAATTGCCGATGCTGAGGGTTCAACAAAGGACATCAAGATTGTGGTTAGTTCCGCTGCAACCGAACAAGAAGCGGTTGAAGTGGCTCGCACGGTATCTCGAAGTAACTTGCTGAAGTGTGCGATTCATGGTGAAGATCCAAACTGGGGCCGCGTACTTTCTGCTATCGGGACGACAACTGCAACTTTCGAACCAGACGGTATTGATGTGGATTTCAATGGGGTAGCGGTTTGTCGATCAGGCTCTGCTTTGCCAAATGAACCTGAAGTCGACCTTTCCGGACGAGTTGTTGAAATCGGTATTGCACTAAATGCGGGTATTGAAACCGCAACACTCTGGACTAACGATCTAACGGCAATGTATGTACACGAGAATTCGGCGTATTCAACTTGATCAGCCATTTAACTCCGCAGCAAAAGGCCACTGTTCTTGTTGAGGCCTTACCTTGGCTTGAGCGCTTTCGTAATGCAACCATCGTGGTGAAATTCGGTGGCAATGCCATGGTCAATGATGCATTGCTTGAAGCTTTCGCGGCTGATATCGCCTACCTGCGCTTAAGTGGCTTGCGCCCGGTGGTCGTGCACGGCGGCGGACCACAGATTTCTGCGGAATTGCAGGCTCGCGGTCTACTCAGTGAGTTTATTGGTGGGTATCGAGTTACCACCGCGCAAACCATGACTGTTGTTCGTGATGTTTTGGTTAACGAAGTTCAGAGTCAGCTAGTCCAGCTAATAAACCAGCACGGCGATTTTGCTGTTGGCGTTAGTGGAGATGAACACAATTTGTTAACCGCGCAGCGTCGTGACGCCGTGGTGGATGGCGAACTTATTGATATCGGTTTTGTCGGCGACGTCACTCAAGTAAACCCTGATTCTCTGGTGGCGATTATTGAAAATGGGCAGGTCCCTGTTGTTTCAACCGTGGCATTGGATGAAGTTGGCAATCTTTATAACGTGAATGCCGATACTGCTGCGTCAGCAATTGCAGTTGCGTTAGGCGCAGAGAAATTCGTCGTACTAACGGATGTCCCAGGACTTTACCGTAATTGGCCAGATACCAGCGATCTGATTTCGCAGATTACAGTTAGCGAACTCAAGCAGATGATTGGCACGCTTGAAACTGGCATGGTGCCAAAGATGGAAGCTTGTTTACGCGCCGTAACTCAAGGGGTTCCTGAGGCAACGGTCGTAGATGGTCGTCAAGAACACTGTGTGCTACTTGAAGTATTCACCGACGAAGGCGTTGGCACAATGGTGGTGTCTGGATGAGTACCCAGCAATCATTAACTCAGTGGGATGCCAGCGTTATGGCAACCTACGGCACGCCAGCTTTGGTCTTAGTCAAAGGGCAGAATGCAACTGTCTGGGACGCTGATGGAAAGTCTTACATCGATTTCCTAGCAGGGATTGCTGTGAATAGTTTGGGTCATGCCCATCCTGAATTGGTGCAAGCGGTAAGCGAACAGGTGGCAACACTTGGTCACACAAGTAATTTTGCTATGCATCCACAGGTTTTAAAGTTAGCCAATCGCCTCGTTGAACTAACGGATCCGAGTGCGCGAATTTTCTTCTGCAACTCGGGCGCCGAGGCTAATGAGGCAGCAGTAAAAATCTCGCGCAAAACTGGCCGAACACATTTGGTCAGCCTGGTAGGCAGTTTTCATGGTCGCACTACTGGAGCGCTTTCGGTTACTGGTCAGCCTGCAAAATCCGAACCGTTCCTGCCATTACTTCCAGATGTAAGTTTTATCGAACCAAATGATGTTTCCGCACTTCAAGCCTCATTAACAACTGAAACTGCAGCGCTCTGGCTAGAGCCAATTCTGGGCGAAGGCGGTGTAATCCCGCTTACCGAAGAATACTTGCGGGCCGCTCGCCAAATTTGTGATGAGACTGGCGCATTGCTTGTCATTGACGAAGTTCAAACTGGAATTGCCCGCACCGGCACTATGTTCGCTTATCAGCATGCAGGAATACTTCCTGACATTTTACTTTTGGCTAAGGGACTCGGTGGGGGATTGCCGGTTGGTGCTTGCATAGGGTTTGGCAAAGCAGCAACACTCTTAACGGCGGGTCAGCACGGAACAACTTTTGGCGGTAATCCAATCTCGTGTGCGGCAGCTAATGCGGTTCTCGATGTAATTGACCAGGAGAGTTTGCAAGAGCGAGCACTTCAAATTGAACAAGCGATACGAAACTCTTTAGTCGGTTGCAATGGCGTGCAAGAGATTCGTGGCAGAGGAGCCATGCTCGGCATCGTGTTGACCGCAGATTTTGGCCCAAATGTCGTTAGCGCTGCCCGTGATTTAGGTTTAATCACAAATAGCGCACTGCCAAATGTGCTACGCCTTGTTCCGCCATTAACTATCACTGATTCTGAACTGAGCCAGGGTCTTGAAATTCTTAAAACCGCAATACTTCAAACGTGGAAGGTGCAACCATGACAACTCGTACGGCAAGACTGCATAAAATCGCGCAAATCGTAGCCGCCCACCAGGTTTCATCGCAGGCAGAACTCGTGCAACTGCTTTCTCAAGATGGAATCTCAGTTACGCAGGCCACGCTTAGTCGAGATTTAGATATTCTCGGTGCTATTAAAGTGCATGGCGTTGATGGAATAAGTTTCTATGCAATACCTGAAGACAGCACGGGAGAGTTGCCCAGCAAAGACACCTCGCGATTAGCCCGCGCACTAGGCGACCTGATGGCCACCGTTACGCACTCGGGCAATATTGTTGTAATCAGAACTCCACCAGGTGCTGCAAGTTATTTAGCGTCGGCCCTTGATCGCGGAGATCTGGATTCGGTAATTGGAACTGTGGCTGGTGACGACACAGTTCTTGTGATTACCCGAGATCCAAATGGTGGGGCGCAAGTGTCCGAGCAATTAACAGAGTTAGCCGGACAATTCCGGTCAAGTAAGTCGTAAGTGAAAGTAACTAAGGAGAAAAAGTGGCAGAGCGCGTAGTCCTGGCTTATTCAGGCGGTTTGGATACATCAGTAGGCATTGGCTGGATTGCAGAAGCAACCGGCGCCGAAGTCATTGCTTGCGCAGTTGACGTTGGCCAAGATGGTGAAGACTTAGAGGTCATTCGCGAGCGTGCTTTAGCTTGTGGTGCTGTTGAGGCTGAAGTTGCTGATGCCCGTGAAGAGTTTGCGGACGAATACTGTCTGCCAGCTTTGAAAGCCAATGCGCTTTACATGGATCGCTATCCGTTGGTATCTGCACTGTCTCGTCCAGTGATTGTTAAACACTTAGTTGACGCGGCTAGAAAACATGGCGCGACAATCGTGGCCCACGGCTGCACTGGAAAAGGAAACGACCAAGTTCGTTTTGAAGTCGGTATCCAGAATCTCGCTCCTGACATCAAATGCATTGCACCTGTACGTGACCTAGCTCTTACTCGCGATAAGGCCATCGATTATGCAGAAAAGCATGACTTGCCGATTGATGTGAATAAGAAGTCTCCTTATTCAATTGATCAAAATGTTTGGGGTAAAGCGGTTGAAACCGGTTTCCTTGAGGACATCTGGAACGCGCCAATTGAAGATCTTTACACCTATTCGCAAGATCCAACTGTTTCCCGTCCTGTTGACGAGGTGACCATCACTTTTGATCAGGGCAAGCCTGTTGCCATTGACGGCAAGCCGGTAACAATGCTTCAGGCCATTGAAATTCTTAATCAACGCGCCGGCGCACAAGGCGTTGGTCGCCTAGACATGGTTGAAGATCGCCTAGTTGGTATCAAGAGCCGTGAAGTTTATGAGGCGCCAGGTGCATTGGCTCTAATCACTGCGCATCAAGAACTAATGAACGTCACAGTTGAGCGAGACCTTGCCAGGTTCACTCGTCAGAGTGAACAACGTTGGGGTGAATTGGTTTATGACGGTCTTTGGTTTAGCCCACTTCGTCGCGCACTGTCTAACTTCTTCGACGAAGTAAACAGTGTTGTCTCTGGCGATGTTCGTTTGGCAATGAACGGTGGACGCGCTTGGGTAACTGGTCGTCGCAGTCCGCAGTCGCTTTACGATTTCGACTTAGCCACTTACGATACTGGCGACACTTTCGATCAGTCGCTTGCTAAAGGTTTTGTGGATCTATGGGGCCTTCCAAGCAAGATTGCTGCAAGGCGTGATCTAAAGTCATGACCAGGCTTTGGGGTGGCCGCTTTGCCAGTGGCCCAAGTGATGCGATGGCTGCGCTAAGTGAATCTGTGCAGTTCGATTGGGTGCTAGCGCCGTATGACATTGCGCAAAGTAAAGCGCATGCTCGAGTACTACATAACGCAGGTTTATTGAGTCAGGCAGAGTTGGACACAATGATCGCAGGGCTAACTGAGTTAAATTCTCGGGTCGAATCCGGCGATTTCTTGCCAACTCCAGCGGATGAAGATGTGCATACTGCGCTCGAGCGTGGCCTTATTGAAACAATCGGCACCGAGGTTGGCGGAAAGCTCCGCGCTGGTCGCAGTCGAAACGATCAAGTTTCAACTGATTTAAGAATGTTCTTACGAAATAGTGCTCGTGGCATCGCAACGCATGTTGGCCATTTGCAAAATGCTTTGTTGACTCAAGCTAAGAACCATGTTGACTCTGCTGCTCCTGGTTTTACTCATCTACAGCATGCACAACCAGTTTCATTCGGACACGAACTTGCAAAGCACATTCATGCATTTGCTCGTGATATCGAACGATTACAAGATTGGGATAAGCGCGCCGCGAAGTCGCCAATGGGTAGTGGGGCACTAGCAGGTTCAAGTCTCAAATTGGATCCGGTAGCTGTTGCGACTGAACTTGGTTTTGATGGAATTGTTGAAAACTCTATCGATGGTGTTAGTGATCGGGATTTCGTTGCAGAGTTTCTATTCTCAACCGCTTTAATTGGTGTTCATCTTTCACGCTTAGGTGAAGAAATTTGCCTATGGGCAAGCCGCGAATTCGGTTGGGCCACGTTGGATGACGCTTGGTCTACTGGATCGTCAATCATGCCGCAGAAAAAGAATCCTGATGTTGCCGAACTGGCTAGGGGCAAATCTGGCCGCCTTATTGGTCATGTAACTTCTGTGCTTACTGTTCTCAAGGGATTACCGTTTGCCTACAATCGCGACTTGCAAGAAGACAAAGAAAGTGTGATCGATGCAATTCACACTTTGCAACTTGTGCTGCCGGCTATGACTGGCTGTGTTGGAACTTTAGTTTTTGATACAGCAAAAATGGCCGAGAGCGCACCGCAAGGCTTCGCCCTGGCAACAGACATCGCTGAATGGCTCGTGCAACAGGGAGTTCCGTTTAACCACGCGCACGAAGTGGCTGGCGCATGTGTGAAGGTCGCTGAAGCAGAGGGTATCGAACTCGATGAGTTATCGGATGAACAATTCAGTGCCATCGACCCTGCATTAACCGGCGATGTGCGTTCGGTGCTAACAGTTGCTGGATCTCTCGCTTCGCGCTCTACAGTTAATGGCACCGCGCCGGATTCAGTTCGTTTGCAGTTGGCCAATGTTGAAGGCGTACTAGCGGCGCAGGAGTCCTGGGCGAACGCAAAACCTCACGCTGTTTAACGCTATTGGCCAGAAATCAGCTGTAACTTTGCAGGCTGCACATTACTTGTGTTTATCAGGTGGCCCCACCAAACCCACCTTCGAACCGAACCCCATCTGGGATCGCAGGTGACCAGTGAAATCAATTTTTGACTATTTATCAAGGAATCAAGTGGTGGCTTTAATGGATAGTTCACAACCCATGTTTCGGTCGGTTTAACCAAACGGTTTTGATCAAGTGTGTAAGTGAACCATTGGTTTTTGGTTCGCACAATTACATTGTCATTGACTTTAAGGCGATCAAAATTTGCAAACGGTTCTCCATATGTGGCGCGGTGTCCAGCAATAGCAAAATTTCCTATTTGGCCGGGCATGGCCGAGAGCGAGTAATGTCCGACGCCGGAGTCAATTTGTTGTGCCTCGACACCTTCGAGTATTGGCAAACTCCAGACTTTATTTTTTAGCCTTGGAATGTAAAGCAAGGCAAAGCCTTTTCCTGGTCGCTTAGCCACCACTAGCTTTTTATTGGTGGGGGACCAAGATTTCAAAATCTCAGTGCGGACAACGCTTGCTTTCTTGTCTGCAACATAGTTTGTCCAAAGAAGTTCATAGGACGCATATCCTGAAGCGATCAACGCGGCAATCAATGCGCTGATAAGCACAAGCTGGCCGCCCCTGACCTTTGGCGTTTCTAAGTCAATTTTTCTTTCAATATTTTCTGGCACATATTCAATTTATGCATCCACAACGAGCCGAAAAGCATTTTGTTGATGTTGTGAGTTAGGCGTATTCAAGGCGTGAGCAAATTGCAAGGATGAATCTCTAAGTTCGCAATATGAGTATTCAACGCTTGAAAAGAATTAGTAATTTTCCACTTCATAATTTCGCGGTTGCTTGGCCGAGAACGATTCGAATTGTGGCGATATCGCTTGCCGCCTTAATCTTTGGTTCCTTTCTTCCGGCTTACGGTGCAACAGTTACGATAACTGCGCATGCTGGTGGTATTCGATCGGGTGCGACAACTGTTGCAGGTTTACCCAATGGTGCTGTGTTCACAGCAGTAGCTGTTAGTGGCAGTCCAGCTGGTGGTCCTTTCACCTGTACAACGTCGAGTGGAACAGGCTCATGTGCGATAAGTGTTCCTAGTGGCTTTGCGTGGAATGTTTCTCTCACATCTGCACCAACTAATTACTATTTGAGCCCATCGTTGGGTTATGGAAGTGCATCATCAGTCACGCCAGACACGTACCAATTTAGAACCGGAACAGTTAATTCAAACATTGATGTTCCGGGCAGTAGCGCCACAGGAACCTACAACGACATTCGTCACTCGGGAAATAATTACTTCAGTGGATTGCTGGCGGCTTCATATGACAATCAGCCTGTTTCGCAAAAATGTGGACTAAATGTAGCGCTATTGCTTGATCAATCTGGATCGATGTCTGGAACAAAGCAGACATCACTAAAGCAGGCTGCCAATGACACAATCGACGCATTGGTGGGCACGCCATCGAATCTTGCAATTTATACATTTAGCTCAAGTACTGGACCGAGTATTGCAAAGACTTCAACAGCATCCTCTGCAAGCGCTCAGCCACTTCGCAACTTTGTAAACGGGTTATCTACTCCTTCAGGATCAACTAACTGGGATTCCGGAATTAATCAGATCCCTTCGGGCTTTGATTTAGTTATTTTTGCAACGGATGGTAACCCAACCACTTATGACTCAAATGCCGGCAGTGGAAGTGGATCTTATTTTCAGTATGTTGAACAAGGTGTTTTCTCGTCCAATCGACTTAAATCAACCGGAGTTCGCGTAGTCGGTGTGGGTATCGGATTAGATGGCGGCCAAGAGAATCTTCGCGCTGTATCTGGTGCTACTTTGAATTCTGACTATTACCTTGCCAGCACGTCAGGGTTTGGCGAAATTTTGAAAAGTTTGGCAACCGGAGCTTGTAACAATCAACTTTCAATTCAGAAAATCATCCAAGATCCAAGCGGAAATCCATTAGCCGATTCACCGTTAGCAAATGGTTGGGAATACTCCAACACTATTTCGGCGGGTAGCACAATTGATACTTCTGTTACAACAGGTCAGGTCAATGATCAAAATGGTTTTGCAAGTGCAACCGTCACCATTCCAGCAGGCGCAACCCCAACTATTTCAGTCACTGAAACTTTGAAAAGTGGCTATGTACTCCAAGATGCCGAGTGTTCTGTTGAAGGTCTGCCAGTAAATACAACGGTTGTTGGAAATGTTGCCACTTTTACAGCTAAAGCGAATGTGCCAATGTCCTGTGTATTCACTAACCGCGCTCTGGCAACGAACTGGTCGCTGGTTAAAACCTCTGATCCGGCATCAGGTTCAGATGTACAGCCAGGTGACACGATTACATACACACTTAATGCCACCAACAGTTCTGACTTTGCAATTACATCGGCTACTGCAACAGATGACATTTCAAATATTGTCGATGATGCCACTCTTGGTACCTTGCCTGCAGGATTAACCCGTATTTCAAATACATTGACTTGGTCGATTGGCACGATTGCAGCGAACTCTTCAAAGCAGGTTAGTTATACAGCGACAGTAAATCAGAATGCAGTAAATGCAACTTTGACCAACGTTGCGACTCCTGGTAACTCCGGTCAGTGTCCAACAACTGCGGACTGTACGACCACACATAAGACTCCTGCGGTCGGTTTCCTAACTTTGGTAAAAGATGTAAACAATGGGCAATCGGGTGGCACCAAGACTCCGGCTGATTGGACCTTATCTGCCGATGGTGGCTCAGGCGGGTCACAAATTGTAAATAGTCCAACTGGGGTTTTGCATGAAGTAATTCCATCTACATACACGCTCTCGGAAAGTGTGCAGCAAGTTGGTTACACCACAGATGGTATTTGGGCTTGTACAGGGCAAGATTCACAAACAGGTCAGCCGTCTGCAAATGTTGTTGTGGTTGGTGTGGGGGAGCAGGTCATTTGTACGATTACAAACTCTGCCACGGATCCTTCCTGGATAATTTCAAAGACCAGTAATCCAGGTTCTGGCTCAACTGTGCTCCCAGGCCAAACAATTTCGTACACAGTTACTTTGTCGCATGTTGGTGGTGTGATGCCGGCTAATACGGTTGTTTCGGATGATTTGTCGAGTGTTTTGGCTAATGCTTCGCTTGGTCCGATTTTCACGTCTAGTGGTTCGGCTTCGTTGGTTGGTTCTGTTTTGACTTGGAATTCTGGTTCGTTTGTTGGTTCTGCGACTTTGACGTATTCGGTTATTGTTGCTGCTGATGCATATGGTGTGACGTTAAGTAATGTTGTTACGCCGCCGAAGAATGGTGTTTGTGATCCTTCTTGCGAGTCAAC
>CANBWF010000039.1 GCA_947373075.1 Actinomycetota bacterium | reverse complement strand
TACATCTAGCACTGTTTGGCGTCTCACCTCGTCGAACTGAGCCAGATACTGCTCCACAGTGTCGTACTTCTTGGAGGATGTAGATCCGCGCGAATACAAAACCAAGGCATTTGCGTGTGCCTGGGTAAATCCATGGTTCTCGCGCAAGTAAGCAATCTGTTCTGGATACTTTTGTCCGGCAATCTCCGCCATGCGCTCAAACCAATAAGACATCGGCAAGCCGTACTTTTTCTCTATAGCTGGGAAGTACGACGCCCGGTCCGGATTATTTGCAGCCATGTAGCGAGTTTAACTTCTGAAGTCTACCCAGATTTCTTATTTGGGCGAATTGTCGATTTAGCTCTCTGCGCAACCTGCTGACTCTTCTCTTTTATCCGACTAAGCATGTACTGCGCCCAAGCGAACTCGCTGGCCAGCACAGCCAACCCTGCGATTACCAAAGGGAGACCTGGCCCAGGTATCACCAGAAAGATGACGCCAACGACAAACAAAGTCCCGCCAATGGTCGCAACAATCACCCACCGAATTGGATGCGGTAGATGTTTCCAGGATTCATAAAGCCTTTCTTTATTCATTTAAAACACTCTCCGTTTTGGTAGCTCGTAGACTTGCCACGATCGTCACAGTCAGAATTAGCACAATTATGCCAAGACTCACTGAAGTGTGAATGTGCATTATGGAATGCGAAAGGATCATCTTGATACCAACCCACAACATGATTACGGCCAGTCCCACTTTCAGATAGATAAATCGATCCATTAATCCACTCAGCAGGAAAAACATAGCCCGCAGGCCAAGAATGGCAAATGCGTTACTGGCAAAGACAATGTACGGCTCATCGGTCACCGCAAAGATAGCTGGAATTGAATCAACTGCAAAGACCACGTCCATGATCTCCACGAATAACAGCACCGCAAACAGTGGAGTAGCAACTAAGCGGAACTTAGTTCTTGTGAAGAATTTTTCGCCATCATAAGTTGTACTAATCGGAATGAAACGATTTACAAATTTGAGAATCCGTGAATTCTCAATGTCCAACTCCTGATCTCGATGCTGCAACATCTTGATGCCAGTGAAAATCAAGAAAGCTGCAAATACATAGATCATCCAAGAGATGCTTGCCAAAAGAACTGAGCCAGCAACAATAAGGACTCCGCGGAATACCAACGCTCCAAGCACTCCGTAAAACAACACTCGATGTTGCAGTCGCGCTGGAACAGCAAAGTAACTAAAGATAATTGCCCAGATGAAAACATTGTCAACAGCTAAGGACTTTTCAATTAAGTACCCACTTAAGTACTGCCACCAATAATCGGAACCATAGACAATTCCAATGACGCCCCCTGCAATGAGTGCGATAACAACCCAGACAACCGACCATTTGGCTGCTTCTTTAAATTCAATAGGTTTTGGCTCACGGTGAAAAAACAAATCCACTGCCAACATTAATAAGATTGCTACTCCTAGTGCAATCCAACTCCATACTGATACATCCACGGTTCCTCCTTGTGGATATGTGGGCATGCCACATAAGTCACAAGGTCTCCCGCTGCCGGCTAAGCCGACCTGATGCCCGGCTACCTAACGTCGGTAGCGTGCTGACGAGCATGCAGCAATGAGGGTACTCCCCTTGATTTTGTTAAGTTACCCAGTCAATCCCAGGCTAAACATTTCCCTGGAAGATTTCTTTAACGATATTTTGCTTCTAGTCCTAAGGTTTCATGAACTGCGCGCCACACAACTTGTGTATCTTCGCCTTCGGCAATTGCTTGATCCACAGTTCGGTAATTTAAGGCGGCGACTCTGAAATCAGCAGCCCATGAACGGGCATAGCCAGCGCCAAGCGCGTGTTCCATCCGTCGCCAGAAATCGGTGAGTCGCATAAATAGAGATGTTACCGCTTAGGTGTAACTGCGGCTGATTGAGTGCCTACGCATCCCCTGCTGGTGAATTAGCTAAGTGAAGCAGTCGAGAAATCGAAGCCGCTCTCACAACGTGCTACTTCAACGGCAACGTCCGCTAGCAACACGCTCAAAGGAATGTTTAGCGAGCGACAAATTGAGGCTAGCAACTCGCTGGAAGCTTCTTTTTGGCCGCGCTCAACCTCGCTGAGGTAACCCAAAGACACCTGAGCTACGCGGGATACTTCGCGCAAGGTACGGTGCTGTTCGGTGCGGTGGCGGCGCAATTGTTCGCCAATAATCTTGCGAAGAACAATTGATTTAATGGGCACCGAAGGAGTTGGAATGGGCGTTGGCGCGTTGCGATAAATCGCTGGTGCCGGAATTTTACTGGTCAGAGTTATAGGGCTTGTGAGAACTTTAGAGGCGGTTTCTGTATTCATAACACTATTCATAACACAGTGCACTGACGTTGTATTCCGTACCACATTACAAGTTCGTTAAATTTTGGACTGAAATGCGTAAATATAGAAAATTGACGCAAATCCAAGTGTTATTTCGGAATTGCGGCCAGCAGCAGAGCGAGTGCTGCCACCACGGACTGTTCACGAATATCAGCTCGGGCTGCCACCGGATCTGCATGATTTGAAGTTAATTCCAAATGTTCCACTGAACTCAAAACCTCGAGCCCATCACGGCCACGTCGAAACACCGCGATAAAAACTGTGCCAACAGGTTTGTCATCTTGAGCATTCGGACCAGCTACGCCAGTTGTTGCCACGCCAAAGTCTGAATTCAACAAATAAGCTGCATTCACCGCCATCGCCGCGGCAACTTCAGAACTAACCGGACCGTGGTTCATGGTCAGTTTCGGAATGTCCAACAAACTAGATTTCAAATCTGTTGCATAAGGAATAACGCCACCCCGGTAAACCTGCGATGAACCAGGTACTGCCGTCAGTGCTGCTCCAACTAAACCACCAGTTAGAGATTCAGCAGAAGCCACTGTGCGACCAGCAAGCGACTGCACAATCTCAAGAGCTAATTCGTAAGTTTCCGACATCTAATTAGTCACCGACTCTGCAGATTTCGAATCCGGTAATCGATACGCGCGAAAAACATAATCGATACCTGTGGCCACGGTGAGAATTACTGCAGACCACATTGCCAGCAAAGCCACCTGGTCTACCCATCCATTCAGAGGTACTAAGTAAGCAAGAATGGCCACAATCTGACTAATGGTCTTAGCCTTGCCACCACGACTAGCCGGAATCACTCCGCGATTAATAACTTTGAAGCGCAATAAAGTGATTGCAATTTCACGAATCAAAATTATTGCCGTGAACCACCATGAAACTGTGTGCTCAAGCGAGAGTGCAATTAGAGCGGTTCCAATTAAAAGTTTGTCGGCAATCGGATCAGCAATCTTGCCAACATTGGTAATCAGTTGATATTTACGAGCCAGGTATCCATCAATAAAATCTGTTAAAGCAGCGATGCCAAATACTGCCGTAGCCCACCATCGAATTACATCTGAATCTTGTGATTGCGGTAATAAAAACGCGAATACCGGAACTAGCAAAAGACGTACGAACGTCAGAATATTTGGCAGATTCAGAATGGGAACATCATTTTCAGTGTCGCCCGCATAATCTGGTTTGGCAGGTTGAACCATCAATGCTCCTTGCTTGGGCTATTAATGAAGTTCACACTAATTAGTCTATTCACCTCGAAGCATTGCGATGGTGCCCGGCAAATCTTCTGCCGTAATTAGCACCTCACGCGCCTTTGAACCTTCAGAAGGGCCCACGATTGCGCGAGACTCCATTAGGTCCATCAGGCGACCAGCTTTAGCAAAACCAATGCGAAGTTTGCGCTGCAACATTGAGGTTGAACCAAACTGCGTTGAAACCACTAGTTCAACGGCCTGTAACAACTCGTCCAAATCATCGCCGATGTCAGCGTCTACTTCTTTACGAACGGCAGCCGGTGCTGCTACATCGTCACGGTATTGCGGATCCATCTGGTTCTTGCAATGAGCAACAATTGCGCGTATCTCTTGTTCATTAACCCACGAACCCTGAACACGAATCGGCTTACTGCTGCCCATTGGTAGTAACAGTCCATCACCCTGGCCAACGAGTTTTTCCGCACCGGGTTGATCCAAAATAACTCGACTATCAGCCAAACTCGAAGTAGCGAAAGCCAATCGACTAGGCACGTTTGCTTTGATCAAACCGGTAACAACATCAACACTTGGTCGCTGAGTTGCAAGAACAAGGTGAATACCAGCTGCGCGAGCTAGCTGAGTGATGCGAACGATTGAGTCTTCAACGTCGCGCGGCGCAACCATCATCAAGTCGGCTAACTCGTCCACGATTACAAGCAAGTATGGGTACGGACGCAAAACGCGCTCGCTACCTGGAGGTGGCGTTACTTTGCCTGACTTAACTGCTTTATTGAAATCATCAACGTGACGGAAACCATAAGCAGCTAGAT
Source organism: Actinomycetota bacterium (assembly GCA_947373075.1). Classification (GTDB taxonomy): domain Bacteria; phylum Actinomycetota; class Actinomycetes; order S36-B12; family UBA5976; genus UBA5976. Next base: position 6,472 of record CANBWF010000039.1, on the reverse strand, counting down.
CGTCATAACGAGCTTCCATTTCCTTGACAACCCACTGCAAAGCATCGGCAGCTTTTTTAGGATGCGTGATGATTGGGGTAATCAGATGCGGAACACCTTCGTAAGCGGTTAGTTCAACGCGCTTAGGGTCGATCAGAATCATGCGCACTTCTTCAGGGGTTGACCGCATCAAAATCGAAGTGATAAGTGTGTTCATGCAACCCGACTTACCTGCGCCGGTAGCACCAGCTACCAAAAGATGCGGCATCTTGGCTAAGTTGGCGACGATGTAGCGACCTTCAACATCTTTACCCATTCCAACAAGCATTGGATGAGAATCAGCATGTGCTTCGTTGCTGCGTAACACATCGCCAAGGCTGACAATTTCGCGATCAGTATTTGGAATCTCAATACCGATGGCACTCTTGCCTGGAATTGGCGAAAGGATCCGAACATCAGCGCTAGCTACCGCATACGCAATGTTTTTACTTAGAGCCGTAACGCGCTCAACCTTAACTTTCGGGCCAAGTTCAAGTTCGTAACGAGTTACTGTTGGGCCGCGATGGAAGCCGGAAATCTTTGCATCGATATCGAACTGCTCCATAACCTGAGTTAAGGCTTCGATAACAGCGTCGTTGGCTTTGGTGCGCTCTTTATGCACAGCGCCTGGCTTCAACATTGAGTCGCTTGGCAGCACGTATTTTGAAGTACTCATCGGGGTTGCTGGCCTTGCCACCGGAGTAACAGGAGCAACTACTGCTACAGGCTCAGGAGATGGCGCAACAGGTGTACGGCCAGGAACTGGAATCACAACAGTCTTTTGAGTGGCCATATCTACTGGCTCTTCCAAAGCGATAGCTTCTGTTGGCGCATCAGTATCGAGAACCTCAACAAGTGGTGTTTCGAATGGAATATCCCCATCGAGTACACCAATTGCAAGAGCAGGGTCAATAGCAACTACCTGTGTGCGATTACGCATACGCTGCAACCAAGATTGCTTAGGCGCGACTTCTTCCACTTCTTCTGCTTGAGCAGCAGTGATGTCTTCGAGGTTTGGATGAACTGATGCATCAGGCGCGGTGAATTCGACTACTTTGCCACGTAAAGACTTCAGCTTTTCAGCGATGGTATTAATCGGAGTTGAAGTAATAATCAACACAGAGAAAAACATCATGATCACAAGCAAAATTGCAGTTACGACAACTCCAACAGCACTTACGAATGGAGCAGTGAAAATCCAGCCAACCCAACCAGCGGCTTGGCGCATGGCTTCTGCTCCACTAACTGGCGATGGATTACCACGCTGCAAGTGAGTAAGGCCCATTGCCGTAAGCACGAATAACGACCAACCAATAGTTAGCCGTCCTTTGCGCTGCGAAGGTGCATCTGGATGGCGAAGAATCTGAATTGCAATCGCTGTTAAGCCAACTGGCGCGACATAACTGAAAACACCAACACCACCGACAACTACTGAAGTAACGACTCCAGCCAATAAGCCCGCAGTGTGAAACCAAACAACCGCGCCAACAATTACTGCGCTACCTAGAAAAGCAAGTCCCAGTCCGTCTTTGCGGTGATCTGGATTAATGTCACGAGCGCTTCTACCCACTCCGCGAGCCACGGCGCCAACAATGTGTGCAAGACCGAGCCAGATTGCGGTGATTAGCTTGGCCAAACCCGTCGTCAATTTTGCTACTGGTGAATGTTGCACCGTTTTGCTTGGACGTTTGGAACTCGAACGAGCCGAACCTTTAGGGTTTGCGGGTCGCGATTTTGTACTAGACGGGGAAGCCATAACGTTAAATATATTGGAAATCCCACCAGTAACAGGGGTAACACGAGTTTCGGGCGTGTCGGGCGTGTCGCCTTGGACTAAGGCGAATTAACCCTCGATCACTACCGGCACGATCATTGGACGACGGCGATGCTTATCCCCGACCCACTTGCCTACAACTCGGCGCACTAATTGGGCCAATTGATGGGTATCAGTGACGCCATCAGCTAAGGCACTTTCAAGTACTTGACGTACCTGCGGCAAGATTTCATCAAATACTGACTCATCTTCACCAAAACCACGGGCATGAACCTGCGGCCCAGCGATTACTTTACTGTTGACCAAATCAACTGCAGTAACGATGGAGATAAATCCTTCTTCACCAAGAACTCGGCGATCTTTAAGCAGCGACTCTGTAACATTGCCCACACTCGAGCCATCCACATACACGTAGCCACAAGGAACTGCGCCGACAATGCTGGCGCGACCATCCTGTAGGTCAACCACAACGCCGTCTTCAGCGAGCATGATGCGATCTGGCGAAACTCCAGTTTTTGCAGCAAGCGCTGCGTTGGCCCGCAAGTGTCGCCATTCGCCGTGCATCGGCATTACATTCTTCGGCTTCACAATGTTGTAGCAATACAAAAGCTCGCCAGCAGCTGCGTGTCCAGAAACGTGCACGAGTGCGTTACCTTTGTGAACCACTCGAGCACCTTGGCGAGTCAACTCGTTGATAATGCGATTAACCGAATTCTCATTACCCGGAATCAGTGATGACGCCAAAATAACGGTGTCGTTTTCACCAATCGAAATCTCATGATCGCGGTTAGCGATACGCGATAGCACCGCCATTGGCTCACCTTGCGAACCTGTACAAATCAATACCGCCTCATCGTCAGGACGCTTTGTAATGTCACTGCTAGCAATAACTGTGTCGCCCGAAATGTGTAGGTAGCCAAGGTCACGAGCAACTGCCATGTTGCGAACCATCGAACGGCCAACAAAGGCAACCTTGCGGTTATGCGCAGTTGCAACATCAATGATCTGCTGCACACGATGTACATGGGAAGCAAAAGAAGCCACAATCACGCGTCCACGCGCGTTGCCGATCACTTTGTCCAGAGTAGGAATGATGTCTCGCTCGGTAGTTACAAAGCCGGGAACTTCAGCATTTGTGGAATCAACCATAAATAGATCCACGCCTTCATCGCCAAGGCGCGCGAAAGTGTTTAGATCAGTAACTCGACCATCTAGCGGAAGCTGATCTAACTTGAAATCGCCAGTCATCAAAATGCGGCCTGCAGGGGTAGTAACACTTACCGCTAACGCATCTGGGATTGAATGGTTAACTGCCACGAACTCTAAATTGAACGGTCCAATTTGTTCGATCTGTCCTTCTTTAACTGCATAAGTGATTGGGTTGATGCGATGTTCTTTCAACTTCGCTTCGATGAACGCAAGCGTCAACTGTGAACCTATGAGTGGGATGTCTTGACGCTCACGCAAAAGGTAAGGCACTGCGCCAATGTGATCTTCATGTCCATGCGTGAGAATTACTGCTTCAACATCATCAAGGCGATCGCGAATGTAATCAAAGTCCGGCAAAATAAGGTCGACACCCGGCTGTGATTCTTCTGGAAAAAGTACGCCGCAATCGACGATCAGCAAACGGCCCCGGTATTCCAGAACGGTCATGTTCCGGCCAATTTCGCCAATGCCGCCTAGTGCAACAATACGAACTGCATCGTCGGCAAGTGGCGGTGGCGCAGGTAACTCATGATGCGCGTGGGTCACAGGTTGATACCGCCAGCAATTAACTCTTCACGAAGTTTTGTACGTTGCTCTGCTGTCGCAGGAACAAGCGGCAGTCGAAGTGCTCCGCCACCCGCACGACCTAACATTTCAAGGGCCGCTTTAGTAGCGATCGCGCCTTGCATGCGAGTCATAACGCCTTCAGTTACTGGAACCAGTGTTTCAGTAATCGCGCGGGCAGTTGCTAGGTCATTATCTGCAACTGCTTCAATAACTTTGCGATGGCGATCAGCCACTAAATGCCCAGTCACGCTGACTACACCAACTGCGCCAAGCGCCAATAATGGCAAAGTTAAACCGTCGTCACCAGAGTAATAAGCAAGATCGCAGCGAGACATAACTTGTGAGGCAGCAAACGGATCCGCTTTAGCGTCCTTGTTGGCAAGGATGCGTGGATGTTCAGAAAGTCTGATCAAAGTTTCAGTCTCGATTGCAATTCCGGCCCGTCCAGGAATGTCGTAAACCATAACTGGCAACTCTGTTGCATCGGCTACGGCATGAAAGTGTGCAAGCACGCCAGCTTGTGGTGGCTTGTTGTAATACGGAGTTACGATCAATAAACCATGAGCACCGGCATTTGCTGCCTGCTTAGCTAGTTCAACTGAATGCAATGTGTCGTTGTTACCAGCACCGGCAACAACTCGCGCTCGATCGCCAACTGCGGCAACAACTACTTTGATGAGTTTAACTTTTTCTTCATCTGCTGTTGTTGCTGACTCGCCTGTTGTGCCATTTATAACCAGACCGTCGTTGCCTAAGTCAACTAGGTCATTTGCTAGCTGAGCTGCCGCATCAAAGTCGATGGAGCTGCCGTCGGGCGTAAATGGGGTCACCATTGCGGTTAGCACAGTGCCGAAAGCATCACGCGCTTGCATATGTGTACCTCTCTATGGAGCCACTCGCCCATTAGCCACGAAGGCTGCATGAGTTAATGGCATGATTCGAGCAAATTCTTCTTCGTATTTCTCAGCAACCATTTCAATTTCGCGCTGTGGAAACGATGGGAAATGCGAGCCTTCGACTTTGCGACGCAGGCTCAAGAAATTCATCATTGCCCGCGCATTCATGGTTACATAAGCCGATGAATAAATGGTTACGGGCAACACAATGCGAGCTACTTCTCGTGCCACACCTGCATCAAGCATCTTTTGATAAGCATCGTAGGCAACCTCACAGGCATGCTTTGTTTGTTCGGTAACTACATCAAACTGTTCTGGGGTGCCTTCAACAAATTCGTACGCGCCAGCTTTACCAATCTGGACTAGGCGGCGCTCTGGACCAGGCACGTAGAACACAGGGTCAAGAACTTTATAACGACCTGATTCTTCGTTGTAACTGGCAATGCGATGACGGAAATGCTCGCGCCACATGAAGATCGGCGCCTGAACAAAGAATGTGAAGTTTGAGTGCTCAAATGGACTGCCGTGCCGGTCGCGCATCAAGTAGTTGATTAACCCAGCAGATGCATCAGTATTCTTGACATCTTCAAGTGACTGATCGCCTTTAGTGGAAACTCGTGCTGCCCAAATTACATCCGCATCACTAGCTGAATGCTTAACTAACTCAACAATGACGTCGCTACGGAAATTGATTTCATTTGACACAGTCCAAGACTATCGGTGCGCCTTCGCCAACCCCCGAAGTGGTTGCCTGTGTTGCCCAGAAATTTAAACCTTGGCAGGTTCGGAAACTTCTTGTTCGGCAACAGCAGTGGCACTTTGTGTGCTTGGTTTGGCCAAGAACAGAGCCAAGACGATAACGATGTATGAGAACCAAGCAACTGCCTGCAACGCAGTAGTTTTTGCACTCAGGTTAAATAACCCGGCCATAACAGTGGCGATTACAGAACCTTCAGGTAGTTGCGCGGTGAGATTCAACACAACATTGTCTTCACCGGGTAACCAGCCAATTTCTTGAAATTCATGGATACCGTAGGACAAAACTCCTGCAGCAACAATCGTCAGAAGAACACCGGTTACTTTGAAGAAAGTAGACAGATTCAGTTTGATAGTTGAACGATAGAAAGCAACACCAAGGACAACAGCAGTAATCAAACCTAAAATCAATCCAGCTAGCGAAACTAATTCATTGCCATTTGCATGTGCAGCCGCCCAGAAAAACACTGCCGTTTCCGCACCTTCACGGGCAACGGCGGCAAACGCCATTGCACCAACTGCGATTCCACTTCCAGTTAGCGCCGCAGCATCTAGACGGGTACGCAAATCACCTGAAATTGTCCGAGCAGATTTCTTCATCCAGAAGATCATCCAGGTCACAAACCCAACAGCAAGGATCGAAATTGTGCCAGCAAAAACTGGCTCGACTTTAGCGCTTAAGGATTGTTCAATTAACTGCAGAACTGTGCCAACGATGGCACTGAAAATTACGGCACTGGCCACACCGTAAGTTACGAAACGGATGTACTGCTGGCGATTGGTGCGCACTAAGTATGTGACCAAAATGCTAACGACAAGCGCTGCCTCTAGGCCTTCGCGTAATCCAATTAGGAAATTACCAAGCATGCTATTCAAACCGCCAGTTCATTAGGATGCGAATTACGCAACCATTTAGTTTCGTAATTAGCATAACCCGTTAGGCAGCAGAGGGCAATTTGGGACGAGCCCGAAAACATGCGGTGACTGAGTCGCAATACCAAGCGAATTTGTGTTCGAAATTAGGGGTTTAAAGATCCATATCCCGAATAGGTGGAATATCTAATCCAGTCCACGCTCATCTTGGACGTTGTGCCATTTGGCTCGCCTTTGGCGTTTGGATCTACCGCATTATTCAGAATCAAGAAAAATGGCTTATTGAACGGCCATACTCCCTCGGAATTGAAGAAGTTCAAATCCATTCCGCCTGCGCTTTGCAGAACGAACTGACCATCAAATGTATTTCGGGCAATCT
>CANBWF010000038.1 GCA_947373075.1 Actinomycetota bacterium | reverse complement strand
TTTTGGACACTTGTGAGTTTGCCAAAAAGCGGACCCGCGATTCCACTGATTGCTAACCAACTGAGAACGATTGCCACAGATATTGCCACGAACTTGTTGCGTGAGCGCTTGGTGATTGGTTCTACAACTGGGGATACATCTTGACCGAGATCGTTTGACACGAGTGCTAATCCTTTAAATCAGTATTAGAGCAACAGCTTTGCTCTTATCCCCCAAATTTACCGCCTTTCCCTAACAAATGCCTGTCGGCATAGGCTAAAGGAGTGACCGTACAAATCCACTCGCGTGAAGTTGGTAAAACCTATGTGGATTACCAGCAAGGTTGGGATTTGCAACGAGAAATTCATGCGGCGGTTGTGGCCCGTGAATTGCCAGACCAAGTTCTGCTACTTGAACATACTCCGGTCTATACCGCAGGCCGGCGAACCGAAATTGCCGATCGTCCGATTGACGGTACTCCAGTTGTTGATGTTGATCGCGGTGGCAAAATTACTTGGCATGGCCCAGGACAACTGGTTGGCTATCCGATCGTGCACTTGCCAAGTCCAATGGATGTGGTTTCACATGTGCGCCGACTTGAAGACGTGTTGATAGAGGTGTGCTCTGACTTTGGCCTCACCACTACCCGAATTAAAGGGCGCAGTGGCGTGTGGGTGGCCGACGAAAAAGGTGAACGCAAACTAGCTGCCATCGGTGTTCGAGTAGCTCAGGGCGTCACCATGCATGGCTTTGCCCTGAACTGCTCAAACGAACTAACTGATTTCGGCAAAATTGTGCCTTGCGGCATAACAGATGTGGGCGTCAGCACACTGAGCATCGAACTTGGTAAATCAATTACCCCAACAGATGTGCTGGCTAGCGTCACCGAACATCTGCACCGAGTCTTCGATGGCATAACTGCCCAAAGCGCCTCGCCAGTAACCGCGTAAGATTAACCCGTGACCGATTCGTCCGCCCCAAGCCAGCCGCGACTTCTGCGTATTGAAGCGCGAAACTCGCTTACCCCGATTGAACGCAAACCTGAATGGATCAAGACTCGCGTCAAGACTGGGCCGGAATACACCGAGATTTTGAGTTTGGTTAAGCGCGAAGGTTTGCACACTGTTTGCCAAGAAGCAGGCTGCCCAAACATTTTTGAATGTTGGGAAGATCGTGAAGCAACATTTCTTATCGGTGGCGACCAGTGCACACGTCGTTGTGACTTCTGCCAGATTGATACGGGCAAGCCGAAAGAATTAGATCGCGACGAGCCACGACGCGTTGCTGAATCTGTTGCCAAGATGGAATTGCGTTACGCCACTATCACTGGTGTTACTCGTGACGACTTAGAAGATCAAGGCGCTTGGCTCTATGCCGAAACAATTCGCGCTGTACATAACGCAGTGCCTGGTATCAAAGTTGAAATGCTGGCACCAGATTTTGACGCTGAACCAGTATTGCTTAATGAAGTGTTCGAATCACGTCCAGAAGTGTTCGCTCACAATCTTGAAACTGTTTCGCGAATCTTCAAACAGATTCGTCCAGGTTTCAGATACGACCGCTCGCTAAATGTAATCACAGCTGCGCGTGAGTTCGGCCTTGTTACCAAGAGCAACTTAATTTTGGGTATGGGCGAAACCATTGATGAAGTTAAAGAGACTTTGCACGACCTTCTAAATGCAGGCTGCGAACTTGTGACCATCACGCAGTACTTACGTCCATCCCTTCGTCATCACCCCGTTGAGCGATGGGTTAAGCCAGAAGAATTCGTTATGTTGCAAGAATTTGCCGAAAACATTGGCTTTGTCGGGGTTATGAGTGGACCACTTGTGCGTTCGTCTTACCGCGCCGGCCGACTTTATCAGCAAGCAATCACTGCCCGTTCCGCCACCAACATCTAAGGTTGATACATGTCTAACCGCCAACCAGCACCGGAAAAACAGAAGTGGCATAAGCAGCTTCGCGAAACTTATTCAGTAGCAAGTGAGCATGTCTCACTACTTAGCCTAAAGTTGCTACTCGTTTTTGCGATTACTTTTAGTGCGATCTTTGGTATCGGTGTTGCCTTAAATCTGATGGCTTTCTTCACCATCTTGGCTGTCGGCTTATCACTGCTAATTACTTTGATTGTTTTTGGCCGGATTGCTGAACGGGCAATCTATGCATCAGTTGAAGATCAACTAGGTGCGGCCGCATCAGTGTTGCAGAGCATGAGCCCACGCACTGGCTTTACCACTACCCCAGCAGTTGGTGTAGACAAACTCCAGAACATAGTTCATCGTGTAGTTGGTCGCCCCGGCGTGATTTTGGTTGCTGAAGGTAGCAGACCACAACAGTTGCTTACCGAACAGAAAAAGATTCATGCTCGCTTTGCTCCTGGCGTGCCAATTCACGAAATCATTGTGGGATCAAGTGGCGTTCAACTTCGTCACCTTCGTAAGGAACTTAAGAAGTTCCCTAAGGCACTGCGACCAGCAGCAACTACAGAATTACGTCGACGTTTCTCAGCATTACCTGCAAATCAAATCCCGATTCCAAAAGGCCCAATGCCAACTCGTGGCAAAACTCCTCGCCGTTAATTTACTTACGCTGAATTAACGACTTCGCACAACAACAGTGCCCAAAAGGCGATCGTGCAATCCGCGATTATCTTTATCCCAAACCACAGCTGGAATTACTAAAAAGATTAGTGCTATGCGGGCGATTACCCGTAAGGTATTCACCCTAGTTAAATCCAACCGGCTAACTTGCATACCGAATAATCGTTGTCCAAATGACGAGCCAGTTAGGGCTGTGAGTAACACCATTTGGGCAAACATGACTTCTAGAGTCAGGATGCGAAATGAATTGCCTAACGGGTCAATATTTCCGCCAATCAAATGGGCAACAGCCATGCTGGCGAAATAATCCAAGGAAAATGCAGTAGCTCTACGCCCTAAGCCGGCCAATGACCCCGGCCCATTTTCGGGTAATCCCAAGCGGTTTAGCGGTTCCATAGGTTGTCAGCCTACTTATAAACGCTCCGGTTGTCCCTGTGGAAACCCCCGTAACATTGGCGAAACAGAGAACCAATAACCTAGTTCTGTTCGCACGTCCCAACTAGGTGGCAAATCCTCGGATTATGCTCCTAGGACACACACTTATGGAGGATGAATGTCTGAGCCATTGGGCTTTAAGACCCCTGACGATGTAGTGAAATACATCAAAGACAACAACATTCAGTTCGTAGACGTTCGCTTCTGCGATCTACCTGGCATCATGCAGCACTTCAACGTGCCTGCACAAACATTGCCAGACGATTTCTTTGAAACCGGCCAAATGTTCGATGGTTCGTCGATCCGCGGTTTCCAGGCAATTCACGAATCAGACATGAAGTTGATTCCAGATGTAACAACCGCGTACATGGATCCTTTCCGCAAGGAAAGCACCTTGGTTATGAACTTCTCAATCCGTGATCCGTTCACCGATGAGTTCTACAGCCGCGATCCACGCAACGTTGCAGCTAAGGCTGAGGCATACCTTGCATCAACCGGCATTGCTGACACCGCATTCTTTGCTCCAGAAGCAGAGTTCTACATCTTCGATTCAGTGCGATTCAACACTTCACAGAATGAATCTTTCCACCACGTAGATTCAATAGAAGGCGCGTGGAACACTGGTGCTGAATTCAACGCTGATGGCTCTGACAACCGTGGTTACAAGACCCGTTACAAGGGTGGTTACTTCCCAGTATCACCAACAGATCAGTTTGCAGACATCCGGGACTCAATGGTTCAGCGTTTGCAGCAGGTTGGCCTACTTGTAGAGCGTTCACACCACGAAGTCGGCACCGCTGGTCAGATGGAAATCAACTACCGCTTCAACACCCTGCTTAAGGCAGCGGACGAAGTTATGTTGTTCAAGTACGTAATCAAGAACGAAGCTTGGGCACATGGCAAGACTGCAACCTTCATGCCAAAGCCACTATTCGGTGACAACGGTTCAGGTATGCACGTGCATCAGTCATTGTGGACCAACGGTGTTCCGTTGTTCTACGACGAAGCTGGCTACGGCGACCTATCTGACACTGCTCGTTGGTACATCGGTGGTTTGTTGAAGCACGCTCCATCACTACTTGCGTTCACCAACCCAACCGTTAACTCATACCACCGTTTGGTTCCAGGCTACGAAGCACCAGTTAACTTGGTTTACTCACAGCGCAACCGCAGCGCTTGTATTCGAATCCCAATCACTGGCTCGAATCCAAAGGCGAAGCGTATTGAGTTCCGTTGTCCAGATCCATCAAGCAACCCATACTTGGCATTCTCTGCAATGCTTATGGCTGGCCTTGACGGCATCCAGAACAAGATCGAACCACATGCACCGGTTGATAAGGATCTTTACGAATTGGAAGGCGCTGAAGCTGCTGCAATTCCACAGGTTCCATCATCACTACCTGCAGTACTTGATGCTCTTGAAGCAGACAATGCTTACTTGCAGGCGGGTGGCGTATTCACTCCAGACTTGATCGAAACTTGGATTGATTACAAGCGTTCAGCAGAAGTTGATTACGTTCGCTTGCGTCCACATCCAGCTGAGTTTGAGTTGTACTACGACATCTAAACCATAAGTTGATCGTTAACCCCTAGCCGAGTTACTTGGCTAGGGGTTAACTTTTGCCTGAATTTAAAGGAATATTAGCCAAACTCATTTGTGTCAGACCCTCGGAATAGATTGCAAACAAGCAACAATTCCAAGGAGTACTACCCATGCGATCACTTACCCGACTGTTCTTAGTAGCTATGTTGGCACTTGCCACCATCTCGATTTCCGCTCCGGCCAAGGCGGTACCTTTAACCGAACTTGGCTACCCTGCAGATGGTGTAGTAGCTCAGCGCGGTGACACTCTTTGGGTAGTGTCGCCACAGTGTTCCGACAAATTGGTTGTAACTTTCAAAACGGGGCGCACAGAAGTGGTCTCACTAGCTACGCAAGGAAGTTACTACACAGATTATGGATATATAAGTTGCGTCACTTTTCTTCCTCGCGCCTATCTAAAAGATCTAGTCTCTAGTTACCAGCTCTGGACTGATCAAGGAAACATAAGCCTCACCTATGTGGACCCGATTGCCCTTACAAATGTCGTTGCGACTCCAGCAGATAAAGCAATTGATCTGACTTGGGATGCTCCAAGCAATGCAAAGGCAATAACTTCGTACTATGTCTGGGTCAGAAACTATGACCGCAATTATGTAGCCATGCAGGGCACAGTGAAGGTAGCGAACAATTCACTACACATTCCTGTGCCTTTCAATTCCGAAGATTGGCAAGTCGATATCACCCCAATTACTCCATTTGATAACGGACTACCCACGCACTTAACTGCAATCGCTAACCGCGTACCAGCGGCGCCAGCACGAGCCACTCTCGTGCCTGGCGATCACCAAATTGAACTGCTGTTCAGTCCAGCAACAGATGAGAGTGCCAAAATCACTTCGTGGACGGTTCGCTTGCAACCTTCAGGACAGATTGTCACACTTGGCGGTTATGAAACTCACGCAATTATCACTGATTGCATCTCAAATAACGTTTCATACTCAGTAACTGTTGCAGGTAATAATGCATTGGGAACTGGCCCGGCTAAGGCGAGTAACACAGTCACTCCCCGCGCGATTCCATTCACCCCAACAGGGATAAAGGCTGTTGCACTGGGCGAGACTGGTGCGCGAATTACCTGGAATCAAAGCCGGTCTGACATCACCGGCTACAAGGTCACTCACGTGCAGTCGGGACAAGAGATTTCTGTACCAGCTAGCGCCCAGTGGGCTGAGTTTGAAAACGTACTTGTATCTGGCACCAGAGCAAGTTCCAACACTTTCACAGTGGTAGCCATCAATGACTACGTCTCGAGTCTGCCAGCTTCAACAACGACATCACTAATCTCAAATCCACCGAGTGATTTATATCTTGAGGCAGGTCGCGGGTCGATAGATGCCAGTTGGTCTCAACCCGCTGATCTGCTTTCCGACATTGTCAGCTATAGCCTCACACTTTCAGCCTCAGATGGAACTACCAAGCGAGTTACGGTATCCGGATTGACTGAGAGCGTAAACGTGACTGGTTTGCGGGTTGCACTCACATACACAGCCACAATCGTGGCTAACAATAAATGGGGCGCTAGTTCGCCTAGCGCCCAAAGCAATGCGGTGCGACCACAAGATGTTCCAAATTCACCAAACCGAGTAACAACCAAACAAATAACTGCAGCTGATGAATCAGGGGTAGGACTAGATGTAACTCTGGGCGCGGTTGATACAAATGGCTGCAACCTTACCCAGTGGGCAGTTCAATATTCTTGGTCGGACAGCGAAGGATCGCATTCAGAAAAGGTGGTGCAATCAGCAGTTCTCGGCGTACTGCACCTGACAAACCTTCTGAGCGACATCGATTACACGCTTGGCGTCACAGCTACTAACTGCTGGGGTCAAAGTTCATCGACTCCTTTCACAATTCATACCTTCCCAAAGCCACTGCCTGTTTTAGCCGCCTCAGCAGCCATTACCAGCGACGGCGCTGTTGTGGCCACTTGGGATTTGCCCGCAAACTCCAAAGCCACAGCGTTATTGGTGACTCTGCAGCCAAGCAATCAATCTGTGCAAGTTTCCACAAAAGCCAAACGAGTTATCTTTAGCAACATTGTGCTCGGAACGCGGTACGCAGTAACGATCGCTACCAAGAACGCTCAAGGCACCAGTGCAGCGATAACAAGCAACACAGTTACCAGCGAGATGGTCCCCGGGCCAGTCTCGGGTCTGCTAATAACTGTCGACAAATCGACAAGTGTTGCTCATATCTCGTGGCAGCCACCAGCGGAAACCGGTACTGAAATAACTGGCTATGAAGTGTGGGTTGATAGCGAACAACATTCGATTATTTCCGATACCGCTTTAGAAATTGATGGATTAGCCGAAGGAGACATTCATAGCTTTTCGGTCTTCCCGGTCAATCATCTTGGCAATGGACCAACCACGACAGATACGTTCGGCTTGTCTATGCCAACACTTGAACCAGATGCCGAAGGAACCGTGATTGTGTGGCACCTAAGCAATGCGGTGCGCTCAGTGCGCTATGTAACCATCCAAAAGCGAGTTGGTTCCACGAAGTGGCGCACAGTTGCCAAAGTTCGGGCAAATCGGCACTCGTACAACATCAAAGCCGCAAAGAAATCTGATGTATTCCGGGTAGTAACCAAAACCAAGACCAAATTGATTAAGGTGAAAAGTTCAATTTTCAGGATCCACTTGTAGAAACAAGTGAATCTGATTCAGTATATTGGCAGCATGATTTCACTTGAAGTAGCTCTTAAGCATCTTGCTTGGTCCAACCAGAAATTTCTAGCACAGTTTGCTGACCAGCCCGACGAAGTATTCGCACTGCGCGCAGCTGATGACGAATGGCCAATTGGGCAATTACTTACCCATCTCGTTGGAAGTAGCCACTGGTACCGCTATTGCCTAACTGGGATCGATTGGATAGATCTAACTCCACTTACCGACGCCAAGTTGGTGGGCGAATACCGAACACTTATCGCTGAGCTAGACCAACATCTGATTGAAAACGCGTCTCTTGATGAAGAATCTCTGACAGTTGTAACTGGTGACGAGTCATTCACTGTGCAGCGTTCGCTTATTTTGAGTCAGGCCGTAATGCACGCCGCTGAACATAAAGGGCAAATTGCAACAATCATGAAACAGCATGGACACCACATCGATTTAGATGAACTTGATGTTTGGGCCTTCATAAAGGAAACCCAATCTAACTAGTAGCCCGGCATTTAGAATGCACTAAATTAGAACGGCTCGATGTTCGTGTATTTTTCGGCATCCTTCTGAATCTCTTTAATAACGTTTGGCATAGATAAATCCTCGTCTTCACCAGAATGGGCCTGAACCGTCATCATTGGCTCTCGCCTATCGTTCACCAGTCGAACGCCAACAACCACTAGCAAAATACCTAGGGCAAGCGAAGCAAGTGCGCCACTAGTGCCATGAACATACTCAACAAGTAGGCGCACGCCACCAGCAAACATTCCGATAATGCCGCCAGCTAAATACGGCCAGGCGTGCCCTTGTAGATAGAAGACCAATAGTCCAAGACCGAGAACAATCAGCACACTGCTACTTGCCCAAACTTTCACATCGATACCAACGCCTTGCAACCCGATAAACAATGCGCCAATGCCTAGAGTCTGACCCACTACTTTTTCGTGCAAGTATCCGTAATGTTCTAGGGCAATCCAGAGCAGCCCGCCACCAAATAGAATTGCAAAACCTATCCGATCTGGACCAGTCTGATTAGTTTCGTTTGTTAGTGCCAAAATCAACTGACCTGTTCCAAGAGCCAGTGCAGCTGATGATGCAGCCATACCAAGTTGGCCAAGTGCTGAGCCCGAAAGGAGGTAGCCAATCACCGCAACGACTAGAGCGGCCAATGCGACGCCAATAACCATCGCAGGGTTTACCCAACGTGCAGGTTCTTGCCAAAGCGGACTACCTGCATCTAGATAACTGGGATTCTTTGGCACCCAAATCTCGTTCAGGATTAAACCAGTAGTGCCGGCAACCAATGCCGCGGATCCAACAAACAATGTCGAACTAAGTCGGCGACCCGATTCGTCTTTGCGCACCATTCGCATCCAGAAGGCAGCGCCAAAAAGGACTGTACCGCCAGCGGCTAATAAACCTGGTTGACCCCACCTGCCCAATCCATCCCATGCTTGATTGGTCAGCAGAGCAGCGGCAGCAATAACGAAAACAAAACCGATATAGGTGAGCGCTTCTGAAATAAATGCACGCCTAGATGGAAACATTGACTGTGTAGGTGTCGGCATGACTGTGCCAACAACAGGTTGACCTATTTCGTATTGCACAGCCTGCGCTTGTTCGAGGGTGATCGTGCCCGCATCAATTAACTTCTGCAATCCAGAATGCATCTCAGTACTCATACTTCAACCGTATTCCCCAAGAGAGAAAAGAGTACTTAAGTGGGGAAATTAATATTGGCTAGGGCAAGCAGTTGAGTGCCTGCCCTAGCCAACAGATAAATCTGGAAACCCGGATTCAGCTAAGGTTCAGTGAATTCTTAACCGACATGAGCCGATGGAGAATCATTTGATGCCAAGGTATTGCGATCAGCATTAATCAAGGTAACCCAAACAACAGCGCCTAGAAGCAATAGTCCAGCACTCCACACAAAAGCGTGTGTGAATCCGTGAATTAGTGCGTCAGCAGGTGGTTGGCCATACTGATTCAGTTGACTATGGTTCGCCACAACATACGCGGCTGTCGCTGAGGTAGCAACCGTGTTTAGGAATGCAGTACCGAGTGCGCCACCAATTTGCTGCGATGTGTTTAACACTGCCGAAGCCACGCCAGCATCATGATTGCCAACTGCGAAAAGTGCTGTTGCCGAGATCGGCACGAACACAAGGCCCATGCCCAAACTCATCAGCATTAGAGAAGGCAAAATCGCGGTCAAGTAATCGCTATTGGCATCTAACTGAGTTAACAGTGCAAGGCCACTGGAAGCAAGTAGCAAACCGCCAAATGAAACCCAACGAGCACCGAAACGTGGAAGCAGCTGTGATGCCATGCCAGCACTGATACCTACGCCGACTGAGAACGGCAAGAATGCCAAACCTGATCTAACTGGGCTGTAACCAAATACCAACTGGAAAGTGATTGACAAGAACAGGAACATACCAAAAAGGCCACTGCCGACAATAAATGAAGTTAAGTAACTTGCTGCGCGATTGCGCTCAGTCAAGATGCGAACTGGAAGTAATGGATGCGAGGTGCGACTTTCAATAATAAAGAATGCAGAAAGCAGAACAAGTGCCGCGCCGAAGTAGGAAAGAGTCGTTGTGCTACTCCAGCCGTCAACGCCTACACGGGTGATGCCGTAAACCAATGAAACAAGGCCGAGCGTCACGGTAACTGCGCCAGGAATGTCATAGCGGGTATCGCCTTGAGCTTTACTTTCGTGCACGTTATTAATAGCAAGTACAACGGCCAAAATAGCGATTGGCACATTGACGCCAAGGCACCAGCGCCATGAAGCATATTCAGTTAGTAAACCACCGAGAATTAGACCAATTGCTGCGCCACCGGCAGATAGACCGCCGTAAACAGCAAATGCTTTTGCACGTTCCTTTGAATCAGTGAATGTGACGCTGATCAAGGACAAGGCTGCAGGAGCAAGCATTGCCGCAAAAGCGCCCTGTAAGGCACGGGCACCAAAAAGCATTTCCTGGTTAGCGGCAAAGCCACCAAGCGCAGAAGCTGCAGCGAAACCAATAAGCGCAACCATGAAAGTCTTTTTACGCCCCGCATAGTCTGCGATTCGTCCACCGAGCAACAGCAAGCCACCGAATGCCAGGGTGTAAGCAGTTACAACCCATTGACGATTCTCTGCAGTGATACCTAGGTCAACTTGAAGGTTTGGCAATGCGATGTTGACGATTGAGGCATCTAAAACCACCATTAACTGGGCAATTGCGATAACTAGCAATGCGCGCCAACGACGTGGGTCCAAATTATTCGGTGTTTCAGATGTGGCTGTCATGCCGCTCCTTTTGATTTAGTTGAATCTTCATTCAACCACAGATGAACCAAGTTCGCGATTCCCACGCCACTAGAGTGAGAACCGTTATGGCGTATGCAGAGATTATTCGACTACCCGGAGTTAAACGACTCATGGTTAGCAACATTCCTAGCCGCTTTGCCTATGGAATGCTGACACTCTCGGTATTTTTCTACGTTCATGAAAAAACTAACTCTGTCACGGTTGCTGGTTTAGCTTCTGGAGTTGAAACTGCGGCGGCATCGTTGGGCGCTGGTTTTCGTGGCAACCTTATTGATCGATTTGGCCAAACAAAACCTTTAATGGTCTTTGTTCCATGCTGGGCCCTGATTTTAAGTTCACTCGCATTTGCAAATACCACTGCTGCAATTCTTATTGTCAATGT
>CANBWF010000037.1 GCA_947373075.1 Actinomycetota bacterium | reverse complement strand
GCGAAACGGCCACCATCTAGCTGAACCATTGGACGTAGATCTGGTGGAATAACTGGAACGGCATCAAGCACCATCGCTGCTGGTGATCCACCAGTTGCAAGGAATGCATTAACAACCTTGAGGCGCTTTAGCGCACGAGTCTTCTTCTGTCCCTTGCCGTGTTGAATGATGTCCTTTAGCTTTTCGGCTTCAGCAGCAAGATCAAAAGTTTCTAGGCGATGCTGAATTGCGGCCGCGCCCATTCCACCCTTGAAGTAACGACCGAAGTTCTCACGCATTTCACGGTAAAGAATTTCGTCACCTTCAAGGTCCTGGACCTTTAGTGTGCGGAAGCGATCGAATACTCGATCTAGGCGATCGATTTCCTGATCAGACTTTTTGCGAACACCGGCAACTTCACGCTCACCTGATTCGCGAACTTTCCGCTTTACATCAGCCTTTACGCCTTCAGCTTCGAGTTCTGCAAGATCTTCTTCCATCTTCTGCAGGCGCTCGTTGATGATGACATCGCGCTTGTTGGTTAGGTTCTTCTTCTTTTCATTTAGACGTGCTTCCAAAGTTGGAAGATCTTCACGACGACCTGCTTCATCAACTTCAGTGATCATGTAGGCCGCGAAGTAGATAACCTTTTCCAAGTCTTTTGGCGCAAGGTCAAGTAAGTAACCAAGCCGACTTGGCACACCTTTGAAGTACCAAATGTGAGTCACTGGCGCAGCAAGTTCGATGTGACCCATGCGCTCGCGGCGAACCTTAGAGCGAGTTACTTCAACGCCACATCGTTCACAAACGATGCCCTTGAAACGTACGCGCTTGTATTTACCGCAGTAGCATTCCCAGTCGCGGGTTGGACCGAAGATCTTTTCACAGAACAGGCCATCGCGCTCAGGCTTAAGTGTGCGGTAGTTGATGGTTTCCGGCTTCTTAACCTCACCATGTGACCAAGCTCGGATGTGTTCAGCACCAGCAAGACCAATTCGCAATTCGTCGAAGACATTTACGTCTAGCACTTTGTTTCCTCTATTTCTTTTAAAACTTTTTGGGACGGATACTTAAGCGAAGATTAGATTTCTTCGACGCTGAGTGCCTCGCGGCGCGACAGGTCGATACCTAGCTCTTCAGCAGTGCGGAAGACTTCTTCAGCGGTGTCGCGCAATTCGATTGCTTGACCGTCGCTTGAAAGCACTTCGACGTTGAGACATAGTGACTGCATTTCTTTGATAAGCACCTTGAATGACTCTGGGATGCCTGGCTCAGGAATGTTTTCACCCTTAACGATTGCCTCGTATACCCGAACACGACCAAGCACATCGTCAGACTTGATGGTTAGAAGTTCCTGAAGTGCGTATGAAGCACCGTATGCTTCAAGCGCCCAAACTTCCATCTCACCAAAGCGCTGACCACCGAACTGTGCTTTACCACCGAGCGGCTGCTGCGTGATCATTGAGTAAGGACCAGTTGAACGTGCGTGGATCTTGTCGTCTACCAAGTGGAGTAGCTTCAAGATGTATGCGTAGCCAACTGAAATTTCACCTGGGAATGGCTCACCGGAACGGCCGTCGAACAATTTAGCCTTTCCGTTTTCGCCAACCAAAGTTAGACCTTCACGAGTTTTCAAAGTTGATGACAATAGGCCAGTGATTTCTTCTTCACGAGCACCGTCGAAAACTGGAGTAGCAAGTTTGGTACGTGGCGGAATCGACTTGTGGCCAGACTTGATCAAATGATCAGCCCATTCAGGCTCGCCTTCGATTTCCCAACCCTGTGACGCAATCCAACCAAGGTGCAACTCAAGAATCTGGCCGATGTTCATACGACCAGGAACACCAAGTGGGTTCAAGATCACATCAACAGGAGTTCCGTCTTCCAAAAATGGCATATCTTCCGGTGGAAGAATCTTTGCAATAACACCCTTGTTACCGTGACGGCCAGCAAGTTTGTCACCTGCAGTGATTTTGCGCTTCTGTGCGATGTAAACACGAACCATCTGGTTAACACCAGGAGCTAGTTCGTCACCGTCTTCAGATGAGAACACCTGAACTCCGATTACTTTTCCGGATTCACCATGTGGAACCTTAAGTGAGGTGTCGCGAACTTCACGCGCCTTCTCACCGAAGATGGCGCGAAGCAAACGCTCTTCTGGAGTTAGTTCGGTTTCACCCTTTGGTGTTACCTTGCCAACTAAAAGATCGCCTGGCACAACATCGGCACCAACGCGGATGATTCCACGTTCGTCAAGGTCGGCAAGAACTTCATCAGAAAGGTTTGGAAGGTCGCGAGTGATTTCTTCTGGACCTAGCTTGGTATCGCGAGCATCAATTTCATGCTTTTCGATGTGGATTGAGGAAAGAACATCATCCTGGACCAAACGCTGATTCAAAATGATCGCGTCTTCGTAGTTGTGACCTTCCCATGGCATGAATGCCACGAGCAGGTTACGACCAAGAGCCATTTCGCCGTTATCAGTGCTTGGACCGTCAGCAAGGATTTGACCATCTTCAATTCGGTCGCCTTCGTTAACGATTGGCTTCTGGTTGTAGCAAGTGCCCTGGTTTGACCGGCTGAACTTACGAAGTGCGTAGGTGACATGCTTGCCACCGTCTTCTTCAACCGTGATTGAGTCGGCAGAAACTTCAGTGATGACACCGCTACCAGTTGCAACGATTACATCGCCAGCATCTTTAGCTGCGCGATATTCCATGCCGGTACCAACGAATGGTGATTCGGCGCGAAGTAATGGCACGGCCTGACGTTGCATGTTGGCACCCATGAGTGCGCGGTTTGCATCGTCGTGCTCAAGGAACGGAATCATTGCAGTTGCGACAGAAACCATCTGACGTGGTGAAACGTCCATGAAGTCAACTTCGTCGCCAGTTACATAATCGACTTCGCCGCCCTTTGTGCGAACCAGCACGCGCTGATCCTGGAAGGTGTTGTCTTCATTGAGTAGCGAGTTAGCCTGCGCGATAACGTGCAAGTCTTCTTCGTCGGCAGTTAGGTATTCAATCTTGTCGGTGACTTTACCCTTTGAAACCTTGCGGTAAGGAGTCTCGACGAAACCGAATGCATTGATGCGAGCGAATGTTGAAAGCGCACCGATAAGACCAATGTTTGGACCTTCAGGTGTTTCAATCGGACACATACGACCGTAGTGAGATGGGTGAACGTCGCGAACTTCGAAGCCTGCGCGCTCACGTGACAAACCACCTGGACCAAGCGCTGACAAACGACGTTTGTGGGTAAGGCCTGAAAGTGGGTTGGTCTGATCCATGAACTGTGACAACTGTGAAGTTCCGAAGAACTCCTTGATTGCTGCAATAACTGGACGAGTGTTGATCAAGGTAAGCGGAGTAATCGCTTCTGGATCCTGCGTGGTCATACGTTCGCGAACTACGCGCTCCATACGAGAAAGACCGGTACGAATCTGGTTCTGGATTAGTTCGCCAACGGTACGAAGACGACGGTTACCAAAGTGATCGATGTCATCAACTTCAACGCGAGTTGTGCCACGCTCTGACTGGAATTCAGTTTCACCTGCATGCAAACGCACCAAGTATTCGATGGTTGCAAGAATGTCGCTAACTTCAAGCACAGTCTTAGTTGGATCTGTGGTTAGACCTAACTTCTTGTTGACCTTGTAACGACCGACCTTAGCCATGTCGTAACGCTTTGGATTGAAGTAGAAGTTGTTAAGCAAACTACGTGATGCTTCAACTGTCGGTGGTTCACCTGGACGCAGCTTGCGGTAAATATCGAGCAATGCTTCATCTTGCGTGGTGGTGGTGTCTTTGTCCAAGGTGCTCATCATTGATTCGTAAGCACCGAACTGGGTGCGAATGTCTTCGTTGGTAAGACCAAGTGACTTTAGGAAGGTAGTTACGTGCTGCTTACGCTTGCGATCGATACGGACTGAAACGATGTCCTTTTTATCGATTTCAAATTCAAGCCAAGCACCACGGCTAGGAATAATTTTTGTGGTGAAAACATCTTTGTCGGAAGACTTATCGATTGAGCTTTCAAAGTAAACACCCGGTGAGCGAACAAGCTGCGAAACAACTACGCGCTCAGTTCCGTTGATGATGAAGGTACCCATCTTGGTCATAAGTGGGAAGTCACCCATGAATACGGTCTGACTCTTGATTTCGCCAGTCTCGTTGTTCATGAATTCAGCATTCACATATAACGGCTGTGAGTAAGTGATGTCCTTATCGCGACATTCATCTTCGGTGTACTTTGGATCATCAAAGCCAGGCTCGGTGAAAGTCAACGACATTTGGCCGTTGTAATCCTCGATCGGGCTGATTTCAGAAAATACATCCTCAAGACCAGGGGTCTGTGGAATTTCAGTGTTGCCGGATTCGAGTGCAGCGGCCACGCGGGCTTTCCACACATCGTTTCCAAGTAACCAGTCAAATGATTCCATCTGAAGCGCTAAAAGATTGGGAGCTTCTAGTGGCTCACGAATCTTTGCGAATGAGACCCTCTTTGGGCCAGTGGAACTGCGGGAAGTTGAGCGCGAGGATGCCAAGGGTGTTCCTTCCGAACTGCTAGTGAAGCCACAACAAAGTAGACGTCGTCAAATGCACAAAGGCACAAGATTAGTCTGTTTTGGGGTATGGCGAAGTTACAGCATACCTAGAGGCGGTTGCCGCTGTCCAATGCAGGGAATTTTTTGCGAAAAACCCTCGATTTTTCAGGCTTTTTCCCTGTGCTGGACAGCTGATCCAGGCGAAAAAGGCCGATTATCATCGGTTTTGCGCAATTCCCGCGTGAGCGTTACCTGCAATTCGGGCTAAAAACCCTTATTTTGCAGTGCTCGGTGGGTCTTGCAGTTATCTTGCTTGCTCATCGTTGCCTACTTTCGGGCATCCGTCAAGCACCTATGCAAGAAATGTTGAAAAGTGAGCACAAAAAAGTGTGGGCAGATCCAACCGGATCTGCCCACACTTAAAAGTAAATAAATTACTTAAGGGTTACCTTTGCGCCTGCACCTTCAAGAGCGGCCTTGGCTGCCTCAGCGGCATCCTTCTTGACCTTCTCAAGTACTGGCTGTGGTGCTGCTTCAACTAGGTCCTTTGCTTCCTTCAAACCTAGGTTTGTTAGAGCGCGAACTTCCTTGATAACGGCAATCTTCTGTGCGCCGCCATCTTCAAGAATGACATCGAATTCATCCTGTGCAGCAGCAGCAGCAGCGCCATCGCCACCACCAGCAGCTGGCGCGGCAGCGACAGCAACAGGTGCTGCAGCGGTTACGCCGAACACTTCTTCGAACTGTGAAACAAATTCTGACAACTCAATGAGAGTCAGTTCTTTAAAGGCATCGATTAAATCGTCGGTGCTGAGCTTAGCCATGATGGCTTCCTTCCAGTCGGGGGCTAGTAGGCCCGTTGTTAGTTGAGGGGCCTAGCCCTCGGTCGTTTCTGCTTCAGCGGGTGCTTCAGCACTTTCTTCTGTTGCAACTTCAGCCACTACTTCATCAGCAGGTGCTTCGGTTGCTTCCGTTGTTGCTTCAGCGGGTGCTTCGGCAACTGTTTCTGTTTCAGCCGGAGCTTCAACAGATTCAACGCTTTCGGTAGCTACATCAGATGCAGCTGGTTCACTTGAATCAGCAGGTGCGCTAGCAACTGCAGGTCCTTCTGCTTCGACCTTGGCGCGAAGTGCGTCAACAGTGCGAGCAGCCTGAGATAGCGGAGCCTGGAATAGTGCAGCGGCCTTAGCCATTGCAGCATTCGCAGCGCCAGCAACCTTGGCAAGCAGAGCTTCACGTGATTCAAGTTTGGCTAGCTTCTTGATATCGTCGGCAGTTAGGATTTTTCCATCCAAAATGCCACCCTTGATAACAAGTAGCGGGTTTTCTTTAGCGAAGGTGTCTAAGCCTTTAGCAGCAGCTACTGGGTCGCCTTTAATAAAAGCGATTGCAGTTGGGCCAACGAGTAAATCGTCGAAACCTACAACTCCAGCATCTTTTGCCGCAATCTTTGACAATGTGTTCTTCACAACGGCGTATGTGGTGTCCGATCCAAGGGAACGACGAAGTTCCTTTAGTTGGCCCACAGTTAAACCGCGGTACTCGGTCAACACTGCAGCAGACGAAGCACGGAATTCTTCCGTGATTTCTGCAACTGCAGCGGCCTTGTCAGCGCGTGCCATGATGCTCCTTGAATGTCGTGGCACCACAATAAAAAAGCCCCGCGCAAGTAAGGCGGGGCAACACGCATAAAGCGTTTCGCTCAATCTCACCTACGCTGGCGCTCCAGTTGTGGAGCCTTAGCCTCAAGGTTCTTGGTTTCCCAAGTTTCCTTGATGACCGGCGGTCTTCGGTTTGTTACTAGAACTTTAAGGGGTTTGGGGGTAGCGAGTCAAAACGACGAAGAAAAAACCTGTTTTCGTACCTTCAAACTGAAGTTTCTTCGGGATTTCATAAAAATACGCGAGTACGATACAAAATCCACAGGCAAAATCTATTGACATTTCTTTGTCTGACGTTGTTCTATAGTTTTGTGCAATTTACTTTGCTGGAATGCCCAGCAAAGGTATCCGAGTTTTAGCGTCAGCGTTACGCCACGGCATTTCAAAAGCCGACATTTTGCACGCGATTCGATTGCCCTTACGAATTCTTGATCAGGATGATGGGATTACCTTCATAATCGGACCAAGCCGGTCTGGAGAACTCCTTGAAATTGCATTTCGAATTCATGAAGGTGAACTAGTAACTTTTCACGCTATGCGTGCCCGAGATAAGTACCTACGGTGATAAACATGAAACCAGCAGATAATGATGATTTTGATTACGAAGCGGCAAGTCAACTTGCATTCGACTACGAGCCTTCCGATGAAGCAAAGGAAGCTATCCGCATATTTTCCACCCTCGAGCTAACTCGTAAAAACATGAAGAAAGCTCAGATTGAACTAGAAGTTGCTATTAAAGAAGCATACGATTTCGATCAAGGATGGGGAGCAGTTGCTTTGATGCTTGGAATAACCGAGTCTGAAGCAGTGCGACGATACGGGGCTCTGGTTAAAAAGAAACCAAAGAAGTCTGCTTAACCTCTTTCAAAAATTTCTTGCAATAAAAAACTGGCCGGCACCAAATGGTGCCGGCCAGTTCAATGAAGTTATTAGTTGTCTTCGTCTTCAGCGAGCAAGTTGCGAGTCAGGTTGGAATCAATCTGAATACCAGGACCCATCGTGGTAGAGATTACAGCCTTGCGGATGTAACGACCCTTTGATGATGATGGCTTAACACGCAAGATTTCATCCAAAGCAGCAGCGTAGTTTTCAACTAGCTGAACTTCAGTGAACGATGCTTTACCGATAATGAAGTGCAAGTTTGAATGCTTATCAACACGGAACTCGATCTTTCCGCCCTTGATGTCAGAAACTGCTTTAGCAACATCCATTGTGACTGTTCCAGTCTTAGGATTTGGCATCAAGTTACGTGGACCAAGAACCTTACCTAGTCGACCGACTTTACCCATCAAGTCTGGGGTTGCAACGACAGCATCAAAATCTGTCCAACCGCCAGCGACTTTGTCGATGAGTTCGTCTGCGCCAACAAAGTCAGCATCTGCAGCGCGTGCTTCGTCAGCCTTTTCACCGGTAGCAAAGACCAGGACGCGAGCGGTCTTGCCTGTGCCGTGTGGAAGGTTGACAGTGCTACGCACCATTTGATCTGCCTTACGCGGATCGACACCAAGCAACATTGCAATTTCAACAGTCTGATCGAACTTAGTTGAAGTTGCTCCAGCTTTAGCTAAACGCACAGCAGCCAATGGGCTATAAAGTGCATTTTTGTCGATAGTCGCGGCAGCTTTGTTATAAGCCTTACCGTGCTTCATTTCTTTCTCCTTTGATTGTTGTGGAGTTCGTGGTTAGAACCTGAAGCAGGTTCTCCCACTTGGGGTAGTTATTAACTGACGGTTACGCCCATAGAGCGAGCGGTACCTTCAATAATTAGCATTGCTGCATCAATGTCATTTGCATTGAGATCAACAAGCTTTAGTGCAGCAATTTCGCGTACCTGGTCTTTAGTAATGTTTGCGACCTTGTTGGTATGCGGAACTCCCGAACCTTTTTCGATGCCAGCAGCTTTAAGAATTAAGCGTGCTGCTGGTGGGGTCTTGGTGATGAATGAGAAAGTACGGTCTTCATAAACCGTAATTTCAACAGGAATCACCTGACCGCGCTGGCCTTCTGTCTCGGCGTTGTATGCCTTGCAGAAGTCCATGATGTTCACACCATGCTGACCTAGAGCTGGACCAACGGGCGGAGCAGGGTTTGCTTCGCCAGCCTTGATCTGTAGCTTGATCAGACCGGTGACCTTTTTTGATGGGGCCATGTCTTTTGCGTCCTTTTTCTTTTAGTTCTTCTGGATCTGGTTGAAGCCCAGCTCCACGGGAGTCTCTCGGCCGAAGATTTCGACCAGACCCACGACTTTTTGTGCATCCAAATTGATCTCTGAGATCGTTGCATGCAGGGTGGCAAATGGACCGTCCACAACCATGACGGAATCGCCAATGTTGAGATCGATCTCAAGTTTCGGTCCAGAATCTCCCTTGGCACGCGCTGCTGGTGCAGAACTACCCGATGCAGATGCTGCAACAGTTGCCAATGGCTTCTCGACCGGTGGACGAAGCATGCCAAACGCTTCATCCAAAGTTAGTGGCGCAGGGTTATGGCCCTGTCCAACAAATCCAGTCACACCTGGTGTGTGGCGAACCGCACCCCAAGATTCGTCAGTTAGGTCCATGCGCACAAGTACATATCCTGGGAACTTGTTGCGCTTAACAACCTGACGCTTGTCTTTCTTGATTTCAGTTACTTCCTCAGTAGGGACAGCAACTTCAAAAATGAATTCTTCCATCGAAAGTGAGATGGTGCGGGTTTCGATGTTTTGCTTCACGCGGTTTTCAAAACCTGCGTATGAATGAAGTACGTACCATTCACCGGGAAGTAGCGATAAGCGAGTGCGGAATGCCTCAGCTGGATCTTCTTCTTCAAGTTCTGGGGCTGCTTCTTCGGCAACTTCGTCATCATCTGCAGCAACATCAGCACTATCGCTAGCAATCTCAGCTTCAATTGCTGCGCTTAAATCAAAACTTGCTGGTGCATCGTCTGGGGCCACTTCGCCGTCAACATCCACATCGACTGGGCCGGTGTAATCGTTGTCGGTAATTTCAGCAGCATCATCGTTGGCAATCGGTTCTGCAATTTCGGCAGCATCGATTGACACTTCATCCTCAGATGAAGTTGCCTGCAAGAAAGTTGGGTCTGACACTCTGGGGTTCCTTACTTATCCGAAAATCTTCAAAACGGCCTTGGTGAAACCAAAGTCCATTGTTGCCACAATTAAGGCAAGTACGGTTACGAAAACTACAACAACTGTGGTGTAGGTGATGAGCTGTTCGCGGGTCGGCCAAACAACTTTCTTAAGTTCGGCAATAACCTGACGCAGAAACAGTGCAAAGCGCGCAAATGCATTTGGCCGCGCAGCGGTATCAGTGCTCATGATGTCCTCTCGTCTTACTTCGTACTTACTTCCTACATGCGTGAGTAGTTACTCACACGAGCAGGGCCGGAGGGACTCGAACCCCCAACCGCTGGTTTTGGAGACCAGTGCTCTACCAATTGAGCCACGACCCTCGGCCTATTCTTGACCTACTTCACATCACCACTTTTGGGCATGCTTGCGCAGACTAAGAATTGTGTCGGAGTGTCAAGTGTAGCCCAGAATCGCCAAAGTAAAAACCGCGAACTTCAAATCGGTTGCGCTCTAATTTTTCTCATGCACTGCAAGGGTTACCTCAAATTACTAAGCACCTTTGAAACCTACTAACCTTGATACATGACTAGCGAAAAACCTCGAATTTCTGCCCGAATTGGCGCGATTGCTGAATCTGCCACCCTTGCTGTTGATGCCAAAGCCAAAGCTTTAAAAGCTGCTGGCCGTCCGGTAATCGGATTCGGGGCTGGTGAACCAGATTTTCCAACACCTGACTACATAGTCAAAGCTGCAATCGATGCCTGTAGTGATCCAAGATGGCATCGCTACACACCAGCAGGTGGGCTTCCAGAATTGAAAGCCGCTGTTGCTGCCAAGACTCTGCGTGATTCTGGTTATGCAGTTGATGCAAGTCAGGTCCTCATTACTAACGGTGGCAAGCAAGCTTTGTACAACGCCTTTGCAACTTTGCTTGATCCAGGTGACGAAGTTCTATTGCCTGCTCCTTACTGGACTACATATCCTGAATCAATCCAACTGGCTGGCGGAGTGCCAGTTGAAATCATGACTGACGAATCAACTGGCTTTCGTACTTCTGTTGCACAACTTGATGCAGCGCTAACACCAAAGACTAAAGTTTTAGTTTTTGTCTCACCAAGTAATCCAACCGGCGCCGTTTACTCACCTGCCGAAGTAGAAGCAATCGGACAGTGGGCGGTAGAAAAAGGCCTCTGGGTTGTAACTGACGAAATTTATGAACACCTGGTTTACGGTGATGCTGAATTCACATCGATGCCTGTTGCGGTTCCTGAACTTGCTGATAAGTGCGTTGTTGTAAACGGCGTCGCTAAAACTTACGCCATGACCGGTTGGCGTGTGGGGTGGATGATTGGCCCGAACGATGTGATCAAAGCAGCGACCAACCTTCAGTCACATGCAACATCAAATGTTTCTAACGTTGCACAGATTGCTGCTCTGGCTGCAGTATCCGGTGACTTGTCTGCAGTTGATGAGATGAAGGTGGCCTTTGATCGCCGTCGCAAACTTATTACTTCGATGCTGAATGAAATTGATGGAATCACTTGCCCTGAACCTGAAGGTGCTTTTTATGTGTACCCATCAGTTAAGGGAGTTCTTGGGCGTGAGTTCAACGGCAAAGTAGCAAACACCTCGGCTGAGTTAGCCGCTTTGATTTTGGATGAAGTCGAAGTTGCAGTTGTTCCAGGCGAAGCATTTGGCACCCCGGGTTACATTCGTTTGTCTTACGCACTTGGCGATGCTGACCTCATTGAAGGCATCACCCGGATTCAGAACTTCCTCAAGTAACTAGGCCGCGGTTGCGCGCTGCAGCCGTAGTTCTTGGATTTTCGTTGTTGGTGGTTGCTGAGCCTGACAAATTTGCTGAGACAGTTCGTCTAGTCGACGACTGATTTCATGCTTTGGCTGAACTTTCCCAAGAAACTCGCACTGAAGCTCCGCGCGCTCCAAAGCCTCGGGATCATCGGGCAGACAAACAACCTGTTCGATCCCGGTATGCCTTCTAATCAACTGGGATAATTCTGTAGCGGATTTAGAGTTGCGAGTTCGATTCAAGACCACATATATTTCCTGATTGCGCAATGCATCTTGATT
>CANBWF010000036.1 GCA_947373075.1 Actinomycetota bacterium | reverse complement strand
CGATGCTCGCGTAAGTAGCGTCCAGTTCCCATAAGTGTTCCAGTTGTGCCAAGCCCAGCAACAAAGTGAGTGATTGTTGGTAAGTCTGCCAAAATCTCTGGGCCAGTTCCGCGGTAATGTGCATCAGCATTTGCGGGGTTGCCATATTGGTACAGCATTACCCACGAAGGATTTTCTGCAGCAAGCCCCTTTGCTACCCGCACGGCTTCATTTGAGCCACCGGCTGCTGGAGAAGTAAGGACTTTAGCGCCCCACATGTTAAGTAACTGAGTACGTTCAGGGGAGGTGTTCTCGGGCATGACACAAATTAAGTTGTAGCCCTTTAGCTTTGCCGCCATGGCCAGCGAAATTCCTGTGTTACCGCTGGTTGGTTCCAAGATTGTGCAGCCAGGGGTAAGTAAACCATCTTTTTCTGCTGCTTCGATCATCGCCAGGGCAGCACGGTCTTTAATGGAGCCAGTTGGGTTGCGATCTTCAAGCTTGGCCCAAAGGCGCACATCAGCTGATGGTGACAATGTTGGCAAACCAACAAGTGGGGTATTTCCGACTGACTCAAGTAGTGAGTTGTAACGCATAATTAGCCACCTGCAACGGCAGGCAAAATTGTGATGTTGTCGCCGTCAGCAACAGTTGCTTCAAGACTTCCCAGGAAACGAACATCTTCATCATTAATGTAAACGTTTACGAATCTGCGGAGCTGGCCATTTTCAATAAGACGCTCACCAATCCCAGCAAACTGGGATTCAAGATCTGCAATAACAGATGCAAGTGTGTCACCAGATACCTGAACTGACCGCGCATTGTTGGTGTAGGTGCGCAGAATGGTTGGGATGCTGACGTCTACAGACATGGTTGCTCGCTCAATTTCCTTGGGGACTCTTCTAGCCTAGACGAATTAGGCGCACTACACATAACCGAGATATCGCGAAAAACATTTCCAAATCAACTATTGCAAGGTGTTTGCAGTAGTGCCGATGCGATTCAATGAATTAGGCTATTGCGGTATGGATAACAGGCCAATTGGCGTCATGGACTCGGGTGTCGGTGGATTAACCGTTGTCCGTGCCATTCTCGACCAGTTACCCAATGAGCCTGTGCTTTACATTGGCGATACTGCCCATAGCCCTTATGGTCCACGGTCTATCGCCGAAGTCCGAGAGTTAGCCCTTGATGTCTTAGACACTCTGGTAGAGCGCGACGTTAAAGCTTTAGTGATCGCCTGCAACTCAGCAAGTGCAGCCATGCTTCGGGATGCTCGAGAGCGCTATTCAATTCCAGTTATTGAAGTAATCCAGCCAGCTGCCCGACGCGCAGTAGGCGCCACTCGCAATGGCAAGATTGGCGTAATCGCAACAGCATCAACGGTTGCCAGTGGTGCGTATCTGGATGCCTTTGCCGCGGCTCCACAAATTGAAGTTTTCCAACAAGCTTGCCCACGCTTCGTCGAATTTGTTGAAGCAGGTGTGACAAGTGGACCAGAGCTAACCGCAGTGGCGCATGAGTACCTTGATCCAGTCTTGGCGCACGGCGTTGACACAGTAGTACTTGGCTGCACACATTACCCACTGCTAACTGGTGTCATTTCCATGATTGTTGGCGATCGAGTCACTTTGGTTTCTAGTGCTGAAGAAACGGCAAAAGATGTTTACCGAACATTAGTTGAAGGCAATCTGATGCGTGATTCATCGCTACCTGCGCCTCAGCACGAGTTCTTAGCTACGGGCGCAGCATTCACTAATCTTGCAAGGCGATTCCTTGGCCCAGAAGTCTCTGAGGTAATCCCGCTGTAGATTGCGGTGCAATAGAGTCAGACTTATGACTACACGCTCTGATGGCCGTTCTAATGATGAACTGCGTAATGTTAAATTCACCCGAAACTACTTAGACCATGCAGAAGGCAGCGTGTTAGTTGAATTCGGGGCTACCCGAGTTTTATGCGCTGTGTCTTTCACAGCTGGAGTTCCTCGTTGGAAATCGGGTAGCAACGAAGGTTGGCTAACCGCCGAGTACTCAATGCTTCCTCGTGCCACACATACCCGTAACGATCGCGAGAGTGTTAAAGGCAAACTTGGTGGCCGTACTCATGAAATTTCTCGGTTGATTGGCCGCAGTCTTCGATCCGTTTTAGATATGACTTCACTCGGTGAAAACACAATCATGATTGACTGCGATGTTATTCAAGCCGATGGCGGTACTCGTACTGCTGCCATTACCGGCGCGTATGTAGCCGTAGCGGATGCAATTGAGTGGGCACGAAAGTCAGGGTTGGTTGCTCCATCTGCTGTTGTGTTGCGTGACTCCATTGCTGCGGTCTCTGTGGGAATTGTTGATGGCAAACCTTGTCTAGATTTGCACTACGACGACGATGTTCGTGCCGAAACAGACATGAATGTTGTAATGACTGGCTCAGGTAAGTTTGTTGAAGTTCAAGGAACTGCAGAACGTGAGCCATTTGATCGTGGGCTACTAGACGAACTGTTAGATCTAGCAGCTACTGGTTGTGAGCACCTGACTAATTTACAGATTGCCGCACTGGCTTCAGGTAAATAATAATGTCCACCAAAATCGTGTTAGCCACGCGCAACCTTCATAAGGCGCAGGAACTTGCCCGAATTCTCGAAACACTGCATGCCGACATAACGGTGCTAACAGTTGCCGATTTTCCAGATGCCCCAGAAGTTGAAGAAACCGAAGATACATTTGAAGGCAATGCGTTATTGAAAGCTCGTGCTCTAGTCGCGCACACTGGGTTGCCCACAATCGCTGACGATTCTGGACTTTGTGTAGATGCTTTGGCTGGCGCCCCTGGTGTACTTTCCGCACGGTGGTCTGGCGCCACGGAAAATGTTGATGAAGAAAACCTCAACTTGGTTCTGAAACAAATGCTGCACACTCCAGACGAGAGTCGTGGAGCACAGTTTGTGTGTGCTGCGGTTTTGGTTTTGCCTGATGGCACTGAAGTGGCCGAGCGCGGAGTTGTTGAGGGTACGCTACTTCGCGAACCGCGTGGTGCTGATGGCTTTGGCTACGATCCAATTTTTGTACCAAATGGTCTAAAAGTTACTACTGCCGAGATGCCTGCTGAAGAAAAGGATGCGATTAGTCATCGGGGCCAAGCGTTGCGAAAACTAGCCTTTTCAGTGCAAAACCTTGTTTAAAGATTGGTTTGCATTTAACCCATAAAAGTTCATGTAATTGTTATCTTCTAGCACTTGCCGACCTACATTCCCTGGGTAATACTGTCAGTAATTCCATTAATGTGTGCGCAGGAGGATTGCAGATGTCAGTGTTGGCAAAGCTTCTAAAAAGTTCGAGTTTCATTTTTTCGATAATTCTATGTGCCGGCTTGGCTGGCATTCCTTCTAGTGCGCAGGCAGCGGGACAATCTTGCAATGGATTGGTCGCCTCAATCACTTCATCTGCGCGTGTTATAAACGGCACTAGTGGAGCTGACGTAATTGTTGTTCAAGGAACCGGAATTCATTCGGTCAACTCCGGAACGGGTGACGATGTTATCTGCGGTTCCGTCGGTGATGACACTATAAATAGTGGTTCAGGCAATGATTTAGTGCTATCTGGTGATGGCAACGATGCAATTTTAAGTCTCGATGGCAATGACACAGTCAACGGTGGCCCGGGTAATGACACAATTTCCTCCGGTATTGGTAATGACACCGTTACTGGGGGTGATGGCAACGATGTTCTCGCTGCTGGAGATGGTTCAGATGGTATTAATGCTGGGACAGGAAATGATTCAGTAACAGCTGGATCGGGCGACGACACGGTTTCGGCGGGAGCAGGTAACGACTCTGTATCGGCGGGAGCAGGTAACGACACAGTAACTGGTGACGCTGGTACCGACTCAATTCAGGGCGATTCTGGCTCAGACACTATTTCTGGTGGCGTGGGCAACGACACAATTCAAGGCGGTGATGACCCAGATCGCCTTAACGGTGATGCTGGTGCAGATTCACTCTCTGGTGGGGCGGGTAATGACACGCTTCAAGGTGGCAGCGATAAAGATAACTTGAATCCTGGTGCTGGTACTAACTATTGCGCATCTGACGTAGCTGACTCAATTGTTGGCTCCTGCACAATCGATAACACAGGTCCTGGTGTCTCTAATGCGAGTGTGACACCTAGTGTGGCGGCTGGCTCAACTTTAACTTTTATCTGGTCAGTGAACGACAATTCAGTCATCGGTAATAGTTGGGTAAAGATTGCTGGTCCTAGTGGTTGGGTGACTACCTGGTGTGGCTTTGGACTAGAGGGAACTCGCGTTTCGGGTACCAACCAAGGTTCAGTATTTTCGGCAAAATGCCAGGTTCCACAGAATGCAGTGAACACTGAGTACACCGCATTCTTCGACGCCACTGACGTGTTCGGACTAATGGCACAGTCTTCAACTGCAACTTTTAGAATCACTGGGGGTGCAACTGATTCCAGCGCACCTGTTGTAACAAATATTGCCTTGTCTTCTGAAACTCTTTCCTATGGCCAGACACTAGACATTACGTATGACGTAAAGGATGAAACTGGAATGCAAGGAGTTATCGCTTGGGTTGCATTAGGTGGCTATAGTTTTGCAAACAACCAAGGTCGTTCTTACGTTGATTATGGCGATTCTGCAGGTGCTTATGCAATTGCTCGAACAAGTGGCGATGAAAAAGATGGAAAGTACCTGCAGCAAATAAAGCTAAATAGTTTTGCGCCAGCAGGTGAGTACACGCTTTGGATTTCAGTGATAGACAAACTTGGAAATAAAGTTTTTTATCAGACGAGTTCAAAATTCACAGTGAATTAATTTAACTTTAAAACTGTGGTGCGGGAGAGGGGACTTGAACCCCTACACCCGAAGGCGCTAGATCCTAAGTCTAGTGCGTCTGCCAATTCCGCCACTCCCGCACGCAGACTCTATTGTGTCAGATTTCTTAGTGTTCTTCCAACGGGCGGGTGCTATGCATCAGAAGTAGCACGATTGCCCCTACTCCAGCGAGCCCTCCGGCAATGGTCATTGGAAGCGATCCATGCCCAGATCCTTTTGACCAAAGCAGGCCGGCCCAGATGCCGGCAATCAATATTGAACCGCCGGAAAGGGACTGAAATACGCCTTGCGCGCGGCCATGCATGGTTTTTGGCACAGTATGTGAGACCACAGCTTTGCCAATTCCATCAGTCAAGGCAGGGAAGAATCCGTAAAGCGCAACGGCGATATACATGGCAGGCGATGGCTTATCGAGTTGGCCAATGATTATGTAAGTCACCGCAAAAGCAGCTAACCCGATTGCATAAACCGTGTATGCAGAAAGCCGGTCGGCAATAATTCCAGCCGGGTAAGCAGCAAAGGTGTAGACCAAGTTGAAGCCAATATAGGCAAGTACAACATGCGTCATTGATGTGCCGATTTGAGATAGGCGCAGTAGCAACAGCGTGTCGGGCAAATTTGTTAAGGCAAAAATTACGAACGGAATTGCCGCCACCCAGAAAGGCCGAGGAAGTGGATCAAGTTTTTCCTTGGCACCATTCACAATCTCTTTTGATTCTTTGATTCGAATATCTTTAACGAACAATGAGATGATTACCGACAGCACTGCGGGGATAACGGCCCACCACATGACCGCACGGACGTTGTTATCTAAAACTGCTAACCCAACAAGAGCCACCATCGGCCCGATAACAGCGCCAAAGGTATCGGCACTTCGGTGAAAGCCAAATGCTCGGGCGTAATGGCTCGGCTCAACCGACTTCGTTATCAGCGCATCACGCGGTGCTGAACGGATACCTTTACCGACTCGGTCAATCATTCGCCCAAAAAGTACCATTGGCCATACCACTGCGCTGGCCACAAAAAGTTTGCCGATGCCTGCAAAGGCATAACCGGTTGTGATTAGCACTTTGCTGCCAATTCGATCTGATGCTTTTCCTGCAAAGTATTTTGAAACACCTGCAGTTACTTCTGCTGCGCCTTCAACAATGCCCAACACAATCGCTGGTGCTGCCAATACTCCAGTTAGGAATAGTGGCATAAGTGGATACATCAATTCACTGGCAGCATCTTGCGTGAACGAAACCAAACTGAGCACAATCAGATTGCGCGTAATCCATTTTTGTTTGGCTTGTGTTGATGTCATAAATTAAAGCCTACGCATCGCTTGCCTTGATGTCCCTCAGTTGAACACTACTCAAGGGGTGGCGTTAAAGGGCAGCAGCACTAGTCAATCGTGAACGGTTTTCCAATTGGCCCTAGTTCGATACCTGCAGCAACGTGGTCGGTCTGTTCGCCGCGAGCACGTTGTGCTGCGTGTGCCTTCTTATGCCAACGATCTTCAATGCGACCGTAACGCCATATTGCGATTGCGATTAACCAAACAACCGCGAATGCCGCGACGATAATGTAGCCAGCTTGGTTTAGATTGAATTGGTTTGCGTAATCCCAGAATCCGCCCGAGAGGTTCAACTGACCCGAAATGACCTGTGCAACTTCCATTCCACCGATGAAAAGCGCAACACCAACAGATAACCCAGTGATGATGATGTTGTAGTAAACCTTACGAACTGGTTTAGAGAAAGCCCAGCCGTAGGCGAAGTTCATGAAAGATCCGTCGATGGTGTCGAGCAAGCTCATACCACCTGCAAAAAAGCAGGGAAGACTGATGATTGCCCACCAAGGCAAACCCGCAACTACAGAAGAACCTGCAAGTACTAATAGACCGATTTCGGTTGCTGTATCGAAGCCCAAGCCAAAGAGAATTCCAAGCGGATACATTTTCCAACTCTTGTCGATACGACGAGCGATCGGGCCGAAGAAGCGCATTAGGAAGCCGCGGGAATCGAGATGTTTTTCTAATTCATCTTCGTTGTATTCGCCGCGACGCATAGCGATAAAAACTTTGACGATGGAAATCATTACTACGAGGTTTAGTGCTGCGATAAGCAGAAGGAAAATGCCACTGATAGTTGTGCCCACAAGACCTGTGTAGTGATGTAACGACGAGCTATCGTCTTTGAGCTGGCCACCTAGTGACTTCAATCCAAAATTAAGGAGCAGTGCCAAGACAGCGACAACAGATGAATGGCCGAGCGAGAAGAAGAAACCAACTGCAAGCGGACGTTGACCTTCACTCATCAATTTACGTGTGGTGTTATCGATTGCTGAAATGTGATCAGCATCAAATGCATGGCGCATACCAAGCGTGTAGGCCAGAACAGCGGTGCCCCAACCGAACATAGTTCCATCACTTAGTTGGTAATGCCCGAGAGTCGCAGCGAACATCAGGGCTATGCCAGCGATGTGTAGGAACGCAATGATGCCAAACATCAACGCCATTCGGCGCCACTCGTCGCGGGTTAACCGGTCGCGCAATCTAGTGCGTCCTGCGGTTTCTTCGTTGTTCATTGTTAAAGCCATTTTCTGTCCTTATTGCGAACTCTTTGCAATTACAATTTTAAGGCAGAATCGAAAATACTGCACTTTATCGGGGATATTTGAGTGCTAGGCATCGGTAGGCTTAACTCATGGCCGAAAATTCATCTGACGACATTGCGCGTGAATTGCAGGAAACCCGCGAGCGCTTGACCAAATCAGTAGATGATTTGCAGGAATATGTTCGCCCTAGCAACGTAGCAAATCGTGGGCTAGAAAAAGTAACTAGTTTCTTTGTAGACGAAGAAGGTCAACCTCGCGCCGAGCGCATTGCCGCTGTTAGCGCTGGCGTTTTGGCCTTCTTTGGCATTGCCCTGAAGTCTCGAAGCAAAAAGACTGACGATTAATTCTCTGGATGATTGATCGTCATCCCCGCCATATGATGGCGTCGACACAAAACCTCGTAACCAATAACTTCAGCTGGGTTTTCACCGGTATCGCCAGGTAGTACCTGATCGCCTTCGGTAATCATCCGTCCATTGACCGTTCGCGCATTGTGGGTTGCTTTACGCCCGCACCAACAAAGCGCTTCCACCTGCAGAATCTGAATACGATCTGCTAATTCAAAAAGTCTGGACGAGCCAGGGAATAAGTCGGTTCGAAAGTCACTTGCAATTCCAAACGCAAAAACATCAATGTCTAAATCGTCAACAACATGTGCAAGTTGGTTTATGTGCTCGCGAGTGTAAAACTGCGTCTCGTCACAAACTAGGTAGTCCAGTCCTTCATCTGTTTGCAGTTGCTCCAAACACAGATCAAAGAAATTTGTTTCATTCGTGACTTCAATTGCTTGAACTTCCAGTCCTAAACGACTTGAAAGAATACCGCTTCCAGCGCGATCGTTGCGAGTGAAGACCAGGCCACTACGTCCAGCGGACTTATGGGTGTGATTCACCTGAGCTGCAAGTGTTGATTTACCGCAGTCCATAGTGCCGGTAAAAAATACGAGCTCGGACATGTGCTACCCCTCTTAACTTATTGAATTTAGTGTAGAACTTCGAGGTGCTAGTTAGCGTCAAAATATGAAACGGACGGGTCGCTTTACAAAATTAGTTGTGCTCTTGGCCTTGCCTGCCATTTTGGTTAGTTGCCATGTTGCGGTGGCGCCGAATCCGAATGCCAGCGTTACGCCAACACTGTCACCAGCACCCAGCCCAAGTGGTTGGCCGAGCAATTCTGCTTCAACGTCTGCCAGCCCCACCATTGAGCCAACCGTTAGCCCGACAATCAAGCCAAGCGCATCACCATCGTTAGCAAAAATGACTTTGGCCTTGTATTACGTGGGCAAGACTAATAATGGACTTCGCCTATATCGAGAGTTTCGTTCAGTAATGTCTACTGACGACATGGGTTTGTATTCGTTGCAAGCCTTGGTAAGGAAGAAGAATCACCCATTTGATATGGATTATTACAACCTTTGGGGCAACGGCTCAGTTATCAATTATGTGCGTTACTCGGGCAGTAGAGCGGTGGTTGATATCGCTGTTGTCCCACTCAAGGTCGGTGCCGAAGCAGAAATGCGTGCCATAGATCAACTGGTGTGGACTCTGACTGCAAACCATCCCAGTACAACATCTGTGACTTTTACATCTAGCGGTAAATCGTTCGAAAGCTTTGCTGGACATGTTGATGCCCGACAGATTTTTTCTCGCGAGCTGCATTACGAAGTACTTGCCCCTGTGTGGGTTGATCAAGTAGCTGCGGTTATGACTAGCCCAGTAATAATGCGCGGAACCGCCTGCACCTTCGAAGCTGGAGTGCATTGGCAACTTTTCCGCAATGGTGAATTGATTCGCGAGAAGCATGTGTTGGCTTCTGGTGCTTGTCCGGTCAGGGGAGGGTGGAGTGTAAATCTAGGCATGCTTAGAGAGGGTCACTATATGTTTGCTGCGCAGGA
Organism: Actinomycetota bacterium; assembly: GCA_947373075.1. Taxonomy (GTDB): domain Bacteria; phylum Actinomycetota; class Actinomycetes; order S36-B12; family UBA5976; genus UBA5976. Next base: position 2,443 of record CANBWF010000036.1, on the reverse strand, counting down.
TATTTCTGCGAAAGATGGATCCGTAACTCAAGAAGATACTAAAGAGTTTGTAATCCGCTAGTTACTCGCAAGCGATGCCATCGCCATCGCCATCGCGGTACCAGGAATATTCAGAATCGCGGCCACGATAGTACGGACCGTAACCAGCTGCTTTTGCTTGCTTGCATGAGCTGTAGCGCGGATCCGTTTTGGAATTCGAACCAGTGCCACTGTTTCCTGAAGAATCTCCACCAGTTGCACCGGATCCGCTGGTATCAGTGTTTGAACTGAAGTGGCGCACAGCAAGGGCAGGCTTGATGGTGTGTGTGCGAGCGCCACACGACTTAACTTTTGTCAGCAAGTCGCGTTTCTCAGCCGAGTCGATTGTTAAACCCCACCGGTATTTAATCGCAATCCAGTCGCCAACATACTGACACCAATAGCTATGGCTCGGTGGCATCCACAAATATGGATCTTTATCGCCCTTAGCTCGGTTTGTAGTGGCAGAAACTGCAATCAGTGACCGTGAATAACCAAGATCGTTTGCGTAACGCTCTCGAGTATCTGCATCCCAACGATAAGCGCCAGACTGCCACGCCTCCGAGAGCGGAACCATGTGATCGATGTCGAGTGAGCGAGCACTGGTGAATGTGATGTTGTCGTAGACAGACTTCCAGCTTCCACCAGAAATTGTGCAGTTTGAGTTTGCAGATGGTTGCTTAGTGGCTTCGGCCAATAGGACTTCTTCGCGAGTGTTGCATCCATCATGATCAACATCTACCCAGAGTTTGAAGAGGTCGCGGTTGTATCCATTTGAATGTTCGCCAGAAACTTTTAGTTTGCTTAACAAAAAAGAGGCACTTGTTGTCGTGGTTGCATTGGATGTTTGCACCATTCCAAAACCCATAATTGCAATAGCAACTGTTGCACAGATGGCAAACCGAACTCGCATTAAATCCTCATCACTTTCACACGCTCATTACTTAAGAACAGGCTATCTACCCACTACGTCAAAAATGGGGCAACAGTGACAGGTTTTGTCACACTTATCTGCCAACATAGGGGCATGACAAATTCTTCCGCCTTTATTTATGTGTTTTTAGCCCTTTTTGTTGGTGTTGGACTCGGTTTCGTAATTGGACGTGGCCGAAAAGCAACTGGTTCGGCCGACAATGGACAACTGAGCGCAGTTCAAACTGAACTCGCCATTGCCCAAGCCCAGGCGCAGCAGTTCTCGGCTCAGTTAGATCAAGAGCGGAATAAAACTGAAGCAACAATTGCATTACAAACCGAACTTTCGGCATTAAAAGCTGGAGTGCTCGCAATCACAAATTCAGCGACTGAGGCTGATCGCCGTCGCTCTGAAGCCGAAGAAGGTTTGCGCACGCAGATTCGAACCATGAATGAAAACAACAGCGCGCTAGTCACCCAAACATCCACGATTGCCCGAGTACTCAATAGTTCACAGTCTCGGGGCAAGTTCGGCGAAGCCCAGCTAGAGAAATTACTCGAAAATGCCGGTTTGATCGAAGGCCAGCATTACACAGTGCAAAAGTCCACAACAGGTGAGGGCACTGGTCGACCAGATGTGACTATTGCAATGCCTGGCGCGAGCGTGCTTTACATTGACTCAAAATTCCCATTTGAAAACTTCTATCAGGCTTATGCCATCGAAGACGAGACGCAGCGCGATCTGTTACTTAAGGAGCACGCAAAGGCTCTGAAGGACCACATCAAGAAATTAGCTGAGCGTGGTTATGCCCAGCAGGGATCTTCGCCAGATTTTGTCATCCTCTTCGCGCCAATTGAATCAATTTTGGCTGATGCACTTCGTATCGATGACACACTGCTTGATTACGCATTTAGTCAACGAGTGACCGTTGCAACACCGACCAACATGATGGCGTTGCTTCGTACAGTTGGCTATTTGTTTAGTCGCGAGAAGGTAGCTCAGAATGCTTCCGAAATCCACACGCTTGCTGAAAAGTTTTTGGATGACATCACCAAACTCTACGAAAAAATTAACAAACTTGGTCGCGCATTGAAATCCACGATTACTTCGTACGACGATCTAATTGGTACTGCGCAGAACACTGCAATCCGCACTGCCAAAAAGATTCGCAGCCTAGATGTGCAAGGGCCAACTCCGGAAGATGCAGTTGAGATTACCCAAGTTGTTCGGGAGATTTCTAGTGCCAGCGCACAGTCGGTAATAGATGAATTTGAGATTGTTGAAGATTAGATAGCAGCAACGGTTTAGAAATTATCACCGGCTGGGTTAAACCCAAGAGTGCGCCGCCAGGGACTTGAACCCCGAACCCACTGATTAAGAGTCAGTTGCTCTGCCGATTGAGCTAGCGGCGCGCGAAACCAAGGTTATCAGCAAAATGCCCCGCAAGTGAATTGAGGGCAGGTGAATCATTTCTTTGGATTCGGTAGGCTAAGGGCTATGCCTATCAACGCC
>CANBWF010000035.1 GCA_947373075.1 Actinomycetota bacterium | reverse complement strand
CGTTCTGGATCAATTTCAGTGGCACGCGAAAGGTAGTCACTCAGCATGGACTCGTCGTAGACGATTTCCATGCCGCGCCCACCGAGTACGTACGACGGGCGGACCAAGACTGGGTAACTAATGTCGTCGGCAATAACTTTCGCCTCTTCAAACGAAGTTGCCATTCCATGTTTTGGCGCCGGCAAGCCAGCATCTGCCAAAACTTTGCCGAATGCGCCGCGTTCTTCCGCAAGTTCAATGGCATCTGGCGAGGTACCAAGAATTGTTATCCCGGCATCCTGTAGGCCCTGGGCTAAGCCAAGAGGAGTTTGCCCGCCAAGCTGCGTGATAACACCAACCACTGGGCCAGCAAGTGTTTCGGCATGAATAACTTCAAGCACATCTTCAAGAGTTAGCGGCTCGAAATACAAGCGACTTGAAGTGTCGTAGTCCGTTGAAACGGTTTCTGGATTGCAGTTAATCATGATGGTATCGAAACCGCGTTCGCGAAGCGTGAGCGAAGCATGAACACACGAGTAATCGAACTCAATACCCTGTCCAATTCGGTTAGGGCCTGAACCCAAAATAATCACTGCTGGATTTTCACGCGGCGCTACTTCGGTTTCTTGGTCGTAAGACGAGTAGTGATACGGAGTTGTTGCCGCAAACTCAGCCGCGCAAGTATCAACAGTTTTGAATACTGGACGTAAATCAAGGTTGTGCCTTAGCGAACGGATTTCTGCTTCAGTGGTTTTGCGAATCGCGGCAATCTGCTTGTCGGAGAAGCCATGTTGCTTTGCATTGAACAGCACTTCGCGATCCAAAGCTGGAGCAGCTGCAACTTCGCGAGCTACTTCACAAAGCAAAACAATCTGATCTAGGAACCAAGGGTCAATCTTTGTTGCACCGAACACGGTTTCAATTGACGAACCAGCCCAAAGTGCCTGCTGCACAAGGTTTAGGCGACCATCGTGCGGAACTTTCATACGCTCAAGCGCGTCAGCAACATCAATTTCTGTTGGCGGAGTTGCCCAGTCGAAAATTGCTTCCTTCTTTTCAATAGAGCGAAGCGCTTTTTGCAAACTCTCAGTGAAGTTACGGCCGATTGCCATTGCTTCACCAACAGATTTCATAGTGGTTGTGAGTGTTTGATCCGCATTCGGGAATTTCTCAAAAGCAAAGCGCGGAACCTTGACGACGACATAGTCAAGAGTTGGTTCAAACGACGCTGGTGTCTCTTTGGTGATGTCGTTTGGAATTTCATCCAATGTGTAGCCGATAGCCAAGCGAGCTGCAATTTTTGCAATCGGGAATCCGGTTGCTTTACTTGCCAGTGCCGACGAACGAGAGACACGTGGGTTCATTTCGATAACAATGATTCGACCATCTTCTGGATTCACTGCGAATTGAATGTTGCAGCCACCAGTATCCACGCCAACCGCGCGAATAATGTCGATCCCAATGTCGCGAAGTCTTTGGTATTCGCGATCAGTAAGTGTCATGGCTGGGGCGATAGTGATTGAGTCACCAGTGTGTACACCCATTGGGTCTACATTCTCAATTGAACAGATAACCACAACATTGTCATGATGATCGCGCATCAACTCGAGTTCGTATTCTTTCCAACCGATGATTGATTCTTCTAGCAACACTTCAGTGGTTGGGCTGGCCTGCAAACCAAGTCCAGCAATGCGATGTAAGTCTTCTTCGTTGTAAGCGATACCTGAACCAGCGCCACCCATTGTGAAGGATGGACGAACAACGACTGGGTAACCCAATTCTTTAACGCCATCAAGGCAATCTTGCATGCTGTGACAAACGAAAGACTTTGCACTTTCGCCGCCAATTTCTTCAACGATTGTGCGGAAAATCTCGCGGTTTTCACCGCGTTCAATTGCCTCAACATTCGCGCCGATTAGTTCAACATTAAATTTCTCTAGCACGCCATTTGCATGCAAAGACATTGCGGTATTGAGCGCAGTCTGGCCACCAAGAGTTGGCAGTAAAGCATCTGGGCGTTCGCGTTCGATGATGCTAGCAACAATTTCAGGCGTGATCGGTTCGATGTAGGTTGCATCGGCAAACTCTGGATCGGTCATGATGGTTGCAGGGTTGCTGTTGACCAAAATAACGCGCAAGCCTTCGGCCTTCAGAACTCGGCAAGCCTGAGTTCCTGAATAATCGAATTCGCAGGCCTGGCCGATAACGATTGGCCCAGAGCCAATCACCATTACTGACTTAATGTCTTCACGACGCGGCATTAGCGAACACTCTCCATCAATTGAACGAACCGATCAAATAAATACGCTGAGTCATGCGGACCCGCGGCAGCTTCAGGGTGATACTGAACACTGAAAGCCGGAACGTCTAGACATTCCAAACCTTCAACAACATCGTCATTCAAACAAACATGACTTACGCGCACTGTTCCAAATTCGGTGGAACTATCTCGATCTATCGGCGCATCAACAGCGAACCCGTGGTTATGCGCAGTTACTTCCACTTTGCCAGTGGTGCGATCCATAACTGGCTGGTTAATTCCGCGGTGTCCGTAGCGCAGTTTGTAAGTGCCAAAGCCCAATGCTCGACCCAGAATTTGATTACCAAAACAGATACCGAACAACGGACGTTTAATAATTAGTGCCGCTTTAACGATTTCAATTGCATGGGAAGCAGTAGCTGGATCGCCAGGACCATTGGATAGGAAAACTCCATCAGGACCAGCAGCCAAGAAATCTTCGATTGTGGAATCGGCAGGCATTACATGTACTTCAATCCCCCGCTGCGCCATAAGCGTTGGTGTCATTGCCTTAATGCCAAGATCAAGAGCCGCGACCTGATACTTCTTTTCGCCTACCGCAGGAACAACATAAGCAGTTTTAGTTGAAACCGTTTGTGAGAAACTTGCGCCAGCCATTTCGGGAACTTCACGAACTTTTGCAATTAACGTTTCGATTGGCTCACTAGCGAGTTCGCCACTAAAAATGCCAACTCGCATAGCGCCTTGTTCACGCAGGTGGCGGGTTAATGCACGAGTATCAATTCCGCTAATACCAACAACATTCTGTGCCGTTAACTCTTCGTCAAGAGATTTTGTTGAGCGCCAGTTTGAAACTCGCCTGGCCGGATCGCGGACAACGTAGCCAGCAACCCAAATCTGAGCGGACTCGTCATCTTCGTCATTCCAACCGGTGTTTCCGATGTGTGGAGCTGTCTGCACAACAACCTGACCACAGTAGGAAGGGTCGGTGATGGTCTCTTGATAACCAGTCATGCCAGTAGCAAAAACTGCCTCACCAAACGCGCTACCTGTTGCACCGTAAGACTGGCCGGAATAAACCTGACCATCCTCTAGTACTAAAACGGCCGATGTCATGCACTCACTCCATTCACCAATTCACTTGCTGCTTTCAAAAACTCTTCATGATCACTGTTGCGGTTTACACGGAGGCCGGTATCTACGCTTTGGTCGCCCAAAGTCCAAGTGAGAATCACCATGCCTTCAGGCTCAACAACATCGCCGGCAATACCTCGCCCAGCTCGAACTGCGGTGAGATCGGATTTGGGTAGCCACAAACTGAAATCACCATCATCTTCGATGAAAATTCCGTCACTATGCACACTAGCGATAACGCCACGCGGTGTACCAAGTGCATGCACAGTAATACGGTTCAACCACTGTCCGCTTACAGTTGAACCAGCAAACCGAGCGTCGAACGCACCAGTGACTGACACAGAACCGACTGGGACTGCAGTGTCTGGCGCAGGTATATGTGAAAACTTCTTTGCTTTACCAAGCCAAGCCCGACGCATCCCCCAAATAGCTAACCCGATAACTGCGAAAACAGCGATGGTAAAAATAATCCGGGAAGTCACATGAGTTACAGGGGCCGAGTGTGGCTCGAGATGAAGCAGAGTTGTCACACCAACTTTCCATCTAGAACTGTTGGCTTGCCATTAAAGAAAGTTGCTTGCACAATGCCCGGCAGGGTGTAGCCAGCGAATGGCGTATTGCGACTTGCACTTACCGAGTTCTCAGCAGTGATCGTTACTTCGGTATTTGGATCAAACAGTGCAATGTGCGCAGGTGCGCCTACAACAAGGGCTTGACCTTGAGTGTTTACCCGACCAATTTGTGCTGGCGCGTAAGACATACGGTCGGCGACCTGCTCCCAAGTTAGTAAGCCAGTCTTAACCATCGTGGCATGCACAACCTGAAGCGCAGTCTCTAAACCTGTCATACCAAAGGCAGCAGCCGACCATTCACAATCTTTATCCTGCGCTGGATGTGGAGCGTGATCTGTTGCAACGATATCGATAGTGCCATCGGCTAGACCTTCGCGAACTGCTTCAACATCAGCTTGCGTGCGAAGCGGTGGATTAACTTTGAAAACAGGGTTATAGCTAGTGGCTAGCTCGTCAGTAAGGATTAAGTGATGCGGCGTAACTTCAGCAGTTACTTTGATTCCACGACTCTTTGCCCAGCGGATAATTTCAACGCTACCTGCAGTTGATAGGTGACAAATGTGCAAGCGAGCATCTACATGCGATGCAAGTAATACGTCGCGGGCAATGATGGCCTCTTCAGCCACAGCAGGCCAGCCACGCAAACCAAGTTGTCCGGAGATGATGCCTTCATTCATCTGCGCACCATCAGTTAACTGTGGCTCTTGCGCATGCTGAGCGATGACACCGTCGAACGCTTTTACATACTCCAAAGCGCGGCGCATAATCACTGGATCGTGCACGCACTTGCCATCGTCACTAAATACCCGAACGCCAGCTGCGCTGTCGGCCATGGTGCCTAGCTCAGCAAGTGTTACGCCCTCAAGACCTTTAGTTACAGCGCCCACTGGACGAACATCGACTAAACCTGCTTCTTTGCCGAGTCGCCAGACCTGTTCAACTACACCGGCATTGTCTGCAACCGGATTTGTATTAGCCATGGCATGCACACTGGTGAATCCACCCACTGCCGCAGCCTGTGAACCAGAAAGTACAGTTTCGGCATCTTCTTTGCCCGGCTCGCGTAAGTGAGTATGCAGATCCACAAGACCTGGCAGTGCAATACAACCTTTGGCATCAATAACTTGATCTGCATTAAGACCATCACCAATTTGGGCAATGACGCCATCGCTAATCAGGAGGTCGGTAGCAGAGCCGCCGACAATCGAAACATTCTTTAGGACATAACTGGTCATACCGTTGCCTCATTTCCGCCGAGCATTAAATACAGCACAGCCATCCGAACACTTACGCCATTTGTTACCTGCTCGACAATCACGGATTGTGGACTGTCGGCAACTTCGGAAGTAATTTCTACTCCCCGATTCATTGGACCAGGGTGCATCACAATTGAACCTTGGTTCATCAAATTAACTCGAACTTGATTCAAGCCATAACGCTGTGAGTATTCGTGAATTGTTGGGAAGTAAGCCGCATTCATGCGTTCTTGTTGGATGCGAAGCATCATTACGGCGTCTGCGCCGACAAGAGCGTCTTCAAGATCATAAGAAACGTCTGCGTCCCATGTATCGACACCGAATGGCAGCAATGTTGGCGGAGCAACAAGTCGCACATTGGCACCGAGAGTTTTAAGTAGATGTACGTTCGAGCGAGCAACGCGGCTGTGCAGGATGTCGCCCACGATGGTCACTGTTGCGCCAGCCAGGTCACCTGCGCCTTCGCGAAGGTGGCGGCGCAATGTGTATGCATCTAGCAGCGCTTGTGTTGGATGTTCGTGCGTGCCATCACCAGCATTGACTACGCTGCCTGAAATCCAACCAGAGTTGGCCAAAGTATTGGCAGCTCCACTTGAACCGTGTCGCAGCACAATCGCGTCCGCGCCCATTGCTTCAAGGGTGAGCGCTGTATCTTTTAAGCTTTCGCCTTTGGAAACACTGGATCCCTTTGCTGCAAAGTTAATTACATCAGCGGAAAGGCGCTTGGCTGCCGCTTCAAATGAAATACGAGTTCGAGTTGAATCTTCGTAAAACAGATTGACCACTGTGCGACCACGAAGTGGTGGAAGTTTGCCAACACCTTGGCTGGTTGCCTGTGCCAACTGATTAGCAGTGTCGAGAATCAGGATTGCATCGTCACGAGTTAAGTCCGCGGTACTCAATAAATGTTTCATGATGCCTGCCTAATGACAATCTGATCGATTTCGTCATGTTCGCTTAACTGAACTTGCACCGACTCTGTTTTGGCTGTTGGCAGGTTCTTGCCAACATAATCGGCACGGATTGGAAGTTCTCGATGTCCACGATCAACAAGTACGGCAAGCTGCACTGCCTGTGGTCGTCCATGTTCGCTAAGGGCATCTAGTGCTGCGCGGATTGTGCGACCTGAATAAAGTACGTCATCAACCAGAATCACTAGCCGGCCTTCGATGCCAGCATCCGGAAGCACAGTAGGCAGCAGCGCGCGAGCCGGTTGCATGCGTAAGTCGTCGCGGTACATCGTCACATCGATTGCGCCGACTTCAACGGGGCTGCCTTGGATTTCGCTGATGCGCTGTGCCAATCGATTTGCAAGAGCGACACCACGAGTTGGAATGCCCATCAGAGTTACATTTTGCGCACCTTGAGTGCGTTCAATAATTTCATGGGCTAATCGAGTCAATGCTCGGGAGATATCGGCGGAGTCTAAAACGACCCGGCCTTGGGTATGCGTCATCGTACTAACCTCCTTTCCTGCCTCACGGGACAGGTGTTAAAGGATGTCGCTTTGAACGAGCATAGCGAACATTTCTTTATCTGTTGAATTTACTAGGTATTACTGGGGCCTGAGCCCAATTTGTGTACCCGCATGCCGTTAGTGGTGCCTGGTACGCCGGGTGGAACACCTGCAATGAACACAAGTTTGTCACCACGGTTAAATCTTTGGATTTCGAGCAAAGTGTGATCTACCTGATTCACCATTTCGTCGGTGTGCTGCACATTTCCAGCCACGAAAGTTTCGGTACCCCAAAGAAGTGCAAGCTGATTACAAACAGTCTGGCTTGTAGTGAAGGCCAAGATTGGAGTTGAAGTACGGTGACGCGCAGCCAAGCGGGCCGAGCGACCAGTTTCAGTGAAAGCCACAATCGCTTTAGCGTCAACGTTGGTAGCAACCTGTACTGCTGCTTCACAGAGTGCCTCTGCTGTTTCAGCCCGATTGTGATTTTCTAGAGCAGGAATACGAGACAAAGCTTCAGACTCAACATGCTCAATAATGCGACTCATGGTGGCTACAACATTTGTTGGATGTTCGCCAACACTCGTTTCACCTGAAAGCATCAAAGCATCTGCGCCATCTAGTACTGCGTTAGCAACATCGCTTGCTTCAGCGCGAGTTGGACGCGAAGAAGTAATCATTGACTCAAGCATTTGAGTTGCCACAATTACTGGCTTTGCAGCGGCGCGAGCCATAGCAATTGCCCGCTTCTGAACTAGTGGAACCTGCTCAAGTGGCAATTCAACTCCGAGGTCACCACGAGCAACCATGATGCCATCAAAAACATCGACGATTTCCTGCAGATTATCAACCGCCTGTGGCTTTTCAACCTTGGCGATAACTGGAACTCGAATACCTTCTTCATTCATGATGCGCTCGACATCAGCGAAGTCTTCGGCGCTACGCACGAAAGAAAGTGCAACCATGTCAACGCCCTGATGTAGTGCCCAGCGCAAATCGTCCATGTCTTTTTCGCTAAGTGCAGGGACACTAACAGCAACACCTGGCAAGTTAATGCCCTTGTTATCACTAACGCGGCCACCTTCAGTTACCCGAGTCTTAACGCGTGAACCTTCAACAGAAACTACTTCTAAGCCAACTTTGCCGTCATCAACCAAGATGCGATCGCCAGGCTTACAGTCCCCTGGCAAACCTTTGTAGGTTGTGCCACATTCATCTTTATCGCCAGGAACATCTTCGGTGGTGATTGTGAAAATGTCACCAACTGCCAAATCAACTGGGCCATTTGCAAACCGAGCCAGGCGAATCTTTGGACCCTGAAGGTCAGCCAAAATTGCAACTGCTTTACCAGCATCTTTGGCCGCATCGCGTACCAATGTGTAGTTGTATTCGTGATCGCTGTACTCACCATGTGACAAGTTCAAGCGAGCAACATTCATTCCGGCAGCAATAAGATCGCGAATTCCATCTGGAGTAGCGACAGCTGGACCGAGGGTACAAACAATTTTGGCTCGACGCACTAGATAGCCCTTTTCTCAAATCTGTTGGCAGTCATTTGAAAACTGCCGCTTACGTGTCAACGTGCTGCTTCAACCTTACCGAATAAGGTTCAAGTCGTGCTTGTTGCCCCTATGCAGTAACTGGTCGCGCCGTTGGCGGGATGGCAACTGGCAAGTTACTTTCACCCATCAAGAAGCGATCAACGTGTGCTGCAGCGGAGCGACCTTCGGCTATTGCCCAAACAATGAGCGACTGCCCGCGACCTGCATCGCCAGCAACAAACACGCCATCTTGGTTTGTCATGTAAGAAGCGTCGCGAGCTACATTTCCGCGTGGATCGAGGGCCACATCAAACTGGTCAATTAGTGAACCATGCTCTGGCCCAACAAAGCCCATTGCCAAGAACACTGCGTCGGCTGGCAAAATGCGCTCAGAACCTTCAACCGGAACAAACGCACCATCTTTGAATTCAACAGTGATTAGTTCAATCGCTTCGACTTTGTCGGTACCGATAAAACGCTGAGTGGAAACGGCGAATTCGCGCTCGCCACCCTCTTCATGAGCGCTACTGACTCGGTAGACCATCGGGTAAGTAGGCCATGGAGCATAATCTGGGCGGGCATTCGGCGGAGTTGGCATAATTTCAAGCTGAGTTACCGATGCTGCTCCCTGACGAAGTGCTGTACCCAAGCAATCGGCGCCGGTATCGCCACCACCAATAACGATTACGTGCTGACCAGCTACGTCAATCGGGGCCTGCTCGAAGTCACCCTCTTGTACGCGGTTAGCACCTGGCAAATATTCCATTGCCTGATGAATTCCAGACAGTTCACGGCCAGGAACTTCAAGATCGCGCCATGCAGTCGCACCGACAGCAATTACTACTGCGTCGTACTTTGAGCGAAGTTCTTCAACTGTGATATCAGTGCCAACATTTACGTTAGTGCGGAACTTAACGCCTTCAGCTTCCATCTGCTCTAACCGTCGATCGATGTGACGCTTCTCCATTTTGAATTCTGGAATTCCATAACGAAGTAAACCGCCAATGCGATCGGCGCGTTCATAAACAGCCACAGTGTGACCAACACGAGCAAGCTGCTGAGCAGTCGCCAAACCTGCAGGTCCCGAACCGATTACTGCAACAGTCTTGCCTGTAACGCGATCTGGAATCTGTGGCAGAACAAATCCATCGTTCCAAGCTCGATCGATAATCGAAACTTCAACGTTCTTGATAGTTACTGGATCACCAGAAATACCAACAACACAAGCGGTTTCGCAAGGCGCTGGGCATAGTCGGCCAGTGAACTCAGGGAAGTTATTCGTAGCATGTAGGCGCTCGGATGCTGATTGCCATTCCTGACGCATCACCAGGTCATTCCATTCAGGAATTAGGTTGCCAAGCGGGCAACCATTGTGGCAAAACGGTATGCCACAATCCATGCATCGGCCAGCTTGCTTCGTCAGACTCTCGACTGGGAATTCTTCATAGACTTCATTCCAGTCTTTCAATCTAACAACTACCCCACGACGGGTTGGTGTTTCGCGCTGCGTCGTAATAAATCCGCGTGGATCTCCCATGTCAGATTCCTTCCACTACCGAATGATTAAACACGAGCTGCCTCCATAATGGCCTCGATTGGATCGCGACCTTCTGCTTTAGCCTTGGCCTGTGCATCAAGTACGCGACGGTAATCGCGTGGCATCACCTTGGTGAAGCGTCCTGCCTGCTTTGGCCAATTTTCCAACAATGTTTTGGCAACTTCTGAATCTGTTTCTGCCAGATGCTGACCAAGAATGTTTTCCAAGAAATCCAAATCAGTTGAATCGAGTTTCTCGATATCAACCATTTCCTTGTTTATGTTGTGGGTAACCGCATCAAGCAGGTATGCAATACCACCGCTCATGCCTGCAGCAAAGTTACGGCCAGTTGGACCCAAAATAACTGCGCGACCACCGGTCATGTATTCGCACCCATGATCGCCAACACCTTCAACAACTGCAGTAGCGCCAGAGTTACGAACACAGAAGCGCTCGCCCACAATTCCACGTAAGAAAATGTGACCTGAAGTTGCGCCATATCCAATTACGTTTCCAGCAATGATGTTTGCTTCGGCAACTAGCGGAGCAGTTCGAGCTGGGCGCACAACAATGCGACCGCCTGAAAGACCCTTACCGACATAGTCATTGCCGTCACCTTCAAGGCGCAAAGTGATACCCGCTGGTACGAAGGCACCAAATGACTGTCCGGCTGCGCCAGTGAATAACAAATCGATAGTGCCTTCAGGAAGTCCGGCACCGCCCCACTTGCGAGTCACTTCGGAGCCAAGCATTGTGCCAACTGTGCGATTCACATTGTGAATATCGAGTTGTGCCCGAACGGCTTCCCCATCGTTAATGGCAGGCTGACAGATTTCAATCAACTTGTTATCAAGTGCGCGAGCTAGCCCATGATCTTGAGTTGTAGTGCGGCGCAATGATGCGGAAGGATCAAGAGTTGGGCGGTAAAGAATCGGTGAAAGATCAAGACCTGATGCTTTCCAGTGATCTACCGCTTTTTCAACATCTAGAACTTCACTATGACCAATGGCTTCATCAAGAGTGCGGAAACCAAGTTCAGCAAGAATTTCTCGAACTTCTTGGGCAATGAATTCGAAGAAGTTAACGACGTATTCGGCCTTGCCAGAGAACTTCTCACGAAGTACTGGATTCTGCGTAGCCACACCCACTGGGCACGTGTCTAGGTGACACACACGCATCATGACGCAACCCATTACAACGAGCGGCGCAGTTGCAAAACCGTATTCTTCGGCACCAAGCAGCGCAGCGATAACCACATCACGGCCAGTCTTCAATTGTCCATCGGCTTGGACAACAATGCGGTCGCGTAAACCATTAAGCAAAAGTGTCTGCTGGGTTTCAGCCAAGCCGATTTCCCATGGTCCACCCGCATGCTTAAGGCTGGTTAGTGGAGAAGCACCTGTTCCGCCGTCGTGGCCAGAAATCAAAACAACATCAGCGTGTGCTTTTGATACACCAGCAGCAACAGTTCCGACACCAACTTCAGCAACAAGTTTCACGTGCACTCGGGCCTGCGGATTCGAATTCTTGAGGTCGTGAATTAGTTGCGCGAGATCTTCAATTGAATAGATATCGTGATGTGGTGGTGGACTAATCAAACCAACACCAGGGGTTGAGTGACGAGTCTTAGCTACCCACGGGTAAACCTTGTGACCTGGCAGCTGACCACCTTCGCCTGGCTTTGCGCCTTGGGCCATCTTGATCTGAATGTCGTCTGCATTCACCAAGTACTCACTTGTTACACCGAATCGACCAGATGCAACCTGCTTGATTGATGAACGGCGAGAATCTCCATTTTCATCTGGGACAAAGCGTTCAGGATCTTCGCCGCCTTCACCAGTGTTGCTCTTGGCACCCAAACGGTTCATGGCAATTGCTAATGTCTCGTGCGCCTCTTGACTGATAGAGCCATAAGACATCGCGCCAGTTGAGAATCGCTTGACGATTGAACTTGCTGACTCAACTTCATCAATTGAGACAGGCAACCGATCTTCATTGCGGAAGCGGAAAAGTCCACGCAGTGTCATCAAGTGCTCAGACTGATCGTTAACGGCTTGAGTGTACTGACGGAAGATGTCGTAACGACCCGTGCGAGTAGCGTGCTGTAACCGGAAAACTGTTTCAGGATTGAAAAGGTGTGGTTCACCTTCACGACGCCACTGATACTCGCCACCGATACGCAAAGTGCGGTGGGCTGGTGAAATGCCGGTTGCTGGGTAGGCCGTTTCGTGACGTTGCGCAATTTCGCTAGCAATTACTTCAAGGCCGATACCGCCA
>CANBWF010000034.1 GCA_947373075.1 Actinomycetota bacterium | reverse complement strand
AATCCATGGATTTGTCTCCCGATAGTCGGTAATTTCGCCGAATGAATTTGCTTCCCAACCCTAACACACGCGCTATGAACGCCTTAGGGCCCGACGCTCGGTAGAATGAGTCAGTGCCTGAAAATTTGACGCGAGATAAACAGGGTCCGACGCGTGTTCATCGTCCCTTTAAAGCGGGTCTGCCGAATCTAATCGAATATTCAAAAGACATGTGGACCCGTCGTGAACTTGCCTACGAATTGGCGCGCGCACAGTTACGTGCTCAGCAGTCCACGACTTTATTTGGCCAACTCTGGCTAGTCCTGAACCCGTTGATCCAAGCTGGCATTTATTACATGCTGGTGATCATTCTTTCCACCAACCATAAGCATGGTCCAGACTTTGTTGCTCATTTGCTCGCTGGCATGTTTGCGTATCACACAGTCACCAGCGCTATGGGTATGGGTGCGGCCAGTGTGGTCTCACTTGGCAAGCTAATTGCTAACCGTTCATTCCCGCGTCTACTTCTGCCATTCTCGGCAGCGCTTGTCGCTATGAAGCGTTTTTGGCCAACTTTGATTATTTACGCAATTTACTGGCTTGTATTCGTAGATTCCGCTGAGCTTGGTTACAAAAAAATTGGTTGGAACATGTTGTGGGCAATTCCTGCAATTTTGTTACTAGCCATTTTCATTTTCGGACTAGCAGCTCTGCTGGCTACTTTGCAGGTTTATTTCCGTGACATGCGTTCGTTTTTACCGTTCATTAGTCGAATTGGCCTCTACATTTCGCCGATTCTCTGGATGCCAGAAGACGTAAAGGGCAAGGCCTTCGCTGTAATTGAAAATTACAATCCGGTCTACGGGTTGCTCTGCATTTTTGAAGAATCAGTCGCGAACAAACCGCCGACTCCTGCGTACTGGTATGCAGCTATGTTTTGGACTGCGCTGTTATTTATTTCTGGTGTATTGATATTTGTATCTCGAGAGCGGGAATTCAGTGTCCGAATTTGATGAAATAGAAGACGAAATAGAAGACGACGAGCAACATGGCAAGGGAAAGGCATGGGCTCTGGAAAAAGAGAAAACTGCTGACGTCGCAATTAGAGTTCAAGAGCTGAGCATCACCTACCGCACCAGCTTTGAATCCACTCCTACTTTGAAGTCAACGCTGTCTCGTCTTGGGCGTCGCACAAAACTTGTGAAGACTGTTGAAGCAATCAAGAACATCAGTTTTGAAATTCCACACGGCACAGTTCTTGGTGTTGTTGGCCATAATGGCGCCGGAAAATCTACGTTGCTACGAGCAATTGCGGGCATCATGCCACCGTCTTCGGGTGAAATCGTTGTTAACGGCGATGTAAGTGCGCTCTTGTCTCTGGCTGCCGGCTTTAACAGTTCACTTTCTGCACCTGAGAATGTGCTTCTTGCTGGACTCGCTGCCGGCATGACCCGAGATGAAGTTTTAGAGCGAGTTGATGAAATCATCGCTTTTGCCGAGATTGAGGATTTCCGCGACATGCCGGTTAAGACTTATTCGTCCGGTATGGCTTCTCGCTTGGCGTTCTCAGCGGCTGTTCACATGAAGCCAGACATCTTGCTAATCGATGAAGCGCTCTCCGCTGGTGACGCTCGTTTCAAAGTTAAGGCGCAGAAGAAGATGCGCGAACTGATGGAGACGGCCCGCACCATGGTCGTGGTGTCGCACGGTTCCAACACAATCAAAGATCTGTGTAGCGATGCAATCTGGCTGGACCACGGAAATCTCATGATGCATGGCGATGCCAATACAGTTGTTGACGAATACCTTGATTTCATGAAGGTAGGCAAGAAATCCTCAGCTGCCACCGACGATTTCTAGTCAAAACAAACAATAGGATTACTACAAGCCCTGGCCCCGTAGCTCAGGGGATAGAGCAGCGGTTTCCTAAACCGCGTGTCGGATGTTCGAATCATCTCGGGGCCACCCAACTACACAATCAAGATGCCAACTAGCAGGATTCTAATTCTGCAGGTATCTTCGAAATGTCCCGGCCAATTAACAAAAGTGAGTGAAACCAAGATGTCAGAAATTCCCTTGCCACATCCATCACGGCTTTCACCACAGCGGGCTGATTTCCAAGCCATCATCGAAGCCCACGAACAGGCAGTTTTGGCTGGCGCCGAAGGGTATGTTGACCCAAGCAATGGCGCATTTGTCTTCACCGTTAGCAAACTTAAAGAACGGACATTTTGCTGTGAAACTGGATGTCGTCACTGCCCATTTCTACAGGATTAGTTCAAAAATCTAGGCACTTGATTGGTCTTAGACCACTGCAACCGACAACAATAGAACCATGACTTGGCTCATAACTGGTGGCGCTGGCTACATCGGCGCTCATATTGTGCGTACTGCTATTGCCGATGGGCATGAAGTTGTTGTTCTTGATGATTTAAGCACCGGGGTTGCTGCCAAGTTACCCGGTGGAGTTCCACTGATTACCGCCAATTTAAAAGATCACAAAGCTGTTGAACAGACTTTTATTGATCATCAAATTTCTGGCGTCGTACATTTAGCTGCGCGAAAGCAAGTAGGCGAATCCGTCGAGCGACCTCTTTACTACTGGGAAGAAAATGTTGGCGGCTTAACAAACTTGTTATTTTCAATGCAGCAGCACAATGTTAAAAATTTAGTATTTAGTTCGAGCGCTGCAGTTTATGGCCAACCTGATTTAGCTGAGTCTGAAACAATCCAAGAATCTCTGACCTGTAACCCAATTAACCCCTACGGTGCGACCAAACTTGCTGGCGAATGGATGGCTAATGCATTAGTCAATTCAGATGAATTCAAAGTGGCTGCATTACGCTACTTCAACGTTGCTGGCGCAGCGGCTGATGACCTTGGCGATACGTTCGCACTGAATCTTATTCCTATCGTGATGCAGGCAATCAAAGCTGGCAGCGAACCTAAAGTTTTTGGCACCGACTACCCCACCACAGATGGTACTTGTATTCGTGACTACATACATGTGCAAGATTTGGCAGAGGCACACGTCGCTGCGATGAAGCTAGTTTCATCGAGTGACCCAAGTTTCCAAGCAATCAACTTAGGCACCGGCAAAGGCACAAGCGTCCTTGAAGTGATTGAAGTCATTCGGGAAGTTACCGGCCGGGAAATTCAGCCGACACTAAGTGAAAGACGCGCTGGCGATCCGCCGTCTCTAGTTGCTAACGCAACTCTTGCTGCCCAGGCGCTTAATTGGACAAGCCGATTTACCTTGCGGGAAATGGTTGAAAGTGCTTGGTCCGCTTGGCAACATCAGCACTAACTGTCTACCCAAGATCTTGATGACTTAGTCACTTGGACCATATCCAAATAGAACTAAGCAACGCAGGAGTCAACAACCTGTACGAACAAAACCACGGCACTTATGCTCAGGAGTTGCTGACCTAGGAAGTACTTGCACAGTTATCACTGAGCTTGTCTTGCCCCCACGACCATCGCTTAAGAAATATGGAACAACAAAAGTTCCTACATAAGTTTCATTTGCAAGGTAGACAAGATTCGACCCAACAAGTCGCAAACTTCCTCTACCGCTTGGGACAGCCCCCAGCTTGATCTGTAAAGAGTCCAAATCTGGGTCAGAAACCGAATCAGATATTGACTCAGTTATAGCACTTGCCCCGGTAGTTGTTGAGATGAAAATCTTTCGCGCTACTGGCGGATGATTAATTCCGACAAGTGTTTTGGCAAAATTATTTGACAGGTTAGGATCCGCGAATAACTTTCCAGTTTGGGTTACCCCATAGATACGATATTTCGATTTACCCGCTGCAGCTAAGAAAATTAAATCTAGTTGCACACTTTTGCCTGGTAACAATGATTCACCCGCATAAATCCCAAGCCCTAATGCAGAGCAAGTAATTTTCTGGGATACCTGCGAACATCCATTTGGTAGCTTCGAGCTTCGCGTTAGTCCCACCGGAATCGTTAAATGTAACTTTGGCGCATCGTCCTGCTCCGGTCCGTAATTTATAATTCGAGCCTGCAATTTCACTGGACTGCCAGCTTGCACATATGGCTTTGTGAAATTGAGTTGCAGGGCCAAATCAGTCGATAATTTTGCATAGGCAGCCATAACCACATTTGAGATTGCAGTAGAAGGGCCTTGATGGCCACCGTAGGTTGCCATCGCAAAATTCCTGATGATGCCGGCTCCCGGTTTTACTTCAGCAGTAACTACAACAGTGATCGGCGACGCTGTTGGTGTGAGATTTCCCAAATTAGTGCAAGTTAAATGATTGCTAACCACCGCGCAGTTGCCATTAGCCGTTTGCACATTAGTTAGGTGGACTGCATCAAAATCATCGTGCAGACTTACATTTGTTGCGGTATTTACGCCGATATTGTCCATCGCGACTGTGTATTCCAACGTATCTCCGGCCGTAACTTCAGTGTTACTACCCAACCCGCCTTGCGTTATTCCAGAAATATATTTAGTTATCTTCAATTCTGACTTACCCAGCGGGGTAGCAAATGCAACGCCAGCGATATAGAAGCTATCTGCTGTTGAGTTAAATGTCAGCCGGGCAGAATTTGCACCATGCTCTATCGCATTCGTAACCGTGAATCGATCTGCCTCAGTGCCAAACGTGTTCTTTGATCTGCCGACACTTTCTCCAGTCAGATATGCGCTTCTAGTGCCATCTACTGAAATTGAGCTATTCAAAACATTATTACTTGGGTTTATGAAATTGGATGCCAAGGTTGACCCTGAAGTTCCGCGCACAGTTAATGAATCACCACTAGTGCCGGCATCCCCATCCACTCCAACGAATCCGACTAACGAATTGATGTCACCTGTCAGTGGCGAATCAAAACCTGTGAATTCAAAGTTGTGTGCTGAACGAGGCGCAACCAAAGCCAAGCCAGATTTAATTTCTACATGGCGAAGGTCTTCATTGGCGTTAGCGTAAACAATCAATAAGGACCAACCGGCACTTGTCCCTATTCCTTGTGCTCCTTGAATATTGCCTACTGAATAGCTACCCGATCTTTGCTGCGATTTTGTAGTCCAGTCTTGCGAAAATTCTGCAGCAATCTTGTCAGTAACGTCCGCATGGGCTACATAGAAACCATTTTGTCCCGCCCCCAGTGATTCAGTTGAAACAGTTCCATCGACTTCACAATTAACAATGTCGGCGCCCGAACAATCGTCCTTAGGTCCGACAAACAAAACTGTCCCACGCTTTGCAGGATCAATCGGCGGTACCCCAAATTCATTCACCTCTGGAACTTCAAGCGTGCCAAACCAAAATAGAACTGCCTTACTGATTGTTGATCCACTTAGCACTGAAATTTCATTAGCTGAAGAATTGAAAATTTCTTTCGAGTCGATGTTGCCCATTGCCATTTCAGTATTTCGCATCACATGTGCGTCATTATTTAAATTGCTCATTGGGCCACTGAAATTTCGTGAATCTGCGCAGCTAGACGAATTATCACCAAGTACTGTCGAGCAGGTTTGATTGGTATTGCCAGTCAAGGTAAACGAACCAGTTAAGTTCGCTGAGTAAATTGAATGAAATGTTGCTAATTCAGCAGATCGCACCACATTCGCAGTAAGCATTGTCGAGCAAATCGCAGCAACGATGCAGAAACTTCCAACTCTTCTCCAACGCATCAGTTCTCCTAGGACTGAATTATGTTGTCAATAAGTCTGACAGATGGCGCCGAGAATTTAGTGAATATTCATGGTTAAAACATCATTGCGTCACTAAAGTTTGAAATCGAAAATTATTTGGTTTTGTGAACCTTTGTTTTCTTTACTTTATGTTTCGGCTTTTTGGTTACAAACGTCAAGGCAGTTTCTAATTGAGTTAGATGCTTCTGCAGTTCAGGGACCAATACACTGGCGGGGACCTTGCCGTAAATCACTTTATGATTGCCAATATGGACTTTCGTAACCCGTTCTCCAGTGCGAGGTGCATGCCAAATCATGCCATTGCCCGCATATATTGCAGCGTGGTATGCATAGTTACCACTCATGTAGAAAACTAGATCGCCTGGACGGGCATTCTTAGCCGAAATTTTTGTTGTCCATTTCAACTGATCCTGTGCAACGCGAGGCAAGCTGATGCCGATCTTATTGAAGACAAATTGCGTATAGCCTGAACAATCGAATCCATGAGGTGTGGAACCACCAGCGCGGTAAGGCACACCTTTGTAGCGAGCAGCAATTTTAAGTACTTTCATACCATCTACATGTGCATGCGCAATTGCGTATTTAGTTTGGGAAATTGACTTCGTCAATGAAATAACTCTGCGGGCACGAGATGCTGCTGCGCGGGTTGCGCGAGTTTCTAAATAAGTTGCGACACTTGACTTCTGTGCTGAAGAGTGCGGCTTTGGTGTTGGCGATGCGGAAGGGTCAGCATTCGCTCCCGCTCCAGCCAATGAAACGGCTAGGACTGCGGTAGTCGTTGCAATTGCAGCTAACCGAGCAAATCGAACGAGCGGTTTAGTCGCCGCGCGGCGTCCTTTAGTGGACATAGAGTTCTCCTAACGCCGATGAAGTGAGCTGTCGGATTCGGTTGGAGAAGCAACCGGTCAGTTTCCTGACTTCACCCCTAGGTCTTTCGACCACTTACTTGTGGGTCCCCCACTCTCACCACGGTTTCGTTGACGCTGGCGGCTGGTGAGATTTGGCGCACCGCCTGCGATCGGCTTCGTGTGAAGCCTTGTGGGTCAATTTTAGCCCAGACGAGTGCCAAGACTTTGCCACCAACCCTCCGAGCCAGCGGCTAAAATCCGCTTTTCCCCATTGAAATCAGGCTTTTCTGTCCAAATTTTTTGTCCAAAATTGCGAAAGTGCGACTTATGCCACATTTAAATCAGCACTAATCCGAGCAATTTGCCCCTGCCTCTGCACAGTCAGAGCAATGCCAATACCGTAGAGATATGAGTCAGATTATGTGGTTTCGCCGCGATTTACGCTTAGCCGATAACCCAGCGCTGGCTGCCGCAATTGCTCAGTCGCAGACAGACAAGCAAGCCAAGGTTTTGCCCGTTTATGTGCTTGGGCCACGAACTTGGGCAGCCATGAGTCCAGTACAAAAACATTATTTAGCTAGTTCGCTTAAAAGTCTGAATGAGTCCCTGGGTGGCGCCTTGGTAATCAAATATGGCGACGCCAGGCAAATTGTCCCAGATTTAGCAGCCCAAATTGGGGCAACAAATGTTCATGCCGCACAGCTACATACTCCCAATGCCATTGCTCGCGATGCCCAAGTTGCAGCCGCGCTTGAGGCGGCTGGCCGAGAGTTAACCTTTACTGGCTCTGCTTACGCCGTAGCTCCAGGTCGAGTTACTAAAGATGATGGAACTTTCTACAAGGTCTACACGCCCTTTTACAAAAACTGGCTCAAACATGGTTGGCGCGTGCCAGCGAGCGCGGCTGTTGGAAATCAGGATTGGATTTCTAATATTCCAAGTGATCAATTCCCAGACTTACCTGAAATCGACAATTTCACCTTGCCAGCTGCCGGCGAAACAGCCGTGCTTGCGCGTTGGGAATATTTCAAGGAAACTGCAATCGCAGACTATGCAGACAATCGAAACCGCCCCGATATTGATGGAACTTCGATGCTCAGCACTGCGCTTCGCTTTGGCGAAGTGCATCCCCGGACTTTGCTGGCTGATTTAGATGATTCCCCGGGCCATGAAGTTTTTCGAAAAGAAATCGCTTGGCGTGAATTCTATGCAGACATTCTTTTCAATCGCCCAGACACCACTACGGGGTACTACAACGTGGCATACAAAGCCATGGATTATGACACTGGCGATTTAGCTGCACAACGTTTCAACGCATGGGCCACTGGCAACACTGGATACCCACTTGTTGATGCTGGGATGCGCCAACTTCGAACAACTGGCTGGATGCACAACCGAGTTCGAATGGTGGTGGCTTCTTTCTTGATTAAAGACCTGCACCTTGAATGGACGCTTGGGGCCGAACATTTTGCCCAGTGGCTAACCGATTTTGATGTTGCATCTAACAGTCACGGGTGGCAGTGGACCGCTGGGTGCGGCACAGATGCTTCACCTTACTATCGCGTCTTTAACCCAACTGGGCAGGCAATCAAGTTCGATCCAAATGGAGATTACGTCCGTCAATTCATCCCTGAACTTCGACATATCGATGGCCCCGCCGTGCATGAACCATCGCTCGTTATAGATGGATTAATTCATGGATACCCAGAGCCAATTGTTAATCATGCACAAGAGCGCATTGAGGCACTCGCTCGGTTAGAGAAGCTGCCAAAAGGTAAAGTGCAAAGCGCGGTAAACCCAAGAGAAAATGATCAGAGCAAACTAATTCAAAGTTTCGAGTAGTGCACAGTCAATTTTTGCAGGACACTTCTACTATGGAGCAAATCGAACAGAATTTAGCTGACATGCGAATTTCCTACGAGAAATTTGAACTTACCGAAGATTCGCTTGCCGATAATCCATATACTCAATTCAACAATTGGCTCTCGGATGCAATTGAAGCTGGACCAGAGGCCATCCCAGAACCCAACGCCATGGTGCTTTCGACCGTGGACGATTCAGGTGAAGTTCATTCCCGAACCGTACTGTTAAAAAGTTTGAGCACTTCTGGGCTAGTTTTCTTCACTAACTACCAGTCGCAAAAAGCGCATGACCTCGACCAAAATCCAAATGTTAGCGTTGTCTTCCCATGGTACGTATTGCATCGGCAAGTTATCGCCACTGGCTCCGTAACAAAAGTGAGTCGAGAAGAGTCCGCAAACTATTTCAAAACCAGACCACACAAATCACAACTTGCCGCTCACATCAGTGAGCAATCACAAAAAATAAGTAGCCGATTAGAACTAGAGAATCAGATGAAAGATCTCGAAGTCCAGTTTCCTGAAGGTAGCGATATCCCGTTACCTGAGCATTGGGGCGGATATCTAATAACAGTTAGAAGTATGGAGTTCTGGCAAGGTCGCCGTTCGCGCTTGCACGACCGCTTGAAGTTTGTGCGCACAAACGAAAGCGGGCTACTTAACCAAGCTGATGCCTGGCAAGTAACCCGCCTTTCGCCTTAATTACTTCTGGTTTTTAAACGAGGCTGCCGGTGGCACTGGTGCTGCTGGCTTTGCGAGGGTAATCGCGTAACCATCAATTTGAACACCGTTACCTGCCTTAGGCACTGTAATCACAATCTTGGATGTTGCCTTGATTGCAGTTACGTAACAGATTGACTTAATCACTCCAGCCTTGCCCGTCGTCTTAACTGGCTGGCCAAGCTTCTTGCCGTTGACTGTTACCGTAAACGCACCAAACTTAGCGCCGGTTACGTAGTAGATACATAGTGACTTACCAGCTGCTGCCTTAGTAATGTTCAGAACTGCTGACTTAGAGTTCTTCTTAGCAGCAGTTACCTTGCCAAGGAATGATCCCTTGACCGCAACCTGTGACCATAGTGCAGCCTTCGCAGGCTTCATTGCAGTGTCATCCATTGCAACGGTGGTACAGCTTGGCGCAGTGAATGCAGAGGCATTGCCTGACTTATCAACTAATCGGGCGGATAGACAGTAAGTAGTTCCTCGAACACCAGCGATGCTGTAACTAGTTCCAGTCACATCAATTGGATCAGACCAAGAACTCATTGGCTTGCCGTAAGCAGCTGATGCAATTTCCACTTCGGAACGAAGTGCTGTTCCATCGACGCTGTCTTTACCTGCCCACTGCCAGACCGGAGTCACAGTAGTTGTGGCCAATGGAGCCTTTGTGATTTTCACACCGGTCGGTGCGGTTTTATCAGCAGCACCAAGAACCAAAGTGATGGTTTCAAGAGACTGAAGGTCCTTATTGGTGGTGATTACCGCTGCCTTATCTGGCGTGGCGGCTGCACACGAGGTATTTGGGTCTGGCAAAGTATCTGAACTTGCACAATCAGCGTCACCTAAGTAAGCCGGTGAGAAATCAGAATCCAAACCATCCGCGAAGAAAGCATACTTGCCAACTTCAGCGCCGAATTGGGCACCGTCAAAGGTCCAGTTACCGTCTGAATCTGTATAGACAGGGTAAACATCATCGTTTTGGATGTCCAACTTAGATCCACTCAAGCGGTAAACATTTACCAGAGCGTCGGCTCGAGGATTGCCTTCTGCATCTAGCACGACACCAGCAAAGGTCACTGAGTAGTGCTGAACAAAACTAATGTCTAGCACATCACCACTTCGTCCGGTGAAATCAGAATCACCGACCGGCACAAGGAAACCAGATTCTGGCTGACTTGAAACAGTGAAGTGAACACCAAGCGGAAGATCAGCGAAGGAGTAGTTACCTGATTCATCTGTTTGGGTTGAAGCATATTCGTCGCCTTCGTCAGTAACAAGTGTCACTGTTTGACCACTCATAGCATCACCATCAAGAGTCTTAATGGAACCCGTTAGAACAGCTGGGATAGAAATTTCGCTGAAGGTAAGCGTGTCAGAAGTTACGTTGCCAGTCGGTACGCCTGCCTGCGAAGTCCATGAAACTTCAGCTGAATTGCTGCTGGTTCCGGTGACTCGAATTGGGAACATACTTGCTGGGACATGACTCACAACAACGGTGCTTGTTGCCAAAGACTCTAGAGTTCCTAGCGGCTGCGCATCGAACTCAACGAACTTTCCACCTTGAGTTACTTCAAGATGCGCAACAACATTTTCAAGTGCAACCTCACGACTGTTAGTCAGTGGCACTGTTACTTGAACTGCGCCTAGCAAACTAACTGCTGGCAAAACTGGAGCGTTGCCAGTCGCTGGGACTGCATATGTTGTAGCGGTGTCGATTGAAAGCGCATTTGCGTTTCCAACCCAAGCACTTGAGGTATTCAAGTCATCTGGAACGACTTGGACGCGGTAGCTTTCGCCACGTGTCACACCAAATACGTAACTACCAGTGAAGGTTGTCCCACCAAGATCTGGCTGGATCTTCCAGGCTTTTCCGTCCAACTGGAAAACATTAACCGTTACCGGCTGCGCGTATGCTGCATTACCTGATTTCACATTAACGGTGAACTTCGGCAGAGCAACTGCGTTAATCGCTGTTTTGGTTGTGAGTTTGTCACGGACCTTAACTAGCGCAGTCTTTGGATCTGCTGCTGTCTTTGTGCCACCAACGAAGGTAAGCGCGTAACTGCCAGGCAGTTCGTAACTCACCTTGTACTCGCCCCGTAGGCCATCAATATTGAATACACCGCCGGTTGCACTATCGGTGTAAGCGACAACTTCACCAGCGCGGTTGTAAACAGTGACGGTGCCTTCTGTTAGCACAGTGGTTCCATCTAGTACCTGTACCTGAAGCGATCCACCGATTGACGCAAGGTCTAGTGGATCACTCATAAGATCCAAACCTGAAGTGAATACTGCGGCGCCATCAGCAATACGCAACACGGTTGCGTTCGCTGCAAGTGCATCTAGCACAACGCCACTGTCAGTATCGCTTACGTAACCACCTGGGTAACCAGCTGCGGCAATTTTTACCCGGTAGTCACCATCTGGGGCGTAGACGCTGATGAAACCATCTGCATCGCTCTGGCCTTCAATAGCCTCGCCCTTAACAACTGGAACCAAAGTCACGGTAGCGCCGCTAACTGCTAAAGCACCAGCTTTAATCACGCCATCGAATGCTGACCAGAACTTAATTGGTGCTGGATCAACATCAGTTGAAAGTTCTCCACGTACTGCTTCAACTGTGGTTGCATCAGCAAATGCTGTGGCATTGGCCTGTGGACCCGCGTACCAAACACGCTCAGCCGGCGGTGTTGCTGTTGTGCCGTCGATTCGAATTCGGTATGAACCTGGAACTAGACCGGAGAAGTTGTAGTAACCGTTTTCATCAGTTACTTCAGTGCGCAGTGCAGTTAGACCAGATCCATTCGCCGCATACAAACCAACAGTGGCACCAGCAACTGGTGTATCTGAAATGTCTGCACTAGAACCGCGTTGGCGTACGCCAGCGATCTGCAGCGATGTAGATGCACCTGAGCCAAGTACTCGACCAGAAATACCGGATGCAGAATCTAGTACCGCATCTTGGGTAGCTGTTGCGCCAGCCGCAATCACGACTGTGCGGACAACCTTGTCAGAGAATCGTTCAGCAGCAAATCGGAAGTTGTAGGTTCCTGGTACTACCTGGATGAAGGAATAGGTTCCATCTTCGAGTGTGGTTGTTTCAGAAACCACGTCACCGTTTGTAGCAATTAACTGCACGGTTACACCTGACATTAACGCTTGGAAACTATCTGTAACTGCACCCGAAATCGTAGCTGCATTAACATTTACCAACCCTGATACTGCAGGAACAGCGCCAGCTGCTGGAATCAAAATTGACTTTGCAGTAGCAACTGTTAGGGCAAAAGTATTTGCACCTAGCCAAACCGGAGCAAGGGCAG
>CANBWF010000033.1 GCA_947373075.1 Actinomycetota bacterium | reverse complement strand
CTGCACGAAGCGGTAGAAATTGTCGATGGGCCAACGGCAATAAGGTTCCCAAAGGGTGCGGTTGGCTCTGACGTCGAGGCCATTGACTCACTCAGTTTTGGAGAACGTATTTATGGGCAAATAGGCGCCGAAGTGACCATCGTCAGCGTTGGAGCTCTTGCTAAGTCAGCAATTGAAGCGGCCAAGACATTGGCTGAATCTGGTCTTTCGGTTGAAGTGATTGATCCAATTACTGCATTGCCAGTTAGCTCGGAATTAATCGACTATTTGGCGACCGCGAATACGGTTGTGACGGTAGAAGACGGTTTGGTGGATGGCGGAATTGGTCAGGCTATTTGTGCGCAGTTAGCGGCAGAGAGCACTGGACCTGCGATTTCAATTGGTATTCCCAAGCAATTCTTAACGCACAAAACGCGTAGCACTTGGTTGGCTGAATTAGGGCTTGATGGCTCGGGTATCGCTGCTGCGATTACTAATCGGTTGCACTCTCAAGTTCAGTAGAAATCGGCGCGTCAAATAGCGCTTTGCGCAGAAGCGGCATAATCAACTCCTGCTGCCAGATTCTCGCGTTGTAACTATCTAGCATCTGCTGTAACTCCGCTTGATCTTTAGGCGGTGTCCACAAAATTCGCCTAACCGTCTCAGGTGTAATCAAATTTTCTACTGGCATTTGTAATGATTCACCCAGGGCTGCGATACCGGAACGCACCTGCTCTAACTGGGCGAAAGCAGTAGGGTTCTTTTCCTGCCAAGTGCGCGGTGGCGGTGGCGTAGTTGACCGCACTCGAGTGGCAGGTAATTCGTCTTCAGACAGCGCCAACGCATCGTAAACCGCGCCAACCCAAAGTTTCTTGTTACGCCTCGTTAGGCGGCCATTTAGGGCAGGCAACTCTTCGATTCGGATATCAGATTCAACAGCTTCATTAGCAATCTGGACGAAAATAGAATCAGGCAATATCCGACCGGGTGCGATGTCCTGGTCTCTAGCAATCTGATCGCGGGCATTCCATAGCGCGCGAACTATTGCTAGCTGTCGTGGCTTTCGCGCTCCATGCAGTCCGGAAGTACGTCGCCATGGATCTTCGCGCACGATCGGTACTGTGTTGTCCTTGACGTGGTTGAACTCTTGGATGGCCCAGTCATATTTCTCGGCAGCAATCAATTGCTCACTCAAAATCGCCCATAGTTCGATTAGAAATTCAACATCGAGCGCTGCATAGTTCAACCACTGAGTCGGTAGTGGGCGAGTAGACCAATCGGCTGCGCTATGTTCCTTGGCCAATGAGAAGCCGAGTTCAGCAAGTAAGAGCGGTCCAAGCCCAACTCGATCGCAACCTAGTATCCGTCCTGCAAGTTCAGTATCAAAAAGCTGCGCAGTTGGGTAGAGTCCTGCTTCCCTTAAACAAACCAAATCTTGTGAAGCAGCATGCAAGATCCAGTCGACATCAGTAAGTGCCTCTTGTATTAACGATAAGTTTGCAAAATAGGTTGGGTCAATGAGGAAAGTGCCCGAACCTATCCTTCGAAGCTGGACCAGATATGCGCGACCGCTGTACTTGAATCCACTGGCCCGCTCGGCATCGAGCGCAACTGGGCCAGTTCCAGCTTTCAACAAATTGGCGGCGAGTGCGAGTTGCTTTTCGGTAGTTATGAGTTCGGGCAAACCCTCACGGGGTTGGTCAATTGCAATACCGGTTGGCTGCTCATCGGCAGCCTGTTCATCAGACATGTCAGCGCTACTTGCTTCGATTAATCTGTGTGACGCCCTCGGGCAAGGGTTCCAAGCCGGACGCCTGCTCAAGTAGCGAACACCATGCTGTTAAATGTGCGGCTAGTTCAGAAGTTGAGGGGGACCAGGAAGCGCGGATTTCTAATTCAGTCTCCCGCTGGCGATCCGCAAGTCCAGCAAATGAGCGACTGACTGTGCGCGTTACAGTTCCAGACAAGTTAGTGAATTCTGCTTCACTATGTGTAAGGGCCTCAATTAACCAGCTCCAGGCAACTTCATCGAACATCTCATCTGTTACTACATCGGGTTCGATTTCAGCGTTTACAAATGTCACGACTCGGAACGTACTTTCCCAAGTGGGTTGGCCATCTGGGTCGTGTAACAAAACAAATTTCCCAGAAGCCAATTCGTTATCGGAATCAAGTGCCAACACTCCACTTAGAGCAAGAGCATATGGTGCAAGGCGGGTTGGGGCTGGAACTTCAGCGAGGGTAATTTCTGTTCGACGCGTGGCTCCATGCAAAGTCTTTACCGCATCGTTCCATGCGACTTCTGCTTTGTTTGGTTTTTCCACGGTGATCACTTCCTCTACCTTAGATTGAAATGGCAGCAAAATGCCCTAAGCCCGCCGCTAGGCTGTTGATGTGGCACTTATTCTGGCTTTGCTCTCAAGTGTTGTTTGGGGCACATCAGATTTCCTAGCCGGCAATATGTCCCGAAAATTCGCGCCGATTGCTGTTTTAGGTGGTTCACAAATTTTCGGTGGGATTCTGGCTGTTGGCTTTGCGCTAGCAACAAATCATTGGGATACCAGTAATCACGGCGCCATGATTTGGGGTTTTTCCGCAGGACTTCTCGGCTTGGTCGGCCTAGTCGCGTTCTATTCAGCGTTGTCGACGGGACAGATGGGAATTGTCTCGCCAATCTCATCAATTGGTGTGGTGATTCCATTGTCAATTGGATTGCTGCACGGCGACTCACCAAGTCTCGGTGAGAAGATTGGAATCGCGATAGCTATTCTCGGCGTGCTACTTGCCAGTGGTCCAGAATTGCAATCACGTGCGTCCGCCAAACCTGTTCTCTTAGCTCTGGTAGCAGCAGTAACTTTTGGCATTTGTGTCTTTTGTATGGCACAAGGAGGTCGGGCAGGGAATCCGGCGATGACTATTGCAACAATGCGACTAGTTCAAAATTCAGTCTTGTTAACTGTGGCTTTAGCATTTCGCAGTATTGGCGGTTTAGGACCAGTAAACATTCCACTACTTGCTGCAATAGGTTTTACCGATGCTGGCGCAAACATTCTCTTTGCATTTGCTGCCGCTGAACCGGACGGTTTACTTTCTATCGTTTCAGTTCTTGGATCGCTATTTCCCGTCATGACGGTAATTTTGGCTTGGCAGATTCTGAAGGAACGATTATTGCCAGCACAATACATCGGGATCGCCTGCACCATGATTGGTGTGGCGGCGATAACTGCTAGTTAGCCGGAATTAGCGTCAGCGCGACTGAATTTATGCAGTACCGCAAGTCGGTTGGGGTTTCATAGCCTTCACCAGTGAAAACGTGACCAAGGTGTGAATTGCAATTTGCGCAACGTACTTCGGTGCGTACCATGCCATGTGAATTGTCAACAATCTCCAGTACTGCCGAGCTTGAACCAGGTTGATAGAACGAGGGCCAGCCGCATCCGGAATGGAACTTTTCATTTGACCTGAATAGTTCAGCGTCGCAGGCTTTGCATTTGTAAACACCGATAGTTTCGGTGTCGGTGTATTCACCCACAAACGCAGGCTCCGTACCAGATTCGCGTAAAACATAATATTCATCTGGCGTTAACAGTTCTCGCCATTCATTTTCTGTGCGTTCAGTGGTCATGGGTTAATCGTAAGGTCAATCGCGGTTATCGGCAGATTTAGTTATCGGCACTTTGGAACTGGTAACGGGTGAAAAGGAAATCATCACCCTTGGCACTTGCTGCCAACGTCAATCGTTTTAACGCGTTGCCCAGAGCGCCAACCTCGGGAGTTGTTCCAACGATTGTTGGACTAATCGTCAGATTCAATTCATCAACAACATCAGCGGTCAATAATGTTTGCAACAACTTTGGCCCGCCCTCACAAACGATCTTTTTGAATCCTAAGGAGTGCACTGCAGTCCGAATAGTCGCGCCATCCAATTTTGGTGAATCTGCTACGTGGATTTGAGCAACTGCAGAAAGCCGTTCAAAATTTTCTTGCCACTTAACATCGTTATTGGTAGGCGCGATAATAAATGGCTTATGTTCTGGGTCGGCAAAAATTGGTGCTTCGCTAGGAATGTCCAGAGTGGAACTAACTAAACAAAAAGGTGGGTTATGTGGAGCGATTGTTTTAAGTTCTTCGCGTACTTGTGTGTACCGGTATTTTTCACCAATTGCAGTCTTTGACCCAACCAGTACGACCTCGCTGAGTAGGCGCAGCATGAGCAAGACTGAGAGGTCGAGCGGACCAGAAATATCTGTGGAGCGGCCACTTGGACCGGCGAAGTTGCCATCGAGTGAAACAACCATGTTGATTCGCAAATGCTGTTCGCTTGCCACGCGATAAAAATCAGCGACGTTAGCGGGCGCACTGAAATCCAAATCTTCAATCACGCATAGATTCTTGCATGCCTTTAGGCTAGGGGCATGCAAAGTCTCTGTGAGCGAACACCCAAAGTGAATGCCGCCGAGATTATTCAGGATTTTGTAGTTCCAAAACGCTTTGCTCACACGGCATTCGACAACTATGTGGCAGATGCTCAAATTCCATCACAAGGTTTCGCAAAGGCGCGTATGCGTGATTTCGCTAATAACTTGGAGCCAAAGCGCAAGCTCTTTCGCCGAGGGGAAGAGGTCAAAGCCGGCATCTACTTGGATGGTGGATTTGGGGTAGGTAAAACACACTTGCTCACGGCTCTGTGGCATCAGTACGGCACCAGAGCTACTTATGGAAGTTTTGTTGAGTACACGAATTTGGTTGGAGCATTAGGTTTCCAAGCATCAGTTGAAACCTTGGCCGGTTTTGAATTGATCTGTATTGATGAATTTGAATTGGACGATCCCGGTGACACTGTGCTCATGAGCACCCTGCTTGGGCAGTTAGTACAACGCGGAGTTCGAATCGCTGTAACCAGCAACACCTTGCCAGATCGACTAGGCGAGGGCAGATTCGCTGCCGATGATTTCGTCCGCGAAATTCAGGGGTTGGCAGCGCATTTCGAGATCATCAGAATTGATGGACCAGATTACCGTCATCGGAACGCGCTTAGTGGTGCGTTGCCATTAGACGCAGTTGCATTAGAAAAGTTTGCACACGAGTCTCCAGATTATTCGTTTGATGAATTTGCGAAACTAACAAATCATTTGAGCACAGTTCACCCAAGTGCTTTTGGGGCACTTGTTCAGGATCTGACCACAGTCTGTTTGGCTGGAGTAACGCAATTGCTAGATCAGGCGCAGGCGCTACGTTGGGTAGTGCTGATTGATCGCCTGTACGACCGCGAGATTCCCATTGCCTACAGTGGTGTGGAGATCAGTGGCCTGTTTAGTCCTGAGATGCTGGCTGGCGGCTATCGCAAAAAGTATTTACGCGCTTTATCTCGAGCTAGCGCACTGAGTCGTGAGATTTCGCAGGATTAAATCTGCTAAATGTTTTCGGTGGTCGATACAGGACTCGAACCTGTGACCTCTTCCATGTCAAGGAAGCGCGCTAACCAACTGCGCCAATCGACCAGTGAGGTGGAGACGGGATTTGAACCCGTGTACACGGCTTTGCAGGCCGTTGCCTCGCCTCTCGGCCACTCCACCAATGCGTGCTCCACAATTAAAGCGAGCGGACGACGGGATTCGAACCCGCGACCCTCACCTTGGCAAGGTGATGCTCTACCACTGAGCCACGTCCGCGTGTGGAAGATAAATCTTCAACCTGCGTAAGACTATCCGATAATTGCGTAACGTTCAAAGTCAGGGCTAGCACTCGATAAATTTTGGACCTTGGCTGTTAGGTAAAACCGGCCTTTCTGTGTGCTGTCGAAAACCCAAATACTCCATAGGCTAAGTGTGTGAAATCTGGTCAAACTGCTGTGGTGTTTGGGGACATCTTTGCCACGGACTTGGTTCGGGTCACCAGAGATCCAAGCGAAATGCTTTCTGGCTGGTGGGCAGTTCTTCAAACTTTTGAAGGCGAGTTCTTCGGGTTTCAGTTTGCTAACCAGCATGAAGGCCAAGCAGATTTACTTGGCTCAGAACTCGGAAATGATTCAAACATTGCACTAGACAAATGGATCTCTAATGTTGAACAGGACGAGTATCAGCGCGGTGTCGAGACAGTTCGTGATTCAATTGCTGCCGGTTGGGTTTACCAAATCAACTACTGCAGAATCCTGACGCAGAAACTTGAAACACAATTCGACAGTTTGAATGCATATCAAAAACTGCGCCGTGGAAATCCAGCGCCGTATGCATGCGCGTTCTCAATTCCACGCGAAGCTTCAGATCTCGAATTTGATATTCGGATTGCCTCTGCTTCACCAGAGTTATTTTTGAAACGCGACGGAAAGTTCTTGAAGTCCAGCCCAATTAAGGGAACCGCACCGTCGGCAGATGCGATGCTTGATAAAGACTCTGCAGAGAACATCATGATTGTCGATTTAATTCGAAACGATCTGGCACACGTTTGTCTACCCGGAACTGTCGCAGTGCCAGACATGTTGCGAGTTGAAGAGCATCCGGGTTTAGTGCATTTGGTTTCAGACGTTGTTGGCGAATTACGTGACGATGTGTCCTGGGCAGAAATTTTGCAGGCGATGAGTCCGCCAGGTTCAGTTAGCGGAGCACCGAAGAGCAGTTCTCTGCAACTGATTGGCGAGATTGAGCCGAGAGATAGGGAAGTGTATTGCGGCGTGCTCGGGTGGATAGATATCGACAACTCTGCCGCTGCGTTGTCGGTTGCTATTCGAACGTTCTGGCAATCGTTTGACGATGTAGTTCCAACACTGTGTTTTGGCACGGGAGCGGGCATCACTTACGACAGTGATCCTTTAGGTGAGTGGAATGAAACACAGCTTAAAGCGCACCACTTATTAAGCGTTATCTCTGACGTCTTGCAATAGGCTAGACCTATGCAGGCTTCACACTTTTGGGTAAACGGCAAACTTGTGCCAATCGATCAGGCGCAGATCAGCGTTCTAGACCACGGATTTATGGTGGCCGATGGTGTATTTGAAACACTCAAGATTTCAGGCGGAAAAGCATTTGCAGTGGACCGCCACAACTTGCGACTACGTCGAAGTGCGACCGGACTCGGCATTAAATGCCCGACTGACTCCGTCATAAATGCAGCTATAGATGAAATTATGGCAGCTAATCCACCATTCGAGTTGGGTCGTTTGCGTATCACTGTAACCAGCGGAATTGGTCCATTAGGTTCCGATCGCATTGGTGGGGAGCCAACCCTCGTGCTAAGTGTTGCTCCGCAACCTGCCTGGCCGGCAACCACAGGTGCTGTCCTAGTGCCATGGATGCGTAATGAACTCTCTGCCATTGTCGGTTTGAAAACTATCTCCTATGCGGAAAATGTTTACGCACTTGAGGCAGCCCATAAACATGGCTACTCAGAAGCGTTATTTTTAGATTCCAAGGGCAATCTCTCTGAAGGCACTGGAAGCAACGTCTTCCTAGTGCAGGGTGATTCAGTAATAACTCCGAGTGTTAAAACCGGTTTACTGCTCGGCATTACCCGCGAACTAACGCTTGAATGGGCACAATCGGCCGGCATCAATATCGTTGAACGCGACGACTTACGCGCTGAAGATTTATGGAATTGCGATGGAGCATTCCTCACATCGTCGACTCGCGATGTGCAGCCAATCGGGTCGTTGGCACAACTGTCGCGTGAGGATGCGCTTAGCGATGAGCGCGAACTCTCTGTTCCTGCGGTAATTCACCAATTGGCCGAAATTTTTGCACAGCAAAGCGCGCTTAATTACAACCCCTAGTAAAGCGCGGCTGGTTCGTGCCGGTGAGATAAAGTGAACCTAAGCAACCAAAAGGCTTGGCAAATTCAATAAATTTCGCCTGAACTGATTAAAGGACAAATTGTGGCATCTGTAACTGTCGGATCCGATAAGCAACTCACATCAATCGATGCGGGTGCCACTGCCTACGATGTTGTTGGGGATAAAGCACGGCAAGTTGTAGTTGCCCGCATAAACGGCGAATTAGTAGACCTTAGCTATGTTTTGCAAGACGGCGACCATGTTGAGCCGGTATTAATCACCGAGCCAGAGGGTTTATCGGTTTTACGCCATAGTGCTGCGCACGTTGTCGCACAGGCTACACAGGCACTGTTTCCTGAAGCGAAACTAGGTATCGGTCCACCGATCAAAGATGGCTTTTTTTATGACTTCGGCACCGAGACAGCGTTCTCGCCTGATGATTTAGCTGCAATTGAAAAAAAGACAATCGAAATAATCAATTCAGGTCAAAAATTTTCTCGTCGGGTGGTTACCCGCGAAGAGGCGAGTTCAGAATTAGTAAAGGAAACCTTCAAGGTTCAGTTACTAGTAGCAGATGATGCCGAAGTACTTGCCGAGGATGTAATGGAAGTTGGCGCTGGCGAACTAACCATTTACGACAACATTGATTTGCGAAGTGGCGAGCACCGTTGGTGCGACCTTTGTCGCGGCCCTCATGTTCCGGATACCCGTTACATCGAAGCTAAAGCCGTCAAAATTATGCGCTCTTCGGCTGCTTATTGGTTGGGCGACCAAAAGAATGCGTCGATGCAACGTATTTATGGCACGGCTTGGGCCACTAAAGACGACCTGAAGCAGTACTTAACCATGCTGGAAGAAGCGGCGAAGCGTGATCACCGTCGCCTCGGGATAGACCTAGATTTATTTAGCTTCCCTGATGAAATTGGTTCGGGGCTTGCGGTCTTTCATCCAAAAGGTGGCATTGTGCGCCGGGCGATGGAAGATTATTCGCGAGTGCGTCACGAAGCGGCTGGCTACGAATTTGTTTACACCCCGCACATCACTAAAGGTGCGCTATTTGAGCAGTCTGGCCACTTGGACTGGTACAAAGACGGCATGTTCCCAGCTATGCACCTCGATGAAGAACTTCACGAAGATGGCACGGTTAAGCGACAGGGCCAGGACTATTACCTAAAACCAATGAACTGCCCGTTCCATAACTTAATTTTCAAGTCACGTAGTCGTTCATATCGAGAATTGCCGTTACGTCTTTTTGAATTCGGCTCGGTTTATCGTTACGAGAAGTCAGGTGTTATTCACGGCCTAACCCGCGTACGCGGAATGACGCAAGACGATGCGCATATTTATTGCACGCCAGAACAGATGCCTGGTGAACTTAGTAACCTCTTGAATTTCGTACTCGACCTATTGCGCGATTATGGTCTTGATGATTTCTACTTGGAATTATCAACTCGTAATCCTGATAAATCGATTGGTTCGGATGAAGAGTGGGATGTAGCCACTAAAGCGCTTGCTGATGCAGCAGCTGCTTCTGGGCTGGACTTGGTACCAGATCCAGGCGGCGCAGCTTTCTACGGTCCAAAAATTTCTGTCCAGGCCCGCGACGCTATTGGTCGCACTTGGCAGATGTCTACGATTCAGGTCGATTTCCAACTTCCACAAAGATTCGAGCTGGAGTATCAGGCCTCCGACGGAGGTCGGGCACGCCCGATTATGATTCACCGCGCACTATTTGGCTCAATCGAACGCTTCTTCGGAGTTCTGCTCGAGCACTATGCCGGCGCATTCCCAGCTTGGTTGGCTCCGGTTCAGGTTGTCGGAATTCCAATCGCATCGGCTCACAACGATTACTTGCATGAATTGGCAGTAAAACTGCGTAAGCAGGGCGTTCGTATTGATGTGGATGACTCTGATGAGCGGATGCAGAAAAAGATTAGAAATGCCCAGTCACAAAAAGTGCCATTCATGTTGATTGCTGGCGATGAAGATATTGCCGCAGGCGCAGTGTCTTTCCGTTACCGCGATGGCACTCAGGAAAATGGTGTACCAGTGGATCAAGCCATTGACAAGATTTTGCAGGCTGTAAGCACCCGGGACGTTTGATGGAAATAGGCGGCAACGGCATAGAGCAGTGGGAGCGCATTTGGACGCCACACCGCAAAGAGTATTTGACCGCCATGGCAGGACAGTTTGACGATGATACCTGTCCATTCTGCCGAGCGATTGCTGGTGATGACGATCTGGTAGTTGTGCGCTCTGATCATGCTTACGTTGTGCTAAATAAGTACCCGTACAACAGCGGCCATCTATTGGTTTGCACTAATCGGCATGTGGCAACCTATGATCTACTAACTGAGCAAGAAGCTCTAGATGTTCAACACTTAACTCAGCAGGCTATGAGATCGCTAACAGCGGTATCTCGATGCACGGGTTTCAACATAGGAATGAACCAAGGTCGAGTTGCTGGCGCTGGGGTACAAAATCATTTCCATCAACATGTTGTTCCAAGATGGGCCAACGATAGTAATTTCATGCCAATAATCGGGGGCGCAAAAGTGGTTTCCGAATTGCTAGAGCAAACTCGTGATTTGTTAGTCGAAAATTGGAGCCACTAGGGTCAACATCTGACCTTGTTCATGCAATGTGTCGCCAAAAGCGATGTTGTCAGCCAGAATGCAACTAGCCATTTTTGAAACAACGATCGCTGGTTCGGTTACTCCAGCTAAATCGGTAATCTCAATTTGATTATCAGAATTGCCCCAAACGCGAGCTAGCCCGTTAGCAATTCCAATTCCAAAGAATCCTGGCGCGCTGGTGTGTGTTTGATATTCATCAGATTCGAAACTCGGACTCCACCTATTAGGTAAAACCGCAATCCAATCCTGCAAAATCTTTTGGCCCACATTTGCATCTAGGGGACTTATTGAGACGATTGATTCCATGTTCCAAGCTTGCTCGAACTGCTTTAGTGCAGGAGTAATGCCCGCTTGATACATCTCGAAGGCCTCGTCACCTAGGCCAAGATAGGCCAATCTTTCAAATAATAAATCGCGTTGATCTGAAGTTAATTCGATATGTTCAATGTCTGGCGAAGTGGTAACGCTTGTTCCAGAACTGTAGTCATGAATTTGGTTTTGTAATAAGTCGTAGATTGCAACAACTTCAGTTTCTTCATCGTTTGCCATCGGCAAATATCTCACAAGAACATTCTCGGAAAAGATACGGCGACTTATTGCGACAAGTTCATCAAAGTCAGTGTGGGTTTGAAATAGATTCGTCGCAACAATGTGTAAGGGAATTTCCAATCCGGCCAATTCTTGCCACAGTGCAATCGCATCAGCACTAACTCCGGTTGCTGCATCCAAAACGAATACGACACCATCGCAGGCCTCCAAAAGCCTTAGATCCATACTTTGGTCGTCAATAAAAACAACAGTTGTTTGAGCGTTTACATCCAAATAGGTGCGATTGTGGTGTCCCTTGCAGTTCTGGCTGGAAAATCCGAAACTGCGGGCCAAAAAATCGATGTTGGATTGCGCAGCAACACTGTAAACGCCGATAAAAATTGGTTCTAATTCCTGATTGGTGTGCGTTGTCGGTAACATCGTCATGATGACTATATGGTAGTCGTCATCTCACGCCAAGGATGAGGTCATTGCTCGATAACGCTTCTGCGCGTCAGGTACTGAGTCGCATTGTTACCCCAGTTGCCAAATCTTTGATTCGGCTAAAAGTGACTGCTGACGCTGTGACTTGCTTTGGCGCGATTGCTACTATCGCATGTGCAGTGGTATTTGTACCTTCTGGCCGATTCCTTATTGCCAGTCTCACCATCGGTTTGCTTTCTTTAAGCGACTTATTGGATGGGACTATTGCCCGGCTTACGCAATCCGATAGCCGCTGGGGTGCGTTTTTAGATTCCACACTGGACCGCGTTGTGGATGCAGCAGTCTTGATTTCTATTGCCGCTTATTTCTTGACTACAACGCCAGTGCAGACCAGCGCAATAGTTGCAACGGCCATAGCGCTAGTTATGGGACAGATGACTTCGTACATTCGTGCTAAAGCTGAGTCGCTTGGTGTGCAATGCAAAGTTGGGTTAGCAGAACGCGCCGAACGCACATTTGTAGTTTGGATTTCGTTACTAATCTCTGGGCTTGGCTGGTTCTGTCTGCCGGGCGCAATGTACTTGCTTGCGGTGATCACGACTTTCACAGTAATCCAGCGCGTAGTCCACGTTAGAAAGCAGCTCAATTCATGACATTGAGCGCAAGATTAACTGCCGTTGGCTTTTGGTTGGGTTGGAATTTTCTTTGGCTTTTTCCACAATCCTTTGTTGCTTGGTCATTTAATCAGGCGTCTGACTACTGTTGGCGCAAACGCATTAAAGGTGTTCGTCAGTTAGAGGCAAATTTAGGTCGGGTACTTGAGTTACCCCCACAGGATGAAAAGATTCGAGAATTAAGTCGCCAGGCAATGCGCGCATACATGCGGTATTACTACGAAACTTTTTTGGTAAATCGTTGGTCAACAGACGAAATCAACTCCCGAGTCCGAGCTGAAAATGTTGAGCCAGTTGTAGAAGCGTTAAAGGCGGGTGGAGTCATTCTGACCTTGCCACATTCTGGCAATTGGGATTTAGCTGGCGCTTGGGCGGCGTTGAATCTAGGCACTGTTGCAACGGTCGCAGAGCGTTTAAAGCCTGAAATGATCTTCAAGAAATTCTTAGCAATGCGTAACAAATTGGGTATGAACATTCTGCCGTTAACTGGCGAAGCGGGTATTTATGAGTTTCTGCGTGGGCAAGTAAATGAAGGCAATCTAGTTCCACTGCTTGGCGATCGTGATGTGGCCAAAAATGGCATGGGGAATATTTTCTTTGGCCATCGAGCA
>CANBWF010000032.1 GCA_947373075.1 Actinomycetota bacterium | reverse complement strand
CAGTCCATTCAACTGTTCCCTGCGCAAGACCCAAAATTGTTTCTGCAGTCTTAGGTGCATGGGTATCGAAAATGTTTAGGCGAATATCGCCCTTGTTAGTGTGCAATGTCAGTGTTGTCATGGCTTAATTCTCGCACAAATGTCTGACTTGTAGGAAATGAAAAATGGCCCGCAAGCATTTGCCTACGAGCCATTTATCAAGAGTTAACTAGTGCTTTGCTCCACGAACATCAAGAGTCACATCAGCCACGACATCAGCAGTTAGCTGAACTCGTACTGAATGACGTCCTGTTGTCTTAATTGGTGCACTTAGTAGCACTTTGCGCTTATCAACAGATGCGGTGGTGATTGCAGAGGCAACATCGGCAACAGTTACTGAACCGAATAGACGACCTGCTTCGCCAGCACGCGCAGCTAGTACAACTGGTGTGGATTCAAGAGCAGCCTTGATTTCAAGAGCATGATCATGATCGCGTACCGCACGCTTGTTACGAGCGCGCTTGATAGTTGTAACCTGCTTCTCGCCGCCACGAGTCCATGCAGTTGCAAGGCCCTGTGGTACTAGGAAGTTACGGCCGTAACCATCTTTTACTTCTACAACGTCGCCGGCTGAACCGAGACCTGATACTTCTTGAGTCAAAATAAGTTTCATGTCAGCTCCTCCTTAGCGTGCGCTTGAGGTGTAAGGCAGCAATGCGATTTCGCGAGCATTCTTTACAGAATTTGCGATATCGCGCTGATGCTGTGTGCAGTTACCGGTTACGCGACGAGCACGAATCTTGCCGCGATCAGAGATGAACTTACGAAGAGTCGTAATGTCCTTGTAGTCAATAGGTGCTGCGTCTTCACGACAGAAAGCGCAAACCTTCTTCTTAAATTTCTTTACTGGTGGCTTAGCCATTGTGGTGCTCCTTCCAGAGCCCGGACTGTTCCGGAATGGTAGAAAGTTGAATACTGATTAGAACGGAGGCTCATCCATTGGTGCCGGTGCGGCCCATGGATCGTCTGCCGGTGCGGCGCTTCCATTGAAGCCACCGCTTTCACCGCGGGCCACACGAGTGACCTTTGCTGTTGCATTGCGCAAAACTGGACCGACATCGTCAACATCCATCTCAACCACAGTGCGCTTTTCGCCCTCTTTGGTTTCGTATGAACGCTGCTTCAAGCGACCGGTAACAATTACGCGAGTGCCTTTGGTCAATGACTCGGCAACGTTTTCGGCGTACTGACGCCAAACGCTGCAACGAAGAAACAAAGTGTCTCCGTCTTTCCATTCATTGGTGTTGCGGTCTAGAACACGAGTTGTTGATGCAACAGTGAATGATGCAACGGCCTGGCCATTTGGAGTGAACCGAAGTTCTGGATCACCAGTTAGATTGCCAGTTACTGTGACTGTGACATCGCCTTGTGCCATGACTAGCCCTACTTCTTATCGACCCGAATGACCTTTGTGCGAAGCACAGATTCATTCAGTGACAATTGACGGTCAAGTTCGGATACGGCTGCAGGAGTGCAATCAATATTTAGGAGCGCATAAATGCCATCGCCCTTTTTGTTGATTTCGTATGCCAAACGGCGGCGACCCCAAACATCGACATTGCGAACAGTTCCGCCATCGTTCTTAACAACATTCAGGAATGTGTCTAGTGATGGAGCTACTGTGCGCTCTTCGAGTTCTGGGTCAAGGATTACGACTACTTCGTAGTTACGCATACTGATACCCACCTCCTATGGACTACTCGGCCACGGTCTTTCCGTGGCAGGAGGGATCAAGGTTTCTAATCCTAAATGACAAAGCCCTAGAACTAAAACTCGTATTTCCACCAGCCCGAGTACCCTTAGATAATGAGCAACATTGCAATCGGCGCCCATATTGGCTCGGATGACCCAATAACTGACGCAAAAGCCCTAAATATCCCGCATATTCAGCTTTTCTGCGGTGAACCCCAGACTTTCAAAGCCGCGGTTTTCCCACATCCAGGTGGGGCGCAAGGGCTAAAAGCCCAGGCACAGGCCGAAAATATCGGTATTTATGTGCACGCTCGCTATGTAATCAACGTGGCCAGCCCTAACAATAAGGTGCGAATTCCTAGCCGAAAGCTGCTGCAGACAGATGTTGATGCCGCTGCCGAGATTGGCGCCCGAGCCGTAATCGTGCATGGCGGACACATAACTGAAGAAGACGATCCAACGCTTGGCTTTGAAAACTGGGTTAAAGCACTTTCTGGTTTAGACATGAAAGTTCCAGTTTTGATTGAGAACACTGCAGGTGGCAATCATGCAATGGCTCGGCACTTTGACACCATTGCGCGCCTTTGGGATTTTGTTGGCGACACTGGAGTCGGTTTTTGCCTAGACACCTGCCACGCTCATGCCGGCGGAATCAGCATGAATGATGTTGCCGAAAAAATCATCGGAATTACTGGCGGCATCGACTTAGTGCACTGCAACGACAGCCGAGATGAGTTTGCTTCTGGTCGAGATCGTCATGCGAACTTAGGTGAGGGCAACATTGCTATGGAAGATATTCTGCATTGTTTAACCACTGCAAACGCGCCAGTAATTTTGGAAACACCAAGCGATGGTGTTGTTGCCGACATTGCGCTGCTGAATAGTTCGTTGAACTAAAACAGTCGGTAGGTTTAATCACATGGATGTGCGACACATTAGTACAGAGGAACATCTGGCTTATATAAATGCGCGTTCGAGTGTTTCATTTTTGCAAACTCCAGCATGGGGCATTGTGAAAAGTGATTGGTCGGCAAAATCACTTGGTTGGTTCGATAATGACCAAATAGTTGGAGCAGGGCTTCTGCTAACTCGTAAATTGCCTAAAATCGATCGCTACTTTGGCT
This sequence comes from Actinomycetota bacterium, assembly GCA_947373075.1. GTDB lineage: Bacteria > Actinomycetota > Actinomycetes > S36-B12 > UBA5976 > UBA5976. The sequence continues at coordinate 10,070 of CANBWF010000032.1, read as the reverse complement.
ATTTACCGGAAGGCCCTGACCTGCCTTGGGAGAAATCAGAAATTGTGGCAGAAGCGCTTCGGGCGCTAATTAGTTTTGCTAAAGCTAACAATATTTTTCAACTGAAAATGGGTCCGCATGTTTGGGCGCGCACTTGGAATAACGAAAATCTTAAAGAAGCCATTGCTGGTGAGCAAGCAAAGAAGATCAGTGAACTTAAAGCTGACGAAGTAAATGAAGCAGCTGGCCAGCTAATAGAAAACCTAGCTAAGAACGGTTGGGAGCAGCCGAGTGCAAGCGAAGCAGAGTTTGGCGACTTCCAGCCGCGCTTTGTTTTTCAATTGAACTTACGAGACAAAACTGAAGATGAACTTTTACAGGGATTCAACCAGTTGTGGCGACGCAATATTCGCAAAGCGCAAAAGTCTGGAGTCCGAATTCGAGTCGGTAGTTACGCAGACATACCAGCATTCCACACCTGCTATATCGAAACAGCTAAGCGCGATGGATTTACGCCTAGACCATTGGAATACTTTCAGCACATGTACAAAGCCATGAAGGCTGAAGATCAGAATCGAATCGAACTATTTATCGCAGAACATGATGATCACGATGGCGCGATTGCCGCAACAACATTGACCCAGGTTGGCGAACATGCTTGGTATTCATATGGAGCCTCTACAACTGCAGCGCGCGACTTGCGACCGAGCAATGCAATTCAATGGGCAATGATTAGCCACGCTCTAGCTGCTGGCTGTTCAACCTACGACCTACGCGGAATTTCCGACACATTAGACACAAGCAATCATCTGTTCGGACTAATTCAATTCAAACTTGGCACTGGCGGATATGCTCAAGAGTATGTCGGGGAATGGGATTACAACGTTTCGCCGTTACTGGCTAAAGCATTCACGTTCTACATGGGGCGCCGGAGATAAATCATGACATTCGCACTTACCGTAGAGGCAAATAAGTTTCGCGCACATTTAAGCAGTGTCATTGCGCAGTATCAGGATGCCGGGGCACATGTTCTTCCTGTAATTAAAGGCAATGGCTACGGATTTGGACGCGGCATACTCGCCGATGAGGTCACCAAATTAGAGCTAAACCAAGTCTGCGTCGGCACAATTTGGGAGGCTGCGGAAGTTCTTGAAAACTTCAGCGGACAAGTTGTAGTTCTTGAGCCGGTCAGTTCATCCGACACATTAGCTAGTGGACATTGGACATCACTTCTGGAAGGGCACGCTGACCGCTTGATTGCTGTTGTTAGCGCAACAGAATTGGAAGTTGTTAAAAAAATCGGGGTGCAGAAGATTTGGGTTGAAGCCCTAACTTCAATGAACCGCTTTGGCCTTGCGCCACATCAAATTGCTGAGGTACTCAAAAAACTTGGCCAAGACATTTCTGTAGTTGGTTTTTCATTACACCTACCTATCGTGCAACCGACTATTAGTAAATTGACCAAGTTTGAAACAGCCGGGGTTAATAGCAACTCGAATAAGGTTCGGGAAATTGTGGGCTGGATTTCGTGGCTTAGTGAAACCACTGACACAACGAATGGCCCAATGACCATTAGCGCTTCACATTTGACGGCTACCGAGATTGCACAAATTAAACGCGAGCAGCCTGATGTGCAAATACAAATTAGATTAGGCACATCGCTTTGGCTTGGTAACCCAAATGCTCTTTCCGTGACTGGAACAGTATTGGCAGTTCACGAGATTGCCGCCAATGACAAAGCGGGCTATCAACAAAACTCTGGTGGCCATAAAGTGGTGGTCGTAAGTGGTGGCACCGCACACGGAGTTGCGCTTGCTGCGCCGATTACGACATCAAGTTTGCGCAAACGAGGAATCGCTGTTGTTGAAGGACTTGCACAAGCAGTTGGCAAAATCCGATCGCCATTTACATTTAACGGAAACAACTTAAATTTTGTCGAACCACCGCACATGCAGGTATCGATGCTGTGGGCTGACAACTGTGCAATAAATGTTGGCGATGAGATTGCTTGCACGGTTCGCAATACAACTGCAAATTTTGACGCCGTAATCTGGAAATAAACTACGGCGCGATATTAGAAGTCGTAAGAACTACGGTTGTTCCCTTTAGAACAACAGCGTTGCCCGCTGGTGACTGACTAATTACATACATTGGCAGTGACGGATCGCTGCCATCAACAGGTGAGAGAACTGGGTTGAAGCCCAAAGCAATTAGCAGATCGCTTGCCGAAGTATCTAATACTCCACCAGTTGATGAGTTGGTTACATCGGGCAGTAACGCGTGATCTTTATCAATTGGCTCTGGAGTGCTCGAAGGGCTTTGTGTTGGATCTGTGGTTGGAGACAGACTTGGCAGAGCTGTTGAAGTTACCGATGCTGATGGCACCGCGGTCACCCATACATTTGCACTAGGTGAAGGCTTGCCGGGTGCTAACGTGCTCAACGGACCTTTTGGTAACGGTGCGAACTGAGTAACTTTTGTCCCAGCCAATGCACCTTTCATATACGCAGTCCATATACGTGCTGGGAAAGACCCACCAGTTACTTTGTACATTCCACCAGTTCCAGCTAGCGAAGTTGGATTGCCATTTGCATCGTCTTTAACCAGCATCACTGATGTTGCTAACTCAGGAGTAAAGCCAGAGAACCAAGCCGACATGTTGTCATTTGTTGTTCCAGTTTTACCAGCTGCTGGTCTACCTAATGCGCGAGCTGCAAAGCCAGTTCCTACTTGCACAACTTTCTGCAGCGCATAACTTACGGTGTCGGCAACAGGGGCACTAAAAGCCCGCTTTGTTTTTGGTTTCAATTCAAAAACTTTTTTACCCGAAAGGTCAATGATTCTCTTTATGTAAACCGGACTTGCCTGAATACCGTGAGCAGCAAATGTTGCGTAAGCTCCAGCTTCGTCAACAACATGTGGACTCGCAGTTCCTAGCGTTAACGTTAATCCAGCATTCAAACCAGCAGTATCTTTTGGCATTCCAGCGCGCTTTACTGCATCTAAAACAGTTTCAGTTCCAATGCGATCAGCACATTGGACGAATGCCGAGTTAACTGAATTCTCGGTGGCCATAAGCAAACTAATATTTCCACTCCAAGATTCGCCGCCGTAATTAGTTACGCGGTAATTTCGGACATAAGTGCCATTGCGCCCGCTAAACATGGAGTTCAATGTGAAACCATTTTCAAATGCGGAAGCAAGTGTGAATGGTTTGAATGTTGAACCACCTTGTCCGATGGCTTGGGTGGCATTATTCAGTTGGTCTTTTAAGTAATCGGAGCCGCCATAAATTGCCACGACTTCACCAGTGCCTGGCCGAACCGAGGCAAGACCAATGCGCAATCCGGAATTTCCTGATGTTGGACCTTCACTTTGTACGGCTGCGATAGCTGAATCTTCTGCCTGCTTATTGAAAGTTGTCGTAACTCGATAGCCAGCAAGATTGAGTTCATCTTCAGTTACGCCCTGTTTGTACAGTGCCTGTCGAGCTTGCTCCAATAAGAATCCGCGTGGACCAGAAAATGAGTTTGGTAATGAGTATTCGCGGATGTGTGGGAATACCAGTGCGTCCCTATCCGCTTTTGCAAGCCAGCCTTGGGTAACCATGCCATCTAGTACATAGTTCCAACGCGATTTAAGCCCAGACAAATTAGATTCTGGGGCTAGTCCATTTGGCGCCTGAATGATCGCAGCAAGTACTGCCGACTGTGCAACATTTAGTTCGTAAGTCTCTTTACCGAAATATTGATTTGATGCCGTTTCAAGACCGTACGCACCGCGGCCAAAATAAATTGTGTTCAGGTAGTCTTCAAGAATTTTGTCTTTACTTATTGTGCTTTCAAGTTTGATTGAAAGAATTAGCTCTTTGAGTTTGCGTGTGATGGTTCGGCTCTGGGTTAAGTAGGCATTCTTGGCATACTGTTGGGTGATTGTTGACCCACCTTGTTGTGCGGAACCTTTGATGTTGTTGAGAAGTGCCCGGGCAATACCGCGATATGAAACGCCACCATGCTCGTAATACTGACGATCTTCGGCAGCCAGAACTGCATGCTGCGTGGTTAATGGAACACGCTTCAAGGCAACAGAGATCCGGTTGGTCGTGCCGATCCGTCCGATTTCTGTTTTTCCATCGTCATAATAAAAAATCGTCGTTTGTGATTGAGCTAATGAATTCGGTGGCGGAACTGCAATGAACTTCACTGATAAAAACAGCGCAAGAAATAGAAGTGCTACACCAGTTAAACCCAGCCCAAAAATTAACCGCCACGAGGGAATCCATCGACGAATACCAGTTCTGCCACGCCGTGGGTAGTTAATCACTTACCTATTCCAACACATCTTTTGGTTTTCGCGGTATTGGACGTGGCTTGCCATCGCCTAATGCATAAGACAGGTAAAGATGGTTCCATTCACATCGCTGACAAACTTCAACAACATAGATTTGGAAATGCCCATATTCAAATGCCATTTCGGTTAACTCGGTTGAAGACTTGACGCGGCCAGATTGGTATCCCAAGTCATCGCCAAAAACATATGTGACATGAACTAGTTCACTTTTTGCGCAAATAGGGCATTTACGCTCGGTTTGCTCACCATGATGCTGAGCAGCCCGCAGTAAATATGGATCGGCGTCACAAATCTGTTCCGTCATTAGCGCATTTCGCTTCAGTTCCTCAAGGACTGCGCGACGAGACAAAACATAGTCCAAAACATTTCGGGGTCTTGTTGGATCAGCTACTTCCTGCGCTGGGTACGGAACTTGGCGAGGTGGCGTCGTGAAACTGCCGCCCATGCGATATCCCTTGATACTTGGGGTATTTCCAGACTTAGCCACACAGTTACTCTAAACCCACACGCCCATAGGGGCGTCTGATTGGGGTTGCAGACCGGTTTGCTGTATCTTATAGATGTATCATTTTGATACATCATAAAAGCACTATTTAAGGGAATTTGATGGCCAAGCGCTCAGCAGCATTAGAACTTGCTGTGCTTGGTGTCCTATCCGAAAACCCAGCTCACGGCTACGAACTACGCAAACGTTTAGTTTCGGTATTCGGACTATTTAATTCAATCTCTTTTGGTGCGCTGTACCCAACACTCAAGTCATTAGTTGAACGTGGCTTGATTACTGAACAAGATGCCAATCCTGACAGCCCATATCGCAAACGCACCCGCATTGTTTACACACTCACTGCTGCTGGTCAGAGTCAACTAGGTGAACTAGTTGCCGACAATGGTCCTGGTGCTTGGGACGATGAACTATTTGCCATCCGAATGTCGCTGTTTAGTCAGACAGAAAGTGGCACCCGAATCCACATCTTGCAAGGTCGCAGAAGCCGAATCGAAGAACGCTTAGATCAACTGCAGCAGAACTTAGCCAAAGGTCGTGAACGTCTTGATACGTACACCTTGGAGTTACAACAGCACGGACTTGACGCATTAGAGCGTGAAGTGCGCTGGCTCAACGAGCTAATTGCTCGTGAAGAAGCTAGTGCCCAAGAAACTTCTCGGGGTAACTCGAGTAAGAAAATAGCAATCGCAAGAACCATCACTGAAAGTTAAGGAGACTAATCCAGTGAATACAGTAAAAGTAGCAATCGTAGGTGTAGGAAACTGTGCCTCATCATTAGTGCAAGGTGTCGAGTATTACAAAGATGCTGACCCTAAAGCACAAGTTCCAGGACTAATGCATGTGCAGTTCGGTCCGTACCACATCAGTGACGTTAAGTTCGTTGCAGCATTTGATGTGGATGCAAAAAAGGTTGGCCAGGATCTAGCTTCGGCAATCCACGCCAGCGAAAACAACACCATCAAATTTGCTGACGTTCCGCCAAGTGGCGTAACCGTTCAGCGCGGTGTAACTCTAGATGGTCTAGGCAAGTACTACCAGGAAATGGTCGTTGAATCAGACGAAACTCCAGTAGATGTTGTTGCAGCGCTAAAGAACTCTGGCGCAGACGTCTTAGTTTGTTACTTGCCAGTTGGTTCAGAAGAAGCTGCAAAATTCTATGCACAGTGCGCAATTGATGCCGGAGTTGCATTTGTAAACGCACTTCCAGTCTTCATTGCAAGCACCAAAGAGTGGGCAGACAAGTTCACTGCAGCTGGGGTCCCAATCGTTGGCGATGACATCAAGAGCCAGGTTGGCGCAACCATCACACACCGCGTACTTGCGAAACTTTTTGAAGACCGCGGGGTAATCGTTGATCGTACCTACCAACTAAACGTTGGCGGGAACATGGACTTCATGAACATGCTGGAACGCGAACGTCTTGAGTCCAAAAAGATTTCAAAGACCCAGTCTGTTACTTCACAGTTGTCACATGACATTGGTGCTCGTAACGTCCACATTGGTCCAAGTGACTATGTTGCATGGCTTGACGACCGCAAGTGGGCGTTCGTTCGCCTTGAAGGTCGCGCATTCGGCGATGTGCCATTGAGCCTTGAATACAAACTTGAAGTTTGGGATTCACCAAACTCAGCAGGTGTAATCATCGACGCTATCCGCGCGGCAAAGATTGCTCTGGATCGTGGCATTGGTGGCCCAATCTTGTCAGCATCAAGCTACTTCATGAAGAGCCCACCAGTTCAGTACGACGACACCAAGTGCCGTCTTGAAGTTGAAGCTTTCATTAACGGCGAAGCATAAATATAGAATCTCCTTAACTTACGAATGGGACTTAGCCTTCGGGCTAGGTCCCATTCACATTTGCTCCCAAACTTTGAGCAATTCGGCGGTACGCTAAAAATGAAATCAATGAAGCTGGCGGCCAAAAAGATGACTGAAGCGATAAAGCGGATTGTCCGCATTTTTCAAGTTCGCAACGCCAGGCTTCTTCTATCAGTTCGTATCTCTGGACAATCTGGTGATGGGCTGCTGCAAACTGCATTAACTTCATTTGTCCTTTTTTCACCCGAGAGACAAAACAGTGCCACCGGAATTGCAGTAGCTTTCGCAATTTTGTTAGTGCCATATTCAATAGTCGGACCATTCGTTGGCGTCTTCATCGATCGATGGTCACGCCAACAAATCTTGCTTTGGTCGAACATACTGCGCTGTGTTCTGATGCTCTCAATTTGTCTGGTCGTGTTAAACCATGGGCAAAATGCCTTGCTTGCCGGGTTAGTCCTGACTAGCTTGGGCGCAAACCGCTTTATCCAAGCGTGTTTGGCTGCCAGTGTTCCCCATGTTGTAACCCGAGAAAATTTAGTAACAGCAAATGCATTATTCCCAACTTTGGGCACTACTAGTGCAGCCATTGCTGCCGGTCTTGGCATCGGTGCGCAACACTTTTTCGGAAGCTCAGACCGCGCGAACTCGTTGTTGATTCTGATTGGCGCACTATGCACACTCATAGCTGGTTACTTGGCTACCCGCATAAAGCCAAAAATGGTATTGGGTCCAACAGGTGTCTCAGGTAAGGTCAGCCACCACTTCAAAACTTCAATTCATGACCTCTACATTGGCTTAAAAACTCTGCGCGAATCAACGAGTGCGCGCAACAGTATCTACGCTGCGTCACTGCAAAGATTCGCCTTCGGTATTACAACTATCTACGCATTAATTCTTTCGCGAACCACTTGGAGTTCAGCCGGCAAAGTCACGAACTCAATTTCAGACTTTGGTGCATGTGCAGGTAGCGCAGCACTTGGCGCATTTATTGCGGCGATGATCAGCGTGTTCTTGCTTTCTGAACCAGACCATGAGGGACACCGCGTTATTCGACAGGCACACTTGCGCCTAGCCAGCATCACATCATGTATCGCTTGCCTGCCCATTGTTGCTATCGCGATCCAGATTGCATCACTAGTTTCAGTCTGCATTGCTGCACTTACTATCGCGTTCACTGGGCAGTTCCTAAAGATAAATGCAGATACAACAATTCAAGCAACCATCGATGACGCGCAACGCGGGCGAGTGTTTTCTATTTTTGACATGTTGCTAAATGGGGCATTGGTGTTGGGTATTTCTGCTTTTGCACTTATCCCAGCTCTGCAAAAGTATTCCGCGTTAAGTAGCGCGACAATTGCTGTCACATTCGTTGGATGTGCTTATCTAATTCGAGAAATCAAGCAAGCGAAAATAGCAACTTAATGCTGTTGGTCTTGCCACCAGCTAAGCAGGCGCGAAACGGCAGCGTCGTAACCCAACGGGCCTTCATCTAATCGACAATTTAGTAGATAGTTGTACGCCTTGCCCACTTGTGGGCCAGGCGAGATACCCAAAATCTCCATAATCTGTGCGCCATCTAAATCGGGCCGCATTGCCTGAAGTTCCTCTTGCTCGGATAGCACAGCAATGCGCTGTTCTAAATCGTCGTAAGTTGTTGCCAAAATTAGCGCTCTACGTTGGTTACGTGTGGTGCAATCAGCTCGAGTCAATTTGTGCAGTCGCACTAGTTCATCACCAGCGTCACGCACATACCTGCGTACTGCAGAATCAGTCCACTGACCTTGGCCGTAACCATGGAAGCGCAAATGTAATTCAATCAATTTACAGACTGAATCAATAACATCGTTTGGATAACGAAGCGCTATTAACCGCTTGCGGGCAATCTTGGCGCCAACAACTTCATGATGATGGAAACTAACGCCACCGCCAGATTCAAACTTTCGCGTTTTTGGTTTACCGATGTCGTGTAACAGAGCGGCGAGGCGCAAAACAAGATCGGGTTCGCAGGCCGGTTCATGCGTAGTTTCCAGATCTATCGCCTGCTGGAGAACTTGCAGGCTGTGCTCGTACACATCTTTATGCCTGTGGTGTTCATCAATCTCAAGTTGCAGAGCAGGCAATTCGGGCAAAATGTAATTCGCTAATGTTGTGCCTTCAAGGATTTCTAAACCAGCAGTTGGAAATTCTCCAAGTAGCAATTTAGAAAGCTCATCTGAAATGCGCTCGGCCGAAACAATTTCTAGTCGCTGTGCCATATCAGTGGCTGCAATTATTACGTCTGCTACTGGGGTGAAGCCCAACTGGCTGGCAAAGCGAGCTGCTCGCATCATCCGCAGTGGATCATCCGAAAAAGATAGTTCGGCTTCGCGCGGAGTACGAATAAGGCGACGCAATAAATCGCTGACACCACCGTGTAAGTCAATAAACTCAAGTTCAGGGATACGCACGGCCATGGCGTTAATTGTGAAATCGCGACGAATGAGGTCATCGGCCAGTGATTCACCGAACGCAACTACTGGCTTGCGGCTGGTTTCGTCATACTTCTCAGACCTATATGTGGTGATTTCAGCCATGAATGATCCACGGCGTACTCCGATAGTGCCAAACTCAATTCCAATGTCCCAAACCGTATCGGCCCAAGGAGTCAGAAACTCCAGCATCTCGGCGGGGGTTGCATTTGTGGTGAAATCTAAATCCTTGATTTTGCGGTCCAAAATGAGGTCACGAACTGGCCCACCAACAAGCGCGCACTCGAAACCTGAATCAGCGAATAACTGACCCAGTGCCATCACATCAGACATCTGACCCAGCGCCTGGGTTACTACTGAAGTAGCTATTAGTTCGGGTGATTGATTCATCGCGCTTCCTAGCCTAAATGTTGCGCGGGCATTGAGATGCATGCGCGCCAAGTATTCTTGAGGAGTGAGTGATTATCAGATGAGTCGCAAGGCGACATTGGTAATCCGTAACCTTCTTTGCACCACCTTTATTGCACTGTTAAGTGGTGCATTTGCAATTCCAGCCCAGGCCATAGATGAAGAGTTGACGATCAACTCAGTACAAGTAACCAACAGCGCATCAGGTAAAAAGCATGCGGTAGAAATCAATGGATCATTTACCGCAGCAATGCCACAGAAAAATACGCACTTAGATTTGGTTACTTTTGGCCCATTAAAAACTCGAAGTGAGTTGGCGCAAGTGCTAGCTGACCCGCATTTAAGTCAAGGAACTACTCACCCAGATATTTCAGTGCTAATAAATACGCCGTCCTCGACAAAGCCAAATTCTTTTTCGATTAAATTCGATGGAGACAAGGCGCTGGGTTCGCCTGTTGACGGCGTTTACGTATTTGGTTTGGTCAAGCGTGGATCAGCGCTTCAAACAAATTATGTGCAACCTTGGTTTTACGAGTCCA